>NZ_LIQR01000076.1 GCF_001418575.1 Peterkaempfera griseoplana
CCGGCATCCCCACCCAGGGCAATGTGCACGAGGTGGCCCAGGCCGCCGCACCGGACGCCCGCGTGGTGTACGTGGACAACGACCCGGTGGCGGTGGCGCACAGCGCCTCGCTGCTGGCGGACACCCCGGGCGCCGGCATCGTCAACGGGGACATCCGGCAGCCGAAGGAGGTCCTCGCCTCCCCCAGGCTGCGCGAGCTGATCGACTTCGACCAGCCGGTGGCGGTGCTGATGATCACCATCCTCCACTTCATCACCGAGGAGGAGGGCCCCGGGGACCTGGTGGCCGCGTACCGCGACGCGCTGCCGGCGGGCAGCTGGCTGGCGCTCACCCATGCCACCGACGACGACCGGCCGGACACCGCGGCGGCGGTCGGCAAGCTGTACCGCTCCAAGGCGACGGCACCGGTCACCGCCCGTTCACGAGAGCGGATCGAGGGCCTCTTCGACGGTTTCGACCTGGTGGCCCCGGGCCTGGTGCACGTACCGCTGTGGCGTCCGGACGCGGCGGAGGAGGTCCCGGCCAATCCGCAGGAGTACTGGGTCTACGCCGGGGTGGGACGCAAGGCGGGCTGATCCGCCGGAGTCACGCGGGGTAGCCGGCGCGCAGCTTCACCTGCTCGGCCAGCCGGTCCAGGCTCTGGCGCAGCGCCATCTCCACGTCGCGGCTGGGCGGGGCGCACTCTGGGTCGGAGAACGTGAGGTGCACGCTGACCTCGCTGGCCCCGGACTCCAGCCCCGTCACCTGCAGCCATCCCGAGTAGCGCCCGCTGTCGCGGGTGCCCCACTCCAGTCGGAGCCGGTCGTAGTGGGCGTGCAGCAGGGCGGTCTCCTGCTCGCCCCGCTCGCCGTGGCTCACGGTCACCGCCGGTGGGCGCTGCGCCTCGAGGTGCAGCTCGCGGGGCAGCCAGCGCTCCATGGTGCGCAGGTCGGAGGCCTCGTCGAAGACCTGTTCGGGCAGGGCCGGCATGGTCCGGTGCGCCTCGTACTCGCTCACGGTCTCGGTCCTTTCCGCAGAGGGCGGACCGGTCGGCCTGCCCGCCGGCCCGACAGCGGTCGGATACCCGGACCGGGCGGCGCGACACCCCTGCAAAGCCCCGGGAGGGGTCGGCGCATCATTGGGGTATGAGAAGTGTGTCCGTTTTTGGGCCGGCAATCCGAGGAGGAGGCCCCATGCAGACGACCGAACGGTATGAATTGATCTTCTCGCATGCCGGGCCGGGCGAGGAGCCGTCCGAGGACGACGTGGTGGTGGTCCACCGCACCCCGGCGACCGGCCCCGGCGGTGAGCCCGTCTACTGCGACGACACCGGTATCGTCCGGGCCGAGATCAACAGCGGTGGGGAGGTGCGGATGCTGGCGTCCGGCGGCAGGCAGGCGCTGCAGCGCCCGACCGGGACCCGGCACCTCGGCTGAACCACCCTGCAAAGTCCCCCGTAAGACGCCCTGTGAAGACCGCCCGAGAAGGCGCCCTGTGAAGACCCAGGGAATGTTCAGGTGTTCCGCCGAACCGGCGGGAGCGCCTGGTCGTCTTCTGGTGCAGACCGTTCTTCGACAGCGTCGAGCCCGCCGGCCGCAACCGGCGGGCTCGGCGGCTTCGACGGCACAGCGAAGGAGGAGGGGCCGCCCGGCGCGGGTGGCACCGCACACCGGATATGACCTGCCCCAACTGCGGTTCGATGATGCGCCAGGGTCCGGCCGGCGGCTGGGCCTGCGGCAACTGCGGCACCGTACGGCTCTGCCCGCCGACCGTCCTGGCGGCGGCGCACCGGCCGACCGGCCCCGGCGGCCCGGTGCGCTGAGCCGGCCGCGGCCGTCGACCCCGGGTGCGGCGTTCCCGGAGGGGAGCCGGTCCCGCGGGGAGGTCAGCCTGCCCTGGAGGCCGCCCGGCGAGGGCAATCAGCTACCGAACCGATATCAAAGCCATATCCACTTGCAAACCGGACATGTCTACCCTGGCAGTGCACGATCTTCCATCACCCTTCAGGAGGTGGTCGTGGTGTCCACGACGCCGAGTTCCACACCCTCGAGCATGGAACACCACCCGGACATCATGGAGATGCGTGAGCGCTACGAGCGGGCGGCCACCACGCCCCGTTCGCAGGGGATCGAGGCCCTGGCCCTGATCGCCGGTCTCTACCTCGCCGTCTCGCCCTGGATCACCGGCTTCAGCGGACTCACCACGCTGGCGGTCTGCAACCTGGTCACCGGTCTCGCCTATGCGCTGCTGATGGCCGACTTCGGCTCCGCCTACGAGCGCACCCACGCCAGGGCGTGGGCCGCCTGCGCGATCGGCATCTGGACGATCATCTCCCCCTGGGTGGTCTCCGGCTCGGTCGCCACCACCCGGACGATCATCAGCAACGTGGTCGTGGGCGCGGTGATGCTGCTGCTGGCCCTCGCCGCCTCGGCCAAGGCCGGCAAGGAGCCCCACTCCCCCGCCGGCGGTCGCCGCGGCATGAGGCACGAGCGGCCGGCCACCCGGATCTGACCCGGATCCGGCCCCCGGCCGGGAATCCGGCCCACCCTGCCCCGGTCGCGCGACGGCGCGGCCGGGGCACCATGGTGCTGTGGCGCTGCGACTGCTGATCATGTCCGACACCCATCTGCCCAAGCGGGCCCGCGACCTGCCCCCGGAGCTCTGGCAGCAGGTCGACCAGGCGGACGTGGTGCTGCATGCGGGCGACTGGGTGAGCACCGAGCTGCTGGACCGGCTGGAGGAGCGCAGCCGCAGGCTGATCGGGGTGTACGGCAACAACGACGGCCCCGAGCTGCAGGCCCGCCTCCCCTTGGTGGCCATGGAGGAGCTGGAGGGGCTGCGTCTGGCGATGGTGCACGACAGCGGAGCCTCCCGGGGACGGGAGGAGCGTTGCGCGTCCCGGTTCCCCGACGCCGACCTGCTGGTCTTCGGGCACAGCCACATCCCGTGGGACAGCACCGCGCCGGGCGGCCTGCGGCTGCTCAACCCGGGCTCCCCCACCGACCGCCGCCGCCAGCCCCACCGCACCTTCCTCACCGCCGGGGTGCGGCGGGGCGGCCTCACCGAGGTGGTGCTGCACCGGCTGCCGGAGCGCGGCCGGTGAACCCTCGGCGGCGCCCGGTGACGCCGGGGCTGCCCCGGGTGCGGCCCGGGCCGGTCCGGCGCGGCCGGTCAGCTGTCGATGCGGTAGGGGTCGCCGTAGACCTTCCAGGAGAGCGGGGGGAGGAGGTCGAGGTTGCCGGCCTTGAGGAAGACCCGCTGCTCGGTGTCGACCCTGCTGGTGTCGCTGTGGGCCTCCTCGGTTTTCATCGCCGCCTTGCGGGCGTCCAGGAAGGCGTTGAGATAGGCGGTCTCGCCGCCGCCCTGGGCGGGGGTCTTCGCCTTGCGCATGGCGGTCCTGCGGATGCCGCCGAAGCTGGTGCTGTCGTCGCCCGGGCCGTGCATCACGATGGCGTCGTAGTAGATGAACTGGCCGAGCGCCCGCAGGCCGTCCTGCTTGGCCTGCTGGACGGCGGGGTCGAAGTAGACCCGGTCCCGTTCGTCGTTCTGCGCCTGCTGGAAGACCGGGTCCGCGGCGGCCTTGTGCCAGTCCCTGGTGAAGTCGGGGTCCAGACCGCTGTGCGAGTCGCTGCCGTCGACCCTGCGCAGTGCGGGCAGGTACTTGGCGAGGACGTTCCCGGGCTCGCGGTCGGCGTAGAGCTGGACCAGGTCGAGCATGTCGCCGGTGCCGGAGCAGAAGCCGATGATCCCCGCGGTGTAACCGCGGCCGTCGCCGATGTCCTCGATGTAGGTGTACTGGGCCTTCCAGTCCAGTGAGGAGTTCTCCGCGCTGGAGACCAGCTGCATCGCGATGTCCTTCTCGTGGGGGTCGTCCAGACCCGCCGCGGCCGCCGCGACCGCGGCGGCGCGCGGCTGCGGGGAGGAGGCGGCGTGGCCGGAGCCGGCCGCCCCCAGCCCGGCGCCGCCCGCGACGACGGCGGCCGCCAGCAGGATCCGGGCGGTACGGCCGGAGTGCGGCCGGGCGTGACTGTTCTTCATGGGGTCTCCGTTCTCCCAGCTCTTGTTAGGAAGCTTTCCTAACCGATTGAATCAGCCGGGGGGCGGCGCGCCAAGGGTTCGATTGAAAGGATCATGACAATTATCCGAGCGCGTAGTCTGGACGGATGTCCGCACTCGGCATCGGCCTGGCAGCCGTCGGAAGACCCGCCTACATCACCAGCGGCCGCAGCGACGACCTGCCCGACCGCTCCGTCGGCGCCCTGCGCGCCCGCACCTGGGCGCTGCTGGACCTGGCCCACCGGCTCGGCGTCCGCCACCTGGACGCAGCCCGCTCCTACGGCCGCTCCGAGGAGTTCCTGGCCGGCTGGCTGGCTGCCCGGCCCGATGCGGACGACGTCCTGGTGGCCAGCAAGTGGGGCTACGCCTATGTCGGCGACTGGGCCCTGGACGCCCCCGTCCACGAGGTCAAGGACCACAGTCTGGCGGCCTTCCGGCGGCAGCTCACCGAGTCCCGGGCCCTGCTGGGCGACCGGCTGCGCCTCTACCAGCTGCACTCACTGACCCCGGACAGCCCCGCGCTTCGAGACACCGCCCTGCACCGGGCCCTGGCCGGCCTGGCCGCCCAGGGCGTCGAGATCGGCTTCTCCAGCAGCGGACCGCGCCAGGGCGAGGCCATCCGCGCCGCCCTGGAGATCACCGTGGACGGCGAACCGCTGTTCCGTTCCGTCCAGGCCACCTGGAACCTGCTGGAGCCCTCCGCCGCGCCCGCCCTCGCCGAAGCCCACCGTGCGGGCCTGCGGGTGGTGGTCAAGGAGGGCGTCGCCAACGGCCGCCTCGCCGACCCGGCCGAGGCCCCGGAGCTGCTGCGCCGCACGGCCCGGGAGCTGGGGACCGGCTGCGACACGGTGGCCCTGGCCGCCGCGCTGCGGCAGCCCTGGGCGGACGTGGTGCTCTCCGGCGCGGCCACCGAGGCGCAGCTCACCTCCAACGCCGCCGCTGCGGACCTGGTCCTCGACGCGGAGCGGACCGCCGCCCTGGCCCGGCTCGCCGAGCCCGCGGAGGTCTACTGGCGCACCCGCTCCGCCCGGCCCTGGAGCTGATCCCCGGCCGGACCCGGCGGTTCACACCCGCAGCAGGCCGCCGTCGCCGTCCAGGGCGTCCGCCGCCTCGTCGTCGAACCAGACGCCGCCGGTGGCCAGATAGCGGAAGCGGTACTCGCCCGGCACCAGGGTGACCGAGACCGAACGGCTCCCGTCCCGCCGGGCCACCAGCTCGTGCACCCCGGGCCGCCAGCCGTTGAAGTCCCCCACCACGCTGACGGTGCCGTCCGGCCGCCCGGCGTCCAGACGGAACGTCACCCTCGCGCTGCCACCGAAGAGCCGGGTACGCCTGACCATCCCGCCACCCCCACGACCGTCCGGCAGTCGCCGATCCGGCGGCCGCACCGCACAGCAGCATGCCCCCCGCCGGGCCGCCCGGGAAGGGGGCACGGCCGGGCGCACGGTTGGTCCGGGCCGCCCTCGGGCCGCTACCCTGCGACGGTGATCGCCGTCTCCACCGTCAATGTCAACGGCCTGCGGGCCGCCGCCAAGAAGGGCTTCGGCCCCTGGCTGGCCGCCACCGAGGCTGATGTGGTCTGCCTCCAGGAGGTACGGGCCGAGCCCGACCAGCTGCCCGAGGCGCTCCGCGAGCCCGAGGGCTGGCACACCCTCTGGGCCCCGGCGGCCGCCAAGGGGCGCGCCGGGGTGGCGCTGCTCTCAAGGCAGGCCCCGCTGGGCCGGCGGATCGGTTTCGGCTCCGCCGAGTTCGACGGCTCGGGCCGGTACGCGGAGATCGAACTGCCCGGGCTCACGGTCGTCAGCCTCTATCTGCCCTCGGGCGAGGTGGGCACCGAGCGGCAGGAGGAGAAGGAGCGGTTCATGGCCGAGTTCCTGGTCCACCTGACCGAGCTGCGCGCCAAGGCCGTCGCGAACGGGCAGGAGGTGCTGGTCTGCGGCGACTGGAACATCGCCCACCGGGAGGCCGACCTGAGGAACTGGCGGGCCAACCAGAAGTCCTCCGGATTCCTCCCCGAGGAGCGGGCCTGGCTCACCCGGGTCCTCGACGCCGGCTATGTGGACGTCGTCCGGCGGCTGCACCCGGAGACCGAGGGCCCCTACACCTGGTGGTCCTACCGGGGCAGGGCGTTCGACAACGACTCGGGCTGGCGGATCGACTACCAGTTCGCCACCCCCGGCCTGGCTGAGCGCGCGGTCCGCGCCCAGGTGGAGCGAGCGGCTAGCTATGACACCCGCTGGTCGGACCATGCGCCGGTGACCGCGGTCTACGACCTGTAGGGGCCAAGGCCCTCAGGTACGGCCCTGCTCCTCCTGGGCCTGCTCCAGGAGGGGCTCGGCGTCCGCCCAGTCCGCGTGCACCACCCGGAAGCCCGCCGCCCGGAAGGCCTCGCAGACCAGCCGGTCGTCGTCGACCACCAGCGCCACGTCCCGGCCTCGGGCCAGCTGCCTCAGCATCTCCGGCTTGGTGACCCGGGCGGGACGGCGGTCCTGCCCGCGCCGCATCAGCAACCGCCCGTCCGGCAGACCGTGCCGGGCCAGCCAGTCCAGGGTGTCCCGGCGGCACTGCTCCGGTCTCCCGGTGAGATAGACGGTCTCGTACTCCTCGGTGCCGGCCAGCACCAGCTCGACACCCCGGGGCAACGGGGGGTCCTGCGGTGCAGCGGCGAAGAAGGCGGCCCAGTCCCTGGGGCGGCGATCCAGGAACGGCAGCCGGTGGCGGGTGTCGGCGAGCGTCCCGTCGAGGTCGAAGACGGCCAGTGGACGGGGCGTACGGTGGGTACGCACACGACATGATCACCGCAGCTCGGGCCCGCGGTCCATGCCTCTGCGATCACATCAGGATCACAGCATGGTCACTCTCCCCGACGCCTGCAATCGCTGACGATTCGTCATCTTCCTTGGGCGGCACGCTGTTTGGGGCCTTCGGGGCTACTGGGGGCCGGTACGGGCGCCGCGCGGCCGCCGAGGGGTCCGGCGGCCCCGGACGGGGGCTGCGGGCGCCTCTGCGGTGCTGCTGCGCACCACGAGCTGGGTGGCCAGCTCGATCCGCGGGGTTTGCGGGGTCTCGCCGCGTACCAGTTGCAGCAGGGTGTCGGCGGCGGTGCGCCCCATCTCGGCGAGCGGCTGGCGGACCGTGGTGAGCGGCGGCGGGGACCAGCGCGCCTGCGGCAGGTCGTCGAACCCCACCACGCTGAGGTCGTCGGGGATGCGCAGGCCGTGCTGCCGGGCGGCCTCGTAGACGCCGACGGCCATCTCGTCGCTGGAGGCGAAGATCGCGGTCGGCGGGTCGTCCAGAGCGAGCAGCCGGGCGCCCTCGCTGAAGCCGCACTCATGGTGGAAGTCCCCCTGCCGGATGAGCTGTTCGTCGACCTCGATCCCGGCCAGCTCCAGCGCGGCACGGTAGCCGTCCAGCCGGGCGCGGCTGCAGAGCAGCGCGGGCGGGCCGGCGATCATGCCGATCCGGCGGTGCCCCAGCGACAGCAGGTGGTCGACCGCGCTACGGCCCCCGGTCCAGTTGGTCGAGCCCACCGTCGGCATGTCGTAGGTGGGCACCCCGGCGGGGTCCACCACCACGGTGGGCACGCCGAGGCGGTGCAGCTCGGTGTGCAGTTCGGGCGCGAGGTCCGAGGTCACGAGGATCACGCCGTCGGAGGAGCGCGACCGCAGGTTGACCAGCCACTGCTGGGCGGACGGTGCCTGGTGGTGCACCGCGGAGACCACCGTACCCAGGCCCGAGGCGCGGGCGAAGTCCTCCACCCCGCGCAGGATCTCGACGGCCCAGGGACTGTCCAGGTCGTTGAAGACCAGGTCGATGAGGCCCGCCTGGTGGCCCGACCTGGCGGCGGGGCGCCGGTAGTCGTGCAGCGCCAGCAGTTCCTCGACGCGCTGCCGGGTGGCCCGGGAGACGTCGCCGCGCCCGTTGAGCACCCGGGAGACGGTGGGCAGCGAGACGCCGGCCGCTCGAGCGATGTCGGCGATGGTGACGCGGCCCGCGCCCTCTGCTGCCACGTGTGCTCCCTCCTCGACCGACCGTCACCAGCATAGGTAGCGGCCGTCATACGGTCCGTCGCGCTCTGTCCCAAGTGTTACCGCCGCGAGGCTTGACGGCGGAGTGGTGGGGCTTCTACCGTCGCGCAGCATGATTTCGGAAAGCTTCCGGAAACATAGCGCCTAGCTCCACCCCCCAGGCCAACTCTCCGAGGAGTGCCAGTGAAGGTGTTCCGCGTCATCGAGGCAAGACCAGCGATGACCGTGATGCCGGATGGATACTTTCGGACACCTGCTGGACCCTCCGCCCGACCACGCCTCCGCACCTCTGACCTTCGCATGACGCGCCAACGTATCGGTGCTGGTTCAGAAAGTTTCGAAGGAGTGGGCATGCGCATCCGCAAGCGGCGGGGCCCCGTCCCGTCGGCAGGGCCGGCAGCCCGCCTGCTCAGCGTCTGCGGCGGCGACGGCTCCGTCGCGGCGGGCCGCCACCCGCACATCCGGCCCAGATCGGCACTGCGCAATCCCTTGACGTCTCGCCAGACGGACCTTACGGTCACGGGAACATTCCGCAGAAGTTTCGAAACTTTCGGAACGGCCGCCCGTCGGCCGATCCGCGGCAAACCGGGCAGAGGGGAGGAGAAACCCCGATCGATGGAGAGTGTCGCAACGTTTCGGCAGCCATCCCGGCCAGTCACCGGCAAGTTTCGATAACTTTCGGAAACAAGTCATTGACGGCCACTCCGAGCCCAGCGCATACTCTCGTGCGATCGAAACTCTCCGTAACGGACACGACTCCGTACGGTCACACCCGTCCCCCTGGCACGTCCACCCAAGCATGCCGGAGGCGGGAAGCAATCGCAGTGATCGTCACGATGTCACGTACGTTGCCCGACCCTCACCACCCCAGGGCCGGCCTGCCGCCTGAACGCCCACATCAGCGCACGTACGGGACCCCGCGGCACCCAACAGGCCATTACTTTGCAAACCATTCACAGCAGTTGTGTCAGTGACACGGATCAGGGAGCTTCCACGATGATGAGGAAAATACGCAGCGCCACGGCTGTCGCGATCGGCCTGGGCGTGGCGCTCGCTGCCACCGGCTGCGCGGGCGGCAGCGACGGCGGCAGCGGCGGTTCGTCCGGCGGCGGCAAGGTCACCCTGACCGTGTGGGAGAACGCGCAGCCCGGCCCCGGTGCCGTGTACTGGCAGACCGCCGCGAAGGCTTACCACGCGCTGCACCCGAATGTCACGATCAAGATCCAGGCGGTCCAGAACGAGGACCTGGACGGCAAGCTGCAGACCGCGCTCAACTCCAACTCCGCGCCGGACATCTTCCTGCAGCGCGGTGGCGGCAAGATGCAGGCCGAGGTCAACGCCGACCAGCTCCAGGCGCTGGAGCTGACCGACACCGACAAGACCAACGCCAGCGCTGCGGCGCTCGCGGGCTACTCGATCGAGGGCAAGGTCTACGCCATGCCGCTCGACACCCAGCCCGAGGGCATCTACTACAGCAAGGACCTGTTCAAGCAGGCCGGCATCACCTCGACGCCGACCACCATGGACGAGCTCTCGGCTGCCGTCGACAAGCTGAAGAAGATCAACGTCGCGCCGATCGCCGTCGGTGCCAAGGACGCCTGGCCGGCCGCGCACTGGTACTACAACTTCGCCCTGCGCGAGTGCAGCCAGGACGTCATGAACAACGCCGCCAAGTCGCTCAAGTTCGACGACGCGTGCTGGACCAAGGCCGGTGACGACCTCGCGTCGTTCCTGAAGACCAGCCCCTTCCAGAAGGGCTTCCTGACCACCTCGGCCCAGCAGGGCGCCGGGTCGTCCGCGGGCATGATCGCCAACCACAAGGCGGGCATGGAGCTCATGGGCAACTGGGACCCGGGAGTGATCGGCAGCCTGACCAAGGACCAGAAGCCGCTCCCCGACCTGGGCTGGTTCCCCTTCCCCGCCGTCTCCGGCGGCCAGGGCGACCCGTCCGCCATCATGGGCGGCCTGGACGGCTACTCGCTCAGCAAGAAGGCGCCCAAGGAGGCTCTGGCCTTCCTGCAGTGGCTGGTGACCAAGGACCAGCAGGAGGCCTACTCGAAGGCCTTCGTCACCATCCCGGTGAACAAGGAGGCCCAGGAGGTCGTCACCGACTCCTTCAACCAGTCGGCGCTGCAGGCCTTCAACAAGGCCGCCTACTCCATGATGTTCCTGGACACCCTGTACGGCCAGAACGTGGGTAACGCCATGAACACCGCGGTGGTGAACCTGCTGGC
>NZ_LIQR01000760.1 GCF_001418575.1 Peterkaempfera griseoplana
GACGGGCCATGACGCACCCGGCCATGGTCCCACGTCCGGGTGCGTCATGGCCCGTCAGGGCGGCCCCACCCGGGCCCGGGGCCGTCAGCGGTCCGCCACCGCCGCCCGCCGGAACGCCCAGGTCGCCAGGGACAGCGACACCACGCCCACCGCCGCGCAGACGGCGAGGTCCCCGCCCACCGCGGACCAGGCCGGGGCCGGGTCGAAGGTACGGGCGAAGGCCTCCACGCCGTAGGTCGACGGCAGCAGGTCCCGCAGCAGCCGGATGGGCTCGGGCATCCGTCCTGCCGGGAGGACCCCGAGCAGCAGTGCGGCGGACATCCCGAGCTGTCCCAGCAGGGTGGCGATCTCCTGTCGCGGCGCGAGCAGCCCGCAGGCGGCGCCGAGTCCGGAGAGCGCGGCCCCGGCCAGCGGGACCACGGCCAGCAGCACCCACAGATTGGCCCAGGGCAGTCCGAAGAGGCCGGCGCCGACGGCCGCGGTGAGCAGGGTGCCGGGCAGGGTGAAGGAGGCGTAGGCCCCGGCCGCGCCCAGCACCACCGCCGCGGGCGGCACCGGCAGGGTGGCGTAGTGGTCGAGGCCGCCGGTGGCGCGCAGCCTGCCGAAGTACTGGGCCAGCAGGTTGAGCGCCACAAAGGCGACCACCAGCACGCTGGAGCCGGCCACCACGGCCCGCGCGGAGGGGTTGTCGCCGGAGTCGACGACGCCTCGCATCATCACCATGATCCCCAGCGACTGGAAGGTCGCCACGAACAGCAGCGGGATCCGGGCGACCCGCGCCCGGGAGAGCTGTGCGCGGTAGACGGCGCCGAGGGCGGGCAGCAGCCGGGGCCCGGGGGCCAGCGGTGCGGCGGCGGGCACGGAGGTCGTCGGGGTCATCGAGGTCGTCGGGGTCACCGGGCCAGCCCTCCCTCGCGGCCGCCGAGTTCGAGGTAGGCGTCCTCCAGGGTGGGGGTGGCCAGGGTGAAGTCGTCGAGGGCGGCGAAGGCCGGCCCCCCGGTCACCACGGCGACCAGCTCCCTGGCCTCCTCGGCGGTGGTCCGCAGGGTCCAGCGCCGTCCGGCGACCCGGGCCCGGGAGGCCACGGCGGCGACCGCCGGGGGCAGCGCCGCCGGGGCGTCCTCGCGCCACACCAGCTCCAGCCGGACGCGGCCGTCGACCAGCGCCTTGAGCCGCCCGGGGGTGTCGCAGGCGATGACCCGTCCGGCGTCCAGGACGGCGACGCGGTCGAGGACGGTCTCGGCCTCGATGACGTTGTGGGTGACCAGCAGCACGGTGGTGCCGTGGTCGGCGCGGCGGCGGTCGACGGCGGCCCACACGGCGCGCCGGGCGACCGGGTCCATGCCGGTGGTGGGCTCGTCCAGGACCAGCAGCGGACGCTCGCCGACCAGGGCCGCGGCGAAGCAGGCGAGGCGCCGCTGGCCGCCGGAGAGCCGTCCGACGGGGCGGTCGGCGAGGGTCTCCAGGCCGAGTTCGGCGAGGACGTCGTCGCGTTCGACCCGGGCCCGGTGGGCGGGCAGGCCGCGCAGCCGGCCACTGGTCTCGGCGGCCAGCGCCACGGTGAGTTCGTCCAGGGCGGTGGACTCCTGGCCGAGGTAGCCGAGCAGCCGGGCGGCCCGCTCCGGGTGGGCCACGACGTCGTGGCCGAGGATGTCGATGGCGCCCGCGTCCGGTCGCAGCAGCCCGGTGAGCTGGCGGACCAGGGTGGACTTGCCTGCGCCGTTGGGTCCGAGCAGCCCGAAGATCTCGCCCCGCCGCACCTCCAGGGAGATGCCGTCGTTGGCGCGGATCTCGGTGCCGCGGCCCCGGCGGCCGCTGCGGTGGCTCTTGACCAGGCCGCGCACGGTGCAGCAGGCGTCGCCCGGGGCGCGCTCGGGCGCCCGGGGCGCCCGCTGTGGTGTCTGTGTGCTCACCCGTCACCGGCCGGGTCATGCAGGGGGCCCGTACTCACGGTTGACGACTCTACGCCGCACTGCGCGCGGGGCGGGAAACGGGGGCTCCGG
>NZ_LIQR01000761.1 GCF_001418575.1 Peterkaempfera griseoplana
AACCCCACCCCCGGATGCCCGGTCAGCGCCCCCAGCACCCCCGGATGCCGCTCCTCGATCTCCTCCAGCGTCATCCGCTGCGGCACCTCGGGGAAGTAGACCAGTCCCAGGTTGCCCGAGGCCAGCACCATCGGCTCCGCCACCCCCGGCTCTGCCGGCTCCACGGGCACCGGCGCAGCCCACTGGTGACCGTACAGCGCCAGCTGGGCCGCCATCCGGGCCTCCGCACCCCGGCCGCCGTCCGCCGGCGCCCACGGCCGCGGTCCGCGCGGGGCCTCCTGCATACCGCAGCCCGACCGCACCAGCTGCTCCAGGCTCTGCCCGTAGGCGTCGGCGAACGCCGTCCCCTGGCTCTGGCCGTGGTCGGAGAGCACCACGATCTCGTACGGGCGCGGCGCATAGCGCGCCACCCCGGCCACCAGCGCCACCGAGCGGTCCAGCCGGCGCAGCACCTCCAGGGTCTCCGGGCGCTCCACCCCGGAGTGGTGCGCCACCTCGTCGTACGCCACCAGGTCCGCGTACACCACGGAACGCCCGGCCAGCATGTCGCCGACCACCGCGGCCACCACCACGTCCCGCTCGACCACCGTGGCGAACGCCCGCACCAGCGGGTACAGACCGCCCCGCCGCACCCTGGGCCGCACGTCACGCAGCCGCTGCCGGGCCGACTGCACCAGCTCCCGGCCGACCTCCGCCAGCAGCGAACCCAGGGTGCGCAGGGCGTTGGCGGGGTCCGCGAAGTAGCCGAAGTACCCCGAGCGGTCCCGGCGGCCCAGCCGCCCGGACACACTCAGCACCAGCGCCGACTGCGGGGCACCGCCGGTGAAGAGATTGCCCCGGCTGGCTCCGTCCCCCGCCAGCAGCCCCGGCCGGTCGCTGCGGCGCCGCTCCAGCTCGGCGGCGCTGGAGGGGTGGTTGCACACCATCAGCCGGCCGGTGTCCTTCTCGTACCAGCGGAAGGCCGGCACATCGTGGTTGTCGCCGTGCAGGATGCCCAGCTGACTGGCACCGGTCTGGCTGGACCAGTCGGTGCGCCAGGGGGTCAGCCGGTGGCCGCCCCGCGACAGCCACCCGGCGAGGGTGGGCATGGACCCGTCCCGCAGCGCCCGCACCAGCACCTCGTGGCCCAGGCCGTCCAGCTGCAGAAAGACCACCCCGGGCACCGCCCCGGGCAGATGCACCCCCTCGCGGACCCGCCGCCCGTCGCGGCGGCCCGCCATCCGGGCCAGCCGCCGCCGGTAGGCCTCGTCGTCCCGGGCGGCGATCGCGCCGTGCGCCGCCGACGTCGTCCCGGACAGCACCGCCGCGACCACACCGGCCGTGGACAGGCTGACGCTGCCGGGACCCGCCGGCAGCAGCGCCAACGCGACCAGCACCACACCGCCGTTGAGCACGAAGACCAGCAGCGCCAGCACCAGGGCCGGCACCAGCAGCAGCGCACGCACGATCAACGGCCAGAGCCCGGCGCTCAGCACGCCGATGAACGC
>NZ_LIQR01000762.1 GCF_001418575.1 Peterkaempfera griseoplana
GGATCCGGAGTATCCGGTGGATCGGGTGGCTTTTATGGTGGGGGATGCTCGGCCGGTGGTGGTTTTGGTGGCGGGGTCGACGGTGGGTGTGGTGCCGGAGTCTTTGGGTGTGCGGGTGGTGGTGGTGGATTCGGTGCCGGTGGTGGGTGTGTTGGCGGGTTTGGAGGGTGGTTCGGTGGGTGTGTTGGGTGGTGGTGGTGGTGTTCCGGTGGGGTTGCGGGGTTCGGTGACGGTGGCGCTGGATGTGTTTGATGTGGGGGCTGCGGGGCGTTTTGCGGAGGGGTTTGTGCGGGTGTTGGAGGCGGTGGCGGGGTGTCCTGATGTGCGGGTGGTTCGGTGGGTGTGTTGGGTGGTGGTGTGGTGGTGGCGAATTCGGCGTATGTGATTTATACGTCGGGGTCGACGGGGGTGCCGAAGGGTGTGGCGGTGTCGCATGGGTCGGTGGCGAATTTGGTGTCGGTGTTCGGGCCTTTGATGGAGGTGGGTCCGGGGGTGGGGGTGTTGCAGTTTGCGTCGTTCAGTTTTGATGCGTCGGTTTTGGATGTGGCGGTGACGTTGGGGTGTGGTGGTGTGTTGGTGGTGGCGAGTGGGGTGGAGCGGTCGGAGCCTGGGCGGTTGCGGGCGTTGGTGGAGTCGGCTCGGGTGCGGTCGGCGAGTGTGGTGCCGTCGTTGTTGGGGGTGTTGGAGCCGTCGGATCTGGCGGGGGTTGAGGCGTTGGTGGTGGGTGCGGAGGCGATCGAGGCGCGGGCTGCGGGGGTGTGGGCGCGGGGGCGGCGTCTGGTGAACACCTACGGCCCCACCGAGGCGACCGTGATCGCGGCGGTGGGTGAGGTGGATCCGGAACGCGAGGGGGTGGTGCCGTTCGGCAGCCCGATCGCGAACACGCGCATGTTCGTGCTCGACGAGTACTTGGCGCCGGTGGCTCCGGGCGTGGTGGGCGAGTTGTATGTGGCGGGTGCCGGCTTGGCGCGTGGCTATATCCGGCGTGCCGGTCTGACGGCGGAACGGTTCGTCGCCGACCCCTTCCGCGGCAACGGCGGACGGTTGTACCGGACGGGTGACCTGGCCCGTTGGGGTGAGGACGGTCAGCTGGTCTTTGCCGGCCGGGCGGACGAGCAGGTGAAGATCCGTGGCTTCCGGGTGGAGCTGGGTGAGGTGCAGACCGCGGTCGCGGCGCATCCCCAGGTCGCCCAGGCCGCAGTGGTGGTGCGGGAGGACAGCCCCGGTGACAAGCGCCTGGTCGCCTACGTCGTGCCCGTCGGCACCGGCGGTGACGCCACCGGACACGCCGACCTCCCGGCGTCGATACGGCAGTTCTCCGGAGGGCGACTGCCCGAGTACATGGTGCCGTCGGCGGTGGTGGTGCTGGACGCGCTGCCGTTGACGGTGAACGGGAAGCTGGA
>NZ_LIQR01000763.1 GCF_001418575.1 Peterkaempfera griseoplana
GACCCCCGCTACGCCGAAACCATGGCCCCCGGCGACGGCCCCTACCTCGCCGCCTCCATGGACAACGAAGACCTCTACGGCCCCACCGTCTTCTCCATGCAACTCAGCCAAGCCATCGCCGAAGGCCTCGCCTCCGACTACCGCATCGTCCTCGTCGCCGTCGACCACCCCACCCTCCAAACCCAACTGCGCCGCACCCGCAACGCCACCCACCAGGACCCCCTCGCCCTGATCAGCCTGTCCACCGCCACCCTCAAGACCTGCGCCACCTACCGCGTCCGCCGCCTGATCACCTTCCACAAGCTGGTCAAGGACGGCCAGGAATTCATCACGACCCTGCGCGCCACCGCCGACGCCCTGCACCAAGAGACCACCGACACCGCCCACGGCCCTGTTCCGCTGCGCCCCGGCACCCTGTGGGCCGAATGCGTCCACATGGGCAGCCCCGACCGGTACGAACACATCGCCACCTTTCGCGACGACGGCCCCCTGCCCGACGGCCGGGCCGCAGACCTCAAGGTCCTGGCCAACGCCCGGCTCCTCACCGAGGGCGTCGACATCGTCAGCGTCGACGGCCTGTGCTTCGCCTCACCCAAGAGCAGCGTCGTCGACATCACCCAAGCACTGGGACGCGCCCTACGCCCCCACCCCGACACCGACAAGGCCACCCTGCTGGTCCCCATCTACCTCGCCCCCGGCGAAGACCCCAGCGACCTCCTCAACTCCGAGGCCTACCAGCCCCTGTACGACATCCTCCTCGCCCTGCGGGCCCACGACCTGCGCATCGCCGACCGGCTGCCCACCACCCACCTGGCGGCCACGCCCCCCGACCAAGCCGCGCCCAGCCCCACCGACAGCGAGCCGCCCCTTCCCGAAACCCTCGCTGACCCCAGCGACGGCGCCGACCTCTCCGCCCCGCTCGACCTGAACGCCGGCCCGCCACCCTTCGGCGCGCCAGGCTCCACGTTCCCCGACATCGTCGGCGTCGATGGTGCCTCCATCAGCCCGCGCGACATCGCCCGCGTCATGGAGCTGCGCGTCCTGCAGCCCCAAGGCGTCACCAAGGCCTGGATGGACAGCGCCCTGGACGCGATCAGGTTTCACGACCAGTTCGGCCACCTGTCCGTCACCCGCGAACTGGCCGCCGAACTGGACACCGACCCACGCCGAGTCGACCTGTACACCTGGCTGTCCAACCAGCGCACCGCCCGCCGCCGCGGCGAACTCCTCCAGTGGCAAGAACACCTCCTGGACAACCTCGGCATCCAATGGGAACCCCGCGACGAAGCCCGCGAAGCCCTCATCACCTACGCCGAGGAATGCGCCCGCAAGCACGGCGGACTCGCCGTCAGCTCCGGCTACCAGGCACCCGACGGCCACCCCGTCGGCCGGGACCTCGCCAACCAGCGCGGCCGCGCCGCCAAAGGCACCATCAACCCCGTCATCCTCAACGCCCTCAACAGCATCGACCCCTGGTGGAACCCGCCCTGGGACTTCGCCTGGCAACGCCACTACCAGCGCGCCGCCCACCGCCACGCCCAAGGCCAAGACCTCGCCCAGCCCGCAGACACCAGGACCTACCTCCAGTGGCTGCGCGACCCGGGCCGCGACCTCGTCTACGACCAGCGCGACCTCCTGCGGAAGATCGGCCTGGACCCTGCCGCGGGCACCTCCGCCACCTGAACCGTAACGTGGCCCGAGCCCGCGAGGGTGGCCGCTCCCGCTGCGCCCCGCTCGCCTGTGGCACATGACGGGCGTGATCGCCTCGGTGGTCCGCTGCACCCTCGACAGCCGCATAGGTCGCCCGTGCCACGCTGCGCGTCCACGCGGCCGCCGCCGAGCCCGACGTCGCCGGCCACCCCGACACTGTCCACGCTCTCAACTTCATCCGCCGGGACGTCACCCTGCTCTCCCCGTGGCCCGTGCAGCTCGCCGCCGCCGCCCGCGAGGCCATCGACTCCGACCGCGTGGACATCTCCCGGATAAACCTCGCCGAGCTGGAGTGGGACGCCCGCAACAAGACCCGCGAGGGCGAGTACTTCCAGCTCTTGGCGGACAACCCCGTCGGCCGCGCCGTGATGGCCCGCATGGGCCGCCGCGCCGCCGCGACGTCATGGGCATCCGTGGGTCAACCCCGGCCGACGCCCCTCGCCGATGGCCGAGCGTGAGGCACGCTTGCCCGCGTGCCGTACGCGGAGCGCGCCTTCGGACAGGGGCGCGGGTAGACGCCGCAGCCGCGCAGGTCGGCATTGAGTCGCGGAGTTCAGCGGCCGCCCGACTGGCATCCATTCGCGCCAGCGTCCTGGCGGGGTGTAGCTGACACCGCCCGTCGGGCGGTTGGGGTTCCAGCGCCCGCTTTCCGGGGATCGGACCGGCGTGCGGGGCATGAAGAGTTAGCGGCTTGGCGGAGCGCGCGGCCGCGTACCGCTGCGGGTGGAGAGTCCGGCGCCCGGCGGATCCAGCTACGGCGCCGGTGTGGGTGCAGGCCCACGGGTGGGTACCGCTCGGCAACGACGGCACGCTCACCCCGGCGGGTGCCCGGTGAGCTGGGCGAAAGCCGGATGCGACCGGGAGCAGCACCGGGCCGGCCGGTGCGGCGGCATCACCTGTGTCCGGGGCGCGGGGGGTGGCCGGATGAGTGTGTCTGCCCGGGGCAGGCGCGAAAGCGGGACAGCGGCAGAGTTCGGCGGGTTTGTAGTTGAGGTGTTGGTGATGGGGTTACCCCAGCCGGCACCCAGAACCGTCCCTGTGTGCCCGTCCCCGGAGGCCGCTATGC
>NZ_LIQR01000764.1 GCF_001418575.1 Peterkaempfera griseoplana
GCCGCCGCACCCTGCTGCGGGCCGGCACCGGAGCCCTGGCCACCGCCTGGCTCGCCGCCTGCACCCCGGGCTCGGGAGGCCGTACCGCGACCGGCGGCACCGCCGCGGACACCGTGCCCCGGGCCTCCGGCGCCCCGTCCTCCGCGGCCGGCCGCCCGATGACGGCGGCCGGCGCCACCGCCTCTCCCACCGCGGTACGCCCCAGCGACTGGACGGCCCTCTCCCGGGATCTGCACGGCAACCTGATCCGCCCCGGGGACAGCCGCTACGCCGTGGCCCGCGAGAGCTTCCAGCCCCGCTACGACACCGCCCACCCCTCCGGGGTGGCCTATCCGGCGACCCCCCAGGACGTGGCCACCTGCCTGGCCTTCGCACGCCGCTACCGCGTGCCGGTGGCGGTACGCAGCGGCGGCCACTCCTACGCCGGCTGGTCCACCACCAGCGGACTGCTGATCGACGTCAGCCGGCTGAGCACCGTCTCCGCCTCCCGGGGCGCCGCATCGGTGGGCTCCGGGGCCCGGCTGGTCGACGTCTACGCGGGCCTGGCCGCACACGGCAGCACCGTGCCCGCCGGCTCCTGCCCCACGGTCGGGGTGGCCGGGCTCACCCTCGGCGGCGGCGTCGGAGTCACCAGCCGCGCCTACGGACTGACCTCCGACAACCTCACCGCCGCCCAGATCGTCACCGCCGACGGCCGCATACGCACGGTGGACGCCAAGCACGACGCCGACCTCTTCTGGGCACTGCGCGGCGGGGGCGGCGGGAACTTCGGGGTGGTCACCCGCTTCGACTTCCGCACCCACCCGGCCCCGGACTGCTCCTACGCCTTCCTCTACTGGCCCTGGCGGCAGGCGGCCGCCGTACTGCGGGGCTGGCAGCGCTGGGCCCCGGCCGCGCCCGACCCCTTCTGGTCCAGCCTGCACCTGGCGGCGGACCACACCGGCCCGCAGCGGGTCGGGGTGACCATCGTCCACCTGGGGACGGCCTCCTCGCTGCAGAACGAGATCGACCGGCTGACCGGCGCCATCGGCGCCTCCCCGGCGACCTCGGTGCTCCGCAGCCGCTCCTACCTGGACACCATGCTGGCCATGGCGGGTACCCTCGGCTGGACCGTCCCCCAGTGCCATCTGCCCGGGAGCCTGCCGGGGCGGCAGCCCTCGGGCAAGGTCGTACGGGAGTCCTACGGGGCCCGGTCCGACTTCTACACCCGGAAGCTGACCGACGCCGGCATCAGCACCCTGCTGGCCGGTGTGGAGCGCTACTCCCGCACGGTCCCGGCGGGCGGCAGCTCCGCGGTGGCACTGGACGCCGTGGGCGGCGCGGTGAACCGGGTACGGCCGCAGGACACCGCGTTCGTGCACCGCGACGGCCTGTTCCTGGCCCAGTACATCGCCAACTGGCCCAGCGGGGCCACGGTGGCCCGCCACCAGGCCTGGCTGGACGGGGTGTGGCAGTCGATGCGCCCCTACGCCAGCGGCCAGGCCTACCAGAACTATGTGGACCCGCGGCTCACCGACTGGCAGCAGGCCTACTACGGGGCCAACCTGGCCCGGCTGCGGAAGGTCAAGGCCGCGTACGACCCGGGACGGCTCTTCAGCTTCCCGCAGGCCGTCCCCAGCTGAGCCGCCGCCCGGCGGCCGCGACCAGCGGCCCCGCGGCGGAGCGGGCGACCGCCCGGCAGAGCGGCACCAGCAGTGCGGTGGCCGGCGGGGCCAGCAGCAGTACGACCGCGGTGCCCAGCGCATAGCCGCCCAGCACATCGGTCGGGTAGTGCACGCCCATGTAGACCCGGCAGAAGCCCTCCAGCAGGGCCAGCACCACGGCGAGCAGGCCGAGCCGCCGCTCCA
>NZ_LIQR01000765.1 GCF_001418575.1 Peterkaempfera griseoplana
GGGGCGCGGACGCCCTGTGGTGGCCGTCCGTGAACCCCTCCCCCATAATCGAATGCTCGTTCTATACTGGATTCATGGCAGTTCACCTGCAGGCGTCCCTGTTCGAACAGCCCGACAGCGGCATCCGCCTCGGCCCGCTCGACGGCGTCCGCCGCCTCCCGCTGAGCGACGGCGCCTGGCTCGACCTGCTGCCAGGCTGGCTCAGTGGGGCGAGCGACCTCTTCGACCACCTGGCCACAGCGGTCCCCTGGCAGGCCGAACGCTGGGTGATGTACGACTCCGAGGTGCTGGTGCCCCGGTTGCTGGCCCACTACCAGGCCGGGAGCACCTTGCCCCACCCGGTGCTGGAGGAAGCCCGCAACGCCCTCTCCGCCCGCTACGCCGGTGAACTCGGCGAGCCGTTCACCACCGCCGGGCTCTGCTACTACCGGGACGGCCGGGACAGCGTCGCCTGGCACGGCGACCGCAACGGCCGAGGCGCCTTCCGCGACACCATGGTCGCGATTCTCTCCGTGGGCGCGCCCCGCGACCTGGCCCTGCGGCCGCGCAGGGCCGGTCCCTCCCCGATGCGCCTGCCCCTGGGGCACGGCGACCTGGTGGTGATGGGCGGCTCCTGCCAGCGCACATGGGAACACGCGGTGCCGAAGACCGCCAGAGCGGTGGGCCCGCGGATCAGCATCCAGTTCCGGCCGCGCGGGGTGACCTGAGGGCTGACGCACCAACTCGGCCGCGCCCCTCGGTTGCGACGCGTCGAGCCGGAGGGCGCTGGGGCAGGAAGGGCCAGCCCCTTCGGGAGAGCCGGCCGTTCCTGCCGTGCGCAGCATCACCGGGGACCCGGGAGCGCCTCACGGCACCTCAGCAGGTCCGCCTACCAGCTCTCGATCGCATAGCTGACACCCGGGACGTCGGTGGTCAGGGAGACCTTGACGTCGTCGGCCGTCAGGGGAACAGTCACGGTCGAGCCGGAGGCGGTGAGGTTCGGACGGGTGACCCGCCAGGTCGTGCCGTCGTGGACGGCCACGCGGACCACGGCGGTGGCCCCGGTGTCGCCGACCTGGTCCATACCCAGGTGAAGCGCTCGGTGCGGGTACGCGGACCAGGCGCTGCCATGGGGTACGAGGGCAACGGTCGGGGAGTCGCCCGGGACGACCGTGCCGGAGGGGGTCCACTGAGGCATGTCGGACTCCGAGGGGTCGGGGGTGGGTGCAGGGG
>NZ_LIQR01000766.1 GCF_001418575.1 Peterkaempfera griseoplana
CTCGCCGTCGGCCTGGTCGCCAGGCCTCTGGGGTCCGGTACGGGTCCCCACCGGCAGCGGCTACACACCGGTGACACCGGCGCGGGTCCTCGGGCCCCGCTCGGTCGGCGCCCAGGGCACCGTCGGCGTCACGGTGGCAGGCCACTACGGAGTCCCGGCGAACGCCACCTCGGTGCTGGTCGACGTCGGGGTGAGCGGGACCAAGGCGAGCGCGGGCTCGGTGTCGGCCGAACCGCACGGCTCTGCCGTCCCCACCTACGGAACCCTCTACTGGAACAGCTCGACCCAGTCCGTGGTGCACTCGGCAGTCGTACGGCTCAGCGGGGGCGCCCTGGACGTCCACAACAGCAGTTCCCGGAGCGCGCCGGTGTACGTCGACGTGCTGGGCTACTACGCGCCCGGGTCCGGGAAGCTGCTCAAGCCGGTCCGGCCGGCCTATGTGTTCAACACCGCCCAGGGAGTGGGGCAGGCCCAGAAGGCCCCGCTCGGGGCCAGGACGACGGTCGGCGTGCCGGTGCGTGGCAAGGCCGGGGTGCCCACCACCGCCGCGTGGGTGGTGCTCAACCTGGCCGTCGGCAGCCCCGGCACCACGGGCGGCCTGACCGTCTGGGCGCACGGGGCGACCCGTCCCGGACTGTCGATGCTCACCTGGGACGCCCACGGCGACCAGTCGGCGAACCTGGTGACGGTCCCCCTCGACAGCACCGGGCAGCTCGACTTCTACAACTCCGGCGGCGGCAGCGTGGACGTCGCGGCGAGTGTCGTGGGCTACTACGGCCCCACATCGAGCGGATCCCTCGTCGCCACGGCTCCGTCGACCGTCCTGGACACCCGCCGCGGGATCGGGCGCAGCGGTACCTCGCCGCTGGCCGCCCAGAGCGTTCTCAAGCTGCGCGTGACGGGAGGCGTCGTCCCCCGGGGAACAACCGGAGTGCTGGTGGAGCTCGGGACGATCCCGAGCAGCGGCGGAGGCTCGCTGACCGCATGGACCGATGGGACGAGCCAACCGTCCCCGGCCAGTGTGTACTGGACCTCCGGCGGGCGTGTCACGACCAACCTGGCCGTGGTGCCGGTGGGCTCCAACGGGGTGATCGACCTGCGCAACAACGGGTCGAGGAGCGTGGCCGTGTTCGCGGTGGTCCTGGGCTACTGGACGGGCTGAGCCGAGCCGGCAAACCTGGTGCGCAGACCGGACGCTCCTGGTCCGTCGCACCCGCGCGCCCCGTAGCGGACCGACGGTACGGTGCGTGCGGGACGGTCCGGTCGGGGCGCGTCGGACGACGACCGGCTGGTCGCGCGCCGTGCCGGAGCGGGTGCCCGGCCGGATGCATGGCCTGCTCGCCACAGGGTGAACGGCCCTGCGGAGATCCCTCGCCCGGGCACGGTTCGAGCCGGTCGGCGCCAACGGCCCGGGCCGGCTCGAAGGGCGCGCATATGTGGCCGCAGCCTCCCGAAGGAGACGGCTCTTGGCGGGCTTGGGCGGCCCCCGGCAGTACGTCGTATCCGGAAGGCGGCCCTGGACGCGGTGTCCGACCTGCCAGCCGCCGGGACGCGGTCCTGGTCGCCTTCTCGGGTTCCGATGATCTGGAGACGCGCCGGGATCCCTCCCTTGGAATCTCGCCGGAGTCCTCCGCCTACCCGGAAGCTCTTCAGGACGATCACCAGCGGGCCAAGGAGCTCACTGACCTCCAGGGACCCCCGGGTAGGTGAACCGTCGCCACCCGCCACCTCCACCCGAACCACGGGCCCGGCCGGGAACACCTCCGGCCGGGCCCGCCTCGGCGCTACCGTGGTCGCATGAGCGAGTCCGTGGAGTTCGAGGGCGCTGACGCCGCAGCCGTCCAGGCAGCCGCCGACGAGGCCGGCATGCCGTTTGCCGAGTACGTCCGCCGGGCAGCCGTGCACACTGCCGTCCGCACCCGCGCGCTGGACGCCGCCACTGAGGCAGCCGCCTACACCCGGGACGTGTTCGCCCAGGCCGAGGCCGCGGAGTCCCCCCAGTGGCATGGATACCGCGACGCCGAGCGGGACGCCGCCGTGCGCCTGTCCGCTGATGCGCACGGCACTGCCGCGTGACGCACTTCCTGGACGCCCGGCTCCTCCTCGACATCGCCAGCCGCCTGGACGGCGACCCGGCCTGCGACGACCTCGGTGTCCTTGTCGCCGTCGAGGCCCGACACCGCGCCGTACTCATGGGCCGGGAGGTGTACGGCTCGGACTGGCTCAAGGCCGGAGCCATCCTGGAAGAGCTGGCCCGCCACCCCTGCCTGGAGGCCCAGAACTGGGTCTTCGCCTGGGCCGCGACGCAGGCGTTCCTCGCCGCCAACGGGCACACCCTCGACTACAAGCCCGCCGCCGCCCTGGCCCTCGTCCGAGACGCGGGCGCACACCGCATCGGCGTGCGGCAGATCGCCGTGCAGCTCCGCGACTGGGCCGTCTCCTGACCGACCTCGCGGATTCCTCCCGTTGGGGGCCGTCCCCGGGGCCGTCCTCGGGGCTGTGAAGGAGTGAGGGCCGTCATCGCTCACGGTGCGCTGGGTGCAGGGCTCGTGGCCTTCTTCGCAGCGGCGGCCCTGGCAAGGTCGAAGGCGGCGACGGGGTCGGACTCCTGCGTCCAGGGCCATGCCCCGCACCAGGCGCCGATGAGCCGGAACTGCTCCAGTGCCGCATCGTGGAGGCCTGCGTCGCTCAGGTAGTGAGCCAGCAGATGCCGCAGCGGGGGAAGACGCTCATCGTCGGCGGGGACATGGTCGAGCGATCGGACGACCTCCTCGAGCAGAGGCCTGGCATCGCGTGCGGCGGGCAGGGCGGAAACTCCGTGACGCTGCTCCAACTCGCGGAGCGCATGCAGGTACATCCCGGCGAGTGGACTGCCGACCGGTGCTGAGCGGACCGCCTGTTCGGCGAACTGCAGCATCAGCCTGTCCGATCCGGCCCACTTGGCGCACCAGAACTGCAGAGCCTGGCCGTGCCCTTCGTAGTGGTGCGGGGCACGCGCGACCAGGCCCTCCCACATCGGGCGGAACCGGTCGTGGGAGTACCGCGCTCCGCGGGCGGCGGTCACCATGACGACCCATGGACCAGGATCCTTGGGGGCGAGCAGCGTGGCTGCGCGAGCTGCCTCGATCGCGGCGGGCAGCAGTTCCGTGAACCGGGCCATCCGGTCGGCCGGCACCTTGTGTGCGTACTCCGTGCCGCGGATCGCCCACGCCTGGTCCACGAGCAGCAGGGCCCGCAGGGTGGCAGCGTCACCGTTGTCCGGCTGCGCCTGGTGCCAGGCGTCCAGCCACGCCGCGTCTCGGTGGGCGATCTCCTGGAGCAGTTGGAGCCGGGACCAGCGCTCGTCCCAGTCGGTGGCCGCCGCCTCCACGTACGCCGCTGCCGGCCGCCAGTCGCCGCCCCAGGCTGCGTCCGCGATGGCCTGCATCGCCTTGATGCGGTAGGGCGGCAGGGGCGGACCGGCCCGGCGGGCGCTGAGCTGCTCCCGAGGCGCGAGCCCGTGGGCGGCGGTGTCGAACCGGGTGCGTGCCCAACGCGCGGTCGCATCGAAGCGGCGCATCCGCCGCGGAAGGCGGACACGCACGCGGGAGGGGGAGCGGAGCAGGGCGCCGAACAGCAGGAGCAGCACCAGCGGAAGGACGGTGGCCATGGCGAGATCATTTCCGGTTCCGGCGGGGGAGGGCAACGACTTTGTCCGGCCCGCCGAGCGACGGCTCCGCCCTACGGGTCCCGTGGCTGCACCTGCAGCAGCCCCCGGCTCCGGCGCCTTTCACTGGCGCCGGTGGAGCGCGTTCATCTCCAACAGTTGGTCGACCACTATCCGGCAGGCGTCGCCGACCTCGGATGCCTGGGTCCGGCACCAGATCGGCGTCTTCCTCCGGAAGGCGGCATCCGCCTCACGGTGACGCGTGTGGGTGGCCTTTCACGGACTGGCTGTCGACGACGAGGGCGACCGGCCAGGGGCTGTATCCGCCGCACAGGCGGATCCGGCGCCGCAGGTGGTGAATGATCTTCAGCAGAGTTCTGTTCTTGGTCGAGCGGGCGAAGACACGGTCCGCCACGGCGGTGGGAAGTCCGCTGGCAGGGAGCGCCATTTGGCACCGTTGTCGACGATGTAGAGGATCGCATCGACGATCTCGTGGCGTGGGTGGGCCTCTGGGCGGCCGCCGTGCGGGGTCCGGCGGGCCGGGACGGAGAGGAGGGGTTCGAGCAGGGCGCATTCGGCGTCGGTGGTGTCCCAGGGGTAGTAGCGCCTGCGCATGGCAGGGGCCCTCCCTTCCGGACGGGGATTGTGCTGGTCGTGGGGTTGGTCAGCGGTTGTTGCCGCTGGCACGGGCCCCACACCGATGCCGAGCTCGCGACACTCCGGTGGTTCCTCACCGGCAACCCAAGACGGGGGAGCGCCGTGCCCACAAGCGTTGGCGACCTGCTAGCCCGTTGGGCTGATCCTCCGACCAGCCTTCCGCCTGTGCGTCTCCGGACTGCCACAGTGACTGCATGGCCATCACCACCCTCAGAAATGACCTCGGCGGCCGGCAGGGGGGCTGCACCATCGTCTGCGACGGTTCGCTCGGCGACCGCTGCACCGCCTCCCTGCACTACCCGTTCGCCGACCTCGCCGGCGACTCGGCAGACCCGCCGCTTCCCGCCTTGACCGAGCGCGCGGTGGAGCTGGCCACCGAAGCCGGGTGGCGCAGCAGCCGGGCGGGCGAGTACTGCCCGGGGTGCGTCTCAAAGGCGCCGACCGACGACGAGTGGCTGACCAGCGTCGACTGAGCACCAGCGGGAGCACCGTCGCCTTGATCCCTTAGGGTGGCGGGCGTAGGGCGCGGGGGAACGCCTCCTGCACGCGAAGGACACTCCCGTGAGTGCTACGCCCGCCCGCCGTGTTCGAACACGCCCCCGGCCGGGAGCGGGAAGGCAACGCCCTCGTACCCGGCCTCCACGTCCGCATCGAAGGCGCCCTGCCCATCACCGGCTGGGGCGAGCACACCATCCCCCGCCGCGAACCGCTGCGCCACCCCCGCACCTGCCGCAACTGGCAGTTCGCCTGGTGGCTTCGCCTGAACCGCAACGCCCCCGGCGCCCCCCACTCATGCGACCCAAGCCCCCAACCGGCAACCCCGACCAGCTCAGCCTCATCTGATTCAAGGCGTTGCAGCGGCAACCGCCACTCC
>NZ_LIQR01000767.1 GCF_001418575.1 Peterkaempfera griseoplana
GGCCCTGCACGACGCACTGCTGCACGCCGCCGAGGTCTTCGGCACCCCCGAGCGCTTCGCCGACGCACCACCCCGGCCCCCGCTGCGCCACCGCCCCGGCCTGCGCCGGGCCCTCGGCCCGGTCGGCCGCGAGTACGGACTGCGGGTCGCCCTGTGCATCGGCGCCTGCACCGCCGTCGCCCAGCTGCTCCGCCCCGAGCAGTGGTACTGGCTGCCCGTCACCGCGGCCTTCCTGGCCAAGCCCGACCTGGGACCGCTCTTCTCCCGGGCGGTCAACCGGCTGCTCGGCACCGGCGCCGGAGTCGGCCTGTACACCGCGCTGCACGCGCTGCTCCCGGGCACCGCGGGCCCGGTGGCCGCCGCCGCCCTGTGCGGGGCGCTGCTGCCCGTCGCCTGGCGGCACTTCGCCCTGCAGACCGCCGCCCTCACCCCGATCGTGCTCGCCTTCGCCGGACTGTCCGGCGCCCACGGCGCCCCGGGCAGCCGGCTGGTGGACACCGTCCTCGGCTGCCTGGTCGCCCTCGCCGCGGGACATCTGCCGCGCCTCGGCGCCCGCCGGGCCGCGGTCGCCGTCCCCTGGGCCGCGGCCCTGCACGCCGCCGAGGCCTACCTGGCCCAGGTGGTGGACGCACCCGGGGCACCCCGGGCCGACCGCCTGCGGCTGCGCCGCGCCGCCTACCGGGCCCTCGCCGAGGCCCGGACGGCGGTGGCACAGGCCGCCGCGGAACTGCCGCCGGCCGGAGTGCCCACCGGCGACTGGGCGCCGGCGGTCACCGCGATCGAGCGGCTGGTCGACGCCACCACCGCCTGCGCCGTACGCATCGAGCACGGCGGCCGCCCGGTGCCCCCTGCCGAGGCCCGCGCGCTCGCCGCCGCGCTGACCCGCCTCGCCGACGACGCCACCGCCCGCCGGCACCCCGGCGGCCCGGCGGTGCCCGACCCGGTCCGGCTCGGTGTCCGCTGCGCCACCCTCGCGGACGTGGCCGGCCAGCTGCACACCGTCCGCGCCCTCTCCCTGGCCGCGTAGCGCAGCGCCGGACAGTACCGCCCCGGCAGAGCGCGGAGAGTGGTCGACGTGGTGGCTCAGGCTCCGCCGGGCACGACCGCGTACGTCGAGGAGGTGAGCCCGGTGGACACGGCGGCAGGCCGCGGTTCCGGCACAGGGCATCCCGGAGGACTCGGACGCCGACGGGCCGCGCCCCCTGCCGTCGTGGTGCCCCCGGACCGGTGCCTGGCCCTGTGAGGGGGCTGCGGGCCGGCCGGGACGGGCCGTCGTTCGCAGTGGACCGCGCCCGTTCCTCATCCGGCGTCCGGGCCGAGCGCGGAGTGCGACGGGCGGGACACGGCGGAGGCCGTACGCCGCCCGGGGGTCCCGGGACATGGCGTACGGCCTCCGCCGGTGCATCAGTTCTTGCTGCGGGTGAGGTCGTAGACGGTGGTGCCGCCCACCGTGACGGTGGCGAAGTTCGCCTCGACCCAGCTGGTGATCTGGGAGGAGGTGCCGTTCCCGCCGCCGCCCATGCGGTCCCCCGCCAGGAACCAGTGGATCCGGCCCTGCTGCACCAGCTGCTTGAACCGGGCCGGCGAGGGGGCCGGGTCGGTGCCGTTGAAGCCTCCGACGGCCATCACCGGCTGCCCGGAGGCCAGTTGGTAACTGGCCGCGTTCTGGGAGCCGATGGTCGCGGCCGCCCAGGTGTAGCGGGAGGCGTCCTGCTTCAGCAGGGTGACCATGGCGCTGCTCACCGAGGTGCCGCCCAGCAGGCCGCCCATACCGCCGCCGCCCGTACCGCCGCGCATGCCGCCGCCTTCGCCGAGGAGGCGACCGGTGCCGCCGCCCGCGCCCTGCGGCATGCCGCCGGCGAAGCCGCCGGGGGCTCCGTTCTGGCCGTTCCGGGTCCGCTGCCCGTTCTGCGGCAGGCTGCCGCCGGGGAACCCCTGCCCGCCGGGGAACCCCTGACCGGCGCCCGGGAATCCCTGCCCGCCGCCGGGGAACCCCCGGCCTGCCTGCCCCGTGCGGCCGCCCGCGA
>NZ_LIQR01000768.1 GCF_001418575.1 Peterkaempfera griseoplana
GACCCCGTCCACCTGATCACCACCGCCGCACAGCCCACCCCGGCGACGGCCCCGGCCTGCACCTGCCACCACGGCGCCGCCCCGGCCGCCTACGCGCCGCCCACGATCGTCTACGCCCCGGCTCCGGTGCCCCGCCGGTCGGTCGCCCCGTACGTCGCCGCCAGCGCCGCTGCCGTGGCCGGGGTCGCCGCCCTGGTCACCGTGCTGACCGCGCTCCTGCTCGCCCTCGCTGTCGCCTCGGTCTCCGTTGCCGTGGTCGCCGTGGTCCTGCGCTCCCTGATCAACGGCCAGCGCACCTACCCACGCCGCTGACCTGCCGCCGGGGCGACCACGTAGCCGCCAGCATCCCGCCGCCCCGCGACCCTCAGCCCCTGCCCGTGAAGGGACCGATCCCGTGCACCTCGAACCGCTCCTTGCCGCCGCCGGCGTCCCGCTGCTCGGCTGGACTGCCCACAGCACCGTCCTGGCCCGCCGCCTGGCCACCGCCCGCCGCGACCCGCTGACCGGCCTCCACACCCGCGACGGCTTCACCACCCGCGCCGCCCACCTTGTCCGCACCCGCCCCGGCCGCACCCTCGTCCTGCTGGTCGACCTGGACGACTTCAAGCACACGAACGACACCTACGGCCACGCCGCCGGGGACGCCGTCCTCGCCGCCGCCGCCGAACGGCTCGCCACCTGGGTCGGCCGGACCGGGATCGCCGCCCGCCTGGGTGGTGACGAGTTCGCCGCCGCCGTCCTGGACTCCGCCGACCGTCTCCCGGCCCTGCGCGCGTCACTGCGTGAGCCGGTCCTGCACGTCGGGGAGTGGCTGCCGCTGTCCGCCTCAATCGGCGCCGTGCCGGTGGCTGACCTGCCGGTGCCCTGCCTGACGGACGCCCTCGCCGCCGCCGACGGCGCGATGTACGCGGCCAAGCCCAACGGCCGCACCCGCCGCCGCTGACCTGCCCGCCGGGGCGGCACGTAGCCGCCAAGCATCCCACCGCCCCGGCAGGCCCAGCCCCATCCGAACCCAACGGCCCAGAAGGGACCTTCATCATGCCCCAGATCACGCCTGCCCCGGTCCGCGTCTGCCCGGACTGCGACGGCCACGCCTCCGCCGCCGTGAGCATCGGCGCCCGCTGCCCAGACGGCACCCTCCCCACGATCACGGTCGTTTGCCGCGCCTGCTCCGGCCTCGGCAGCGTCCCCGCCCGCCGCCCCACCCTCGCCCCGGCCGGGAAGTGACCGCCGTGGCCCTCCTCGACTGGCGCGACGCCAAGCACTGGTCTCCCAAGCCCGAACCCTGCGGCCTCTGCGAGAAGCCCACGAACCTGCGCTCGGACCGCGGCAAGCCCGTCCACAAGGTCTGCGCCGAGCAGTGGACCGACACCCACCC
>NZ_LIQR01000769.1 GCF_001418575.1 Peterkaempfera griseoplana
TCCGCGGCCGCGGACAGGGCGGCGCGGCGTACGTCCTCGGTGCGGCGGCGGCCCCGGCCCGGTTTGAGGGCGGGAGGCGTGGGGATGTCGGCTCGTTCCATATGTGTACTCCTCGTCCACTCTAGCCCGCCCGGTGCGCCGCAGGACAGGTCCGGGCGCTACATGTGGACAGATGGTCCACATGCTTGTTAATGTACAACCTGTCCACATGACTGGAGGAGGGGCCCATGGCCACCGTTGAGCAGCAGGCAGCAGCACGTGTCGCGATCGTGACGGGGGGCTCGGGCGGGATCGGCGGCGCGGTCGCCCGCCGGCTGGCCGCCGACGGGATGTCGGTCGTCGTCCACTACGCCGGCAGTGCCGAGCGGGCCCGGGAGGTCGTGGAGTCGATCACCGCCGCCGGTGGCAGGGCCTGCGCAGTGCCGGGAGACATCGCCGACCCGACGGAGGCCGGCCGGCTCTTCGCCGCCGCCGAGGAGGCCTTCGGCGGTGTCGACGTGGTGGTCAACGCTGCCGGGATCATGCTGCTGGCCCCCGTGGCCGACATGGAGCTGGAGGCGTTCGACCGTATGCACCGGGTCAATGTCCGGGGCACGTTCGTCGTCTCCCAGCTCGCCGCCCGCACGCTGCGACCCGGGGGCGCGCTCATCAACTTCTCCACCTCGGTGACGCGGCTGCAGCAGCCGACCTACGCCGCCTACGCGGCGACCAAGGGTGCGGTCGAGGCCATGACGCTCATCCTGGCCCGGGAGATGCGCGGCCGGGACGTCACGGTCAACGCGGTGGCGCCGGGCCCGACGGCGACTCCGCTCTTTCTGGACGGCAAGAGCGAGCAGCTGATCGAGCAGATCGCCTCCGTGGCGCCCCTCGAACGGCTCGGCACCCCCGACGACATCGCCGAGACCGTCGCATTCCTTGCCGGACCCGGCCGCTGGGTCAACGGCCAGGTCCTCTACAGCAACGGCGGTATCGCCTGACGGTGCCGACGGCACGCGACTGACCGCCCGTCAGCTGCGGGCGGTACGAAGGAATCCGACTGGCCGCCCGCATCCCGGCAGGTCTAGGGTCGGCGGATGAGTCTGGAATGGGAACAGGTAATCGTTCACTCGGAGGACCCGGTGGCCCTGGGTCAGTGGTGGGCCGACGCCCTCGGTTGGGTCGTGGTGTACTCCTCCGACGACGAGTTCGAGATCCGCCCGGCGCCGGACCGCCTGCCGGGACTGGACTTCGTCCGGCTTGAGGAGAGCAAGAAGGCCAAGAGCCGACTGCATCTCGACTTCAGGCCCGACGACCAGGAGGCCGAGGTGGCCCGTCTGGTGGCTCACGGCGCACAGCGTGTCGACATCGGCCAGGGCGACCAGTCGTGGGTCGTACTGGCCGACCCCGAAGGTAACGAGTTCTGCGTCCTCGGGCAGCGTCGTGCCGGTGACTGAGCGCCCGGTCCGCCGTCGCTGAGCCCAGGTGACCGGCCTGCCGGTCGGAGTGCGCCCGGCCGCGGCGACCAGGACCGGGGCCTGTCCGGCAGGTCGGAACACCGCCGGACAGGCCCGGGCCGGGAGGGCTCAGCGCCCGGGCGCGAAGACGAAGCCGCCCGGGAACCCGCAGCTCGGGCGGGCCGCCGGAACCAGGTTCCCCTCGCACGGCGCTCGGCGGGCCCGACCTCGCCGGGGGCCCGGGCCTCCGGCGCTCAGTCGCACCGGCTGCACGGGGATCCGCGCCGCAGCGCCGACCGGGACTCGGCCACCCCCGGGACAGGTGCCCACCGGCCGCGGTGCGACCGGTGCGGCGGCGGACCGTACGGAGACTGCCAGGCCGGCCGTCCGCTCCTACCCGGGCCGCCCAGGCGGCGGCGCCGTGCGGCCGAGTCCCGGAGCAGCCCGGCTGCCGGACCGGGGACGTCGCCGGGCCACAGGCCCGGAAGGCAGGTCTGTGCGGAACGCCCGTTGATCAGCCCGGGGACGGTGAGCCCGGCGGTGCCCCAGCACCCGGAGCACGGGGCGGGGAGCCAGGCGCCGAGGAGCCCGGGGGCGGCACTGACGCGGAGTCTGCCGTGCGACGGGGAACGCCCGGAGGCGCACCCGGGGCAGCGGCGGGGGACGATGGGCAGGCAGGTGGGCAGGGCCACCCGGTTTTCGGACACAGAGATACACCGGTTCCAGTGAGAAGACCGCAGCGGAAAGGAGCGCGGCGCACAGGTGCGGCGCGCGACGGATCAGCGCTCGGGGTGTCTCAGCTGGTGTACATCGGCACGTCCTCGGCAGGGCGACTGTGGGGCGGGAGCAGGCTAGCGGCACGCGGCGGTGCGGCTCCAGGGGTTTTGGGCCGGGCCGCTGCCGCCGTCCCCGGAGGCAGGGCCGGGAGCAGGGCCGACCGGGCGGCCACGGCCCGTCCCGCCGGCCCCGGGACGCACACTGCGCGTGTCGCCGACGGCCGCAGGGCGCCGTCACGGGCCACACTGTCCGAGGCGATCAGCATGCTCGGGGTGCGCCCGGGAGGTGCGCCGGAGCGGCGGCAGGCCGTGGGCCCGGACGTCAGCGACGCCCCGTCGCGCTGTGCCCGTACCGAGGCGGCGCCCCGAGGAGCCCGCAGGGAGTGCCGGCACCGCAGGAAGCAGGAACGAGGAGCAGCCGATGCCCGTCAGGCGAGTCGGTGTGGTGGTCCACGGAGGCCGGGAGGCGGCCGTGGCCGCGGCCCGCACGGTGCACCGCTGGTGTGCGGAGCGCGGCATCCCGAGTGTCGACATCGACGTGTGGAGCGCCGAGCACGCCCGGCGGGGCAGCCACGAGGAGGCGGTGGCGGCCGGAAGGCCCGACCTGGTCGTCACCCTCGGCGGCGACGGGACGTTCCTGCGCGGAGCGCGTGTCGCCGGGGCCTGCGAGGCGGCCGTGCTGGGCGTCGACCTGGGCCGGGTGGGCTTCCTCACCGAAGTCCCCGCGGACGAGGTGGAGCGTGCCCTGCAGGCCGTGCACCAGGGCGAGGCGCTGGTCGAGGAGCGGATGATGCTCACCCTGCGCGCCTCCAGGCCCCTGGAGACGCCCTCCGGGATGGAGGCGCTGCTGCGCTACGGCCGCGGACCGGCCCTGCCGCCGCCGGGGGTGAGGCCCGGGGAGCCGGAGGACCCCGCGGATCCGGCCGGGCTGGACTGGGGGGTCCCCCTGGACGTCACCGCGGTCAACGACGTCGTCTTCGAGAAACTCGCCCGCGACCGGCAGGCCAGCCTCGCGGTGTACATCGCGGGCCGGCTGCTGGCCTCGTACTCCGCCGACGCGGTGATCGCCTCCACCCCCACCGGTTCCACCGCCTACAGCTTCGCCGCCGGAGGGCCCGTGGTCTCCCCGCACATGGACGCCGTCCTCTTCACCCCGGTGGCGCCCCACATGGCCTTCGACCGCAGCCTGGTCGCGGCCCCCGACGAGCCGGTCCTCGTCCGGGTCCTGCCCCGTTCCGGACAGGTCGCGGTGAGCATCGACGGCCAGCTCCGCGGCGTCCTGGACCCCGGGGACTGGGTGGCGGTCTATGCCGCGCTGCGCCGGCTGCGGCTGATCCGCCTGGGACCCACGGACTTCTACGGGCGGCTGCGCGACCGGTTCCAGCTCGCCGACGCCCCGGCGGCCGCCGCCGACGGGCCCGCCCCGGCCTTCGTCCGTCCGACCGCGCCGGTCCCCGCCGACCTGGCCAGGCTGCGCATCACGCCGCAGCCACCGCAGCCGCCGAGGCAGTGACCGGCGAGCGGCCCGCGCGCGGGGCCGTCACCCGCCGCGGCCGGGCCGGGTGACGGGCCGGGTGACGGGCCGGAGGGATGCGGCTGCCCGCGCGGCAGCCGTCAGACGATCCCGGCGAGCCGCTCGACGGCAGGGGAGCAACTGCTCTCGATCCACTGGGCCGCCCGGGCGTGGGGCGTGGAGACGATGACGGTGTCGATGCCGAGCCCGGCGTACTCCGTCATGGTGCCCAGGAATCCGTCGACGTCGCCGGTGTGCAGGGCGTCTCCGGTGTAGACCACGGTCCGCCGGATGTCACCGGGGTCGCGTCCCGCGTCCTGGCAGTGCTTCTCCAGGACCTGGAGCTTGTGGGCCACGTCGGCGGGGGAGGAGGTGAAGAGGTTGCAGGCGTCCGCGTAGCGGGCGACCAGGCGGAGGGTCTTCTTCTCGCCGCCGCCGCCGACCATGATCTCCGGGTGGGGTGTACTGACCGGCTGCGGGTGGCAGAGCGTCTCCGCGAGCCGGTAGTGGGTCCCGTCGAACGGGCCGTCGTCCTCGGGGTTCCACATCTGCAGGCAGATGCGCAGGGTCTCCTCCAGCCGCTCGTAGCGCTCGCTCAGCGGCGGGAACGGAATCCCCAGGCCGTGGTGCTCGCGGTCGTACCAGGCGGCCCCGAGACCGAGGGTGGCGCGGCCGCCGGACAGCACGTCCAGCGTGGTGGCGATCTTCGCCAGCAGACCCGGGTGACGGTAGGTCACCCCGGTCACCAGGACCCCGAGCCGCACCCTGCTGGTACGGGCGGCCAGGTAGCCGAGGGTGGTGTAGGCCTCCAGCATGGCGTCCTCGGCGCCGCCGTTCTGCTCCATCTGGAAGTAGTGGTCCATGACCGACATCCAGCTGATCCCGCCGTGCTCCGCGGCGGTTCCCGCCGCGGCCAGCTCGGAGCCGACGGAGGCCGGACCCTCAGGATGGTTGAACTTGGTGATGTGCACGCCCAGCCGCACGCCGACCTCCCGCGTTCGATGACCCCGGACGGAGCCGTTCACGACCGTACGCCTTGGAGTCCACTCAAGGTCAATCACGCCACGCGCCGCCCGGCCGGGCG
>NZ_LIQR01000077.1:0-11784 GCF_001418575.1 Peterkaempfera griseoplana
CCGGTGCGGGGGAGGCGGGCGGCCGGACGGGCGGAGCGGGCCACCGCGGCGGCCAGCCGGTCACCCGCGGCGCCGCGCCACAGGTGGCAGATGGCCAGGGCCAGCGCATCGGCGGCGTCGGCGGGCTTGGGCGGTGCGTCCAGCCGCAGCAGCCGGGTCACCATGGCGCCCACCTGGGCCTTCTCCGCGCGGCCGCTGCCGGTGACCGCGGCCTTGACCTCACTGGGCGTGTGCAGGGCCACCGGCAGGCCGCGCCGGGTGGCGCAGAGCATGGCGACGGCACTGGCCTGGGCGGTGCCCATCACGGTACGGACGTTGTGCTGGGCGAAGACCCGCTCGACCGCGACGGCGTCGGGGCGGTGCTCGCCCAGCCACTCCTCCAGGCCCTGTTCGATCAGCAGCAGCCGGTGGCCGATGTCGCTGTCGGCCGGGGTGCGCACCACGCCGACGCCGGCCATCCGCAGCGGACGGCCCGGCCCGCCGTCGACCACGCCGACTCCGCACCTGGTCAGCCCGGGGTCCACGCCAAGTACGCGCACGCGGTCGCCGCCTCTCCGGTCGATGGCTGTTCGAGAACCCGAGGCTATCGGCAGGGTCGGACAGCGGGGTGCCGCGCCCCGCCGGGTGCGCGTCGGCCCGGCTGCCCGCGGTGGGCGGCCGGGCCGTACGGCGGGTCCGCGGGGATCAGGCGTCGACCTCGGCCATGACCTCGTCGGAGACGTCGAAGTTGGCGAAGACGTTCTGCACGTCGTCGCTGTCCTCCAGGGCGTCGATCAGCTTGAAGATCTTCCGGGCTCCCTCGGCGTCCAGCTCCACCTGCACGCTGGGCACGAAGTTGGCGTCGGCCGAGTCGTAGTCGATGCCGGCGTCCTGCAGCGCGGTGCGGACCGCGACCAGGTCGGAGGCCTCGCTGACCACCTCGAAGGCGTCGCCGAGGTCGTTGACCTCCTCGGCGCCGGCCTCCAGCACGGCGGTGAGGACGTCGTCCTCGGTGAGCTGACCGGCCTTGGGGACGATGATCACGCCCTTGCGGGTGAACATGTACGAGACCGAGCCGGGGTCGGCCATGGAGCCGCCGTTGCGGGTCATGGCCACGCGCACGTCGGAGGCGGCGCGGTTGCGGTTGTCGGTGAGGCACTCGATGAGCACGGCGACACCGTTGGGGCCGTAGCCCTCGTACATGATGGTGCTGTAGTCCGCACCGCCGGCCTCGGCACCGGAGCCGCGCTTGACGGCGCGGTCGATGTTGTCGTTCGGGACCGAGCTCTTCTTCGCCTTCTGGATGGCGTCGTAGAGGGTGGGGTTGCCTGCCGGGTCGCCACCGCCGGTGCGGGCCGCCACCTCGATGTTCTTGATCATCTTCGCGAAGAGCTTGCCGCGCTTGGCGTCGATCACGGCCTTCTTGTGCTTGGTGGTGGCCCATTTGGAGTGGCCGGACATCGCCTGGCTCCTTACAACGTCATCCAACGGAAACGAACAGACTGATCCTACCGAGACCCGGCCCCCCTGCCGGAACCGCCGGAGTTCAGCGCGCGGCGGCCCGGACCAGGTCGACGAAGTACGCGTGCACCCGGTGGTCGCCGGTGAGCTCGGGGTGGAAGGAGGTGGCCAGCAGGTTGCCCTGGCGCACCGCCACCACACGGCCCGCGGCCGGGCCGCCGGACAGCTCGGCCAGCACCTGCACCCCGGCGCCGACCGACTCCACCCACGGGGCGCGGATGAAGACGCCGTGCAGCGGGCCGCCCTCGAGGCCGGCGAAGTCCACCGGGGACTCGAAGGACTCGTTCTGCCGGCCGAAGGCGTTGCGCCGCACGGTCATGTCGATGCCGCCGACGGACTGCTGGTCGTCGCGGCCGTCCAGGATCTTGTCGGCCAGCATGATCATGCCCGCGCAGGAGCCGTACACCGGAAGCCCCTCGGCCACCCGGGCCCGCAGCGGCTCCATCAGCCCGAACGCCAGCGCCAGGTTGGACATGGTGGTGGACTCGCCGCCCGGGATGACCAGTCCGTCCAGGTCGGCCAGCTCCTCGGGGCGGCGGACCGGGCGGGCGAGCGCGTCGGCCTCGGCGAGCGCCACGGCGTGCTCGCGGACGTCGCCCTGCAGGGCGAGGACACCGACAACGGGGGTGCTGCTGGACACGGGATTCCTCTTCGGGACGGGGGTGTGGGCGGCGCCGGCAACGCGTACGGTCCGCCGCGCCGGGACGGGCCCGGTGCGGCGGACCGCTGCGGGACGGGGACTACCAGCCGCGGTTGGCGTAGCGCTCGGCCTCGGGCAGGGTGTCGCAGTTGATGCCGACCATGGCCTCGCCCAGGCCGCGGGAGACCTTGGCGATGACGTCCGGGTCGTCGTAGAAGGTGGTGGCCTTGACCACGGCGGCGGCGCGCTTGGCGGGGTCGCCGGACTTGAAGATGCCCGAGCCCACGAAGACGCCCTCGGCGCCGAGCTGCATCATCAGTGCGGCGTCGGCCGGGGTGGCCACACCGCCTGCACTGAACAGCACCACCGGCAGCTTGCCGAGCTGGGCGACCTCCTTGACCAGCTCGTACGGCGCCTGGAGGTTCTTGGCCGCGACGAAGAGCTCGGTCTCGTCGAGGGTGGCGAGACGGCGGATGTCGGAGCGGATCTGCCGCATGTGGCGGACGGCCTCGACGACGTTGCCGGTGCCGGCCTCACCCTTGGAGCGGATCATGGCGGCGCCCTCGGCGATACGGCGCAGGGCCTCGCCCAGGTTGGTGGCACCGCAGACGAAGGGGGTGGTGAACGCCCACTTGTCGCTGTGGTTGAGCTCGTCGGCCGGGGTGAGCACCTCGGACTCGTCGATGTAGTCGACGCCGAGCGCCTGGAGGACCTGGGCCTCGACGAAGTGGCCGATGCGGGACTTGGCCATCACCGGGATGGAGACCGCGTTGATGATGCCGTCGATCATGTCGGGGTCGGACATGCGGGCGACGCCGCCGTCCTTGCGGATGTCGGCGGGGACGCGCTCCAGGGCCATGACGGCCACGGCACCGGCGTCCTCTGCGATCTTCGCCTGCTCGGGGGTGACCACGTCCATGATCACGCCGCCCTTGAGCTGCTCGGCCATGCCGCGCTTGACGCGGGCCGTGCCGACCTGGGGCTGGTCGCCCTCGCCGTGGGACGGGGTGGCGGGAGTGCTGGTGGACACGAAAGACCTCACTCGGAGACGAATCGGTGCGATAGGCCTATCCTAGGCCCGGCGTGACCCTAGCCGATGCTCCACGAGGTCCAGCTTGCGGGCTCCACTGCGACACCGCGGCGCGGTCAGGTGACGGTCCGGTGACGGTCGGTGCTACTGGGACGCGCCCTCGGGGGTGAGCACCGCGGGCACCTCGTCGTCCATCTCGAACGCCATCGGGAAGGGCGCATGCCCGGCCAGGCGCAGATAGCGCACGATGCGGTGCCTGCGCACCGCCCGCGTCGCCCGTACGGCATCATTGTGGAAGCGCCGTGCCATCGGCACCCGGCGCGCCGCCGCCGCGAGATCCCTGAGCACCTCCTCCCCGCCGGGAGCGGCGCGCAGCGCGGCCACCTGCTCCGGCTCGGCGAAGACCGCCCGCAGCGCCTGGCTGAGCTCGCTCTCGGCGAGCTCGCGGTGCTCCGGGTCGGCCTGCCGGGCGGCGTGCGAGGCCTGGTACAGCACGATCGAGGCGGCCGGGTCCAGCAGCGCGGAGGTGGCCAGCTCCTGGGAGACCGAGGAGCGCCGCACCAGCTGGGCGTCCAGCGCCGCCCGGGCGGCGTCGATCCGGTAGTGCAGCCGGTCCAGGCGCCCGGCCGTCCAGCTGAGGTAGAGCCCGACGGCGACAACGGCGAGGGCGACCCAGATCCAAGTGCTCACGGCGCGCCACCCTACCGGCCGCCGGGCGGCCCGCGGCCCGCCGGACCTCGGGGAGCGGGCGCACGGACACCGCAGGACGGTGTCCGTGCCCGGTGGGCGCGCGGCGGGCCGGGCCGGCGGCGGGGCCGGGCGGGTGCTGCCGGACGAGCGCTAGTCGCGGGCCAGTCCGAGCCGGCCCAGCCAGCCGCTGCGCTCGTCCTCCTCCACCGCGGCGGCCCCGGCCGCCACGGTCTCGTACACCGCGAGGATGTCCGCACCGACCGTCTCCCAGTCGAAGCGCCGCACATGCCGGGAGGCCGCCTCCCGCAGTCCCGCCAGCCGCGCCGGGTCGCCGAGCAGCCGTACCGCCGCCGTGGCGAGCGCGTCCGCGTCCTCGACCGGGAAGAGCTCGCCCGCGCCGCCGCCGTCCAGCACCTGACGGAACGCGTCCAGGTCGCTGGCCAGCACGGGGGCGCCCGCGGACATGGCCTCGACCAGGATGATGCCGAAGGACTCGCCGCCGGTGTTGGGCGCGACATAGAGGTCGACGCTGCGCAGCAGTCGCGCCTTCTCCTCGTCGCTCACCATGCCCAGGAACTCGATCTGCCCGCGCACCTCGTCGGGGACGCCCTCCAGCGCCTCCTCCTCGTCGCCCCGCCCCGCGACCAGCAGCCGCACTCCGGGGCGGGCCGCCAGGATGGCGGGCAGCGCCGCCAGCAGGGTGGGCAGGCCCTTGCGGGGCTCGTTGATCCGTCCTATGAAGCCGATGGTGCCGGGTTCTCCGGCCGGCGCGCCGCCGGTCCAGCGGGGGTCCGGCTCGGCGTCGGCGAAGAAGGAGACGTCCACCCCGTTGGGGATCACCACCGCGTCGCCGCCCAGGTGCTCCACCAGGGTGCGCCGCGCGTACTCGCTGACCGCCACCCGGGCCCGGATCTTCTCCAGGGCGGGCTGCAGGATCGGGTAGGCCGCGATCATCGCCCGGGAGCGCGGGTTGGAGGTGTGGAAGGTCGCGACTATGGGTCCGCTGGCCGACCAGCAGGCCAGCAGCGAGAGGCTGGGCGTGGCCGGCTCATGGATGTGCAGCACGTCGAAGCGGCCGTCGTGCAGCCACCGCCGCACCCGGGCCGCCGACAGGAACCCGAAGTTCAGCCGGGCCACCGACCCGTTGTAGGGGACGGGCACGGCGCGGCCCGCGGAGACCACGTACGGCGGCAGCGGGGTGTCGTCGTCGGCGGGGGCCAGCACGGAGACCTCGTGGCCGAGCCGCAGCAGATGGTCGGCCAGGTCGCGGACGTGGAACTGGACGCCGCCGGGGACGTCCCAGGCATAGGGGCAGACGATGCCGATCCTCACCGGGCGGCCACCTCGTCGGAGCCCTCTGCGCCGCCCGGGCCCTTCGCGTCGCGGCCCTTCGCGTCCGCGCCCTTGTCCTCAGCGCCCCCGTCTTCCGGGCCCTTGCCTTCCGGGCCGCCGGCGACGGATCCCTGCGCCGGGGCCGGGAGGCGGCCCGCGGGCAGGTCGGCCAGCCAGAACCGCTGCAGCATGTGCCAGTCCTCGGGATGGCTGCGGACGGCCTCGCCCCACACCCCGGCCAGCGCCCGGGTCATGGCCGCGGACTTCTCCCGCCGGGTGCCCTCCGCGGGCACCTCGATCTCGGGGTGCACCGTGCCCTTCATCACCGGGGTCCCGTCGTACCAGAGGGTGACCGGCAGCAGCGCCGCACCGGTCTGCACCGCCAGGGCCGCCGGGCCCGCGGGCACCCGGGCGGGTTCGCCCAGGAAGTCCACCTCGACGCCGTTCGCGGACAGGTCCCGGTCGCCGACCAGGCAGACCAGCCCGCCGTCGCGCAGCCGCTTGGCCAGGGTGCCGATGGTGGAGACGGCACCGCCGGTGAGCGGCAGCACCTCCATGCCCAGGCCCTCGCGGTAGGCGACGAAGCGGTCGAAGAGCGACTCGGGCTTGAGCCGCTCCGCGACGGTGGTGAAGCGGTGGCCCAGGTGGGAGACCACCCAGGCGCCGGCCAGGTCCCAGTTGCCCATGTGCGGCAGGGCGAGGATCACCCCGCGGCCCTCGGCCAGGGTGCTGCTGATCACCTCGGCCCCCTCGGGGGCGAAGGAGCGGGCGATCCGGTCGGCGTCCCACACCGGGAGCCGGAAGGACTCCATCCAGTAGCGCAGATAGGAGCGCATCCCGGCCCGGGACAGCGCCCTGATCTCCGCCTCGCCGGCCTGCGGGCGCACCCGGCGGAGGTTGGCCTCCAGCCGCTGCACGCTCTTGCCCCGGCGCTTCCAGGCCGTGTCCGCGATTCTCCGGAAGAGGGCCGCGGCGGCGGGCTCGGGGAGGTGCTTGAGCGCGGACCAGCCCAGTGCGTACGCCGAGTCGACCAGGCGTTCCCTCATACCGTCTCCGCCTCCCGGGCCGCCGCCTCGGCGGCCTCCCGACGCACCGTCAGGATCCGCTGCAGCACGGTGACGAAGCTCCCCACGGCGATCAGCCAGAGGGCGATCGGCAGCAGCCAGTCGACGTACGGCACCCCGAAGCCGTGCAGGCCCGCCAGCCCGGCCGCGACCAGGGTGACCACCAGCCGCTCGGCGCGCTCGACCAGTCCGGAGACGTCGCAGGGCAGGCCCAGGGACTCCGCCCGCGCCTTGGTGTACGAGACGACCTGGCCGCAGGCGAGACAGAACAGCGCCACCGCGCAGAGCGCGAGATTGTCGCCCTTGCCCGCGTACCACATGGCGATCCCCGCGAAGATCGCCGAGTCGGCGACCCGGTCGAGGGTGGAGTCCAGGAAGGCACCCCACTTGCTGGAGCGGCCGGCCTGCCGCGCCATGTTGCCGTCCACCAGGTCGCTGAAGATGAAGAGCGTGATCACAATCGTCCCCCAGAAGAACTCGCCCCGGGGGAAGAAGGCCAACGCGCCCGCCACGGAGCCCGCAGTGCCGATGAGGGTGACCGCGTCCGGGCTGATCCCGGCACGCAGCAGCATCGACGCGAACGGCGTGAGGACGCGCGTGAAGAACGCACGCGCGTATTTGTTGAGCATGGCCTTTCGAACGGCTCCGATCTCACTGGTCTGGTCCCGGCCGCCTGGTCCCGGCGGTCCGGTCCCGGCGGTCCGGTCCGGTGGCTGATCGCGCTGGATCCGCGGGTGGCCCATGGTAGCCGCGCGGCGCTCGCACTCCGGCCGCGCACCCCCTTCGGCGTACGCGGCACGACTTCCGTATGGACCCTGGGCCTGCACGGTGGAAAGCTCGAAGAACCGCGGGTGGCGGCCGCCGCCCACCCGGCGCGGCTCTCCCGTGGCGTGCTCGGCCCTGCGCTGCACGCGCAGTGGCCCCCAGCTTCCAGCGGGAGGAGAGGCACATGGCCGACAAGGGATCCCACACCTCGGGAGCCGCCGGAAGGGCACCGGCGGCCGACCGGCCCACGCAGCTGCGGAACGTGGTGCTGGTCGGCCACAGCGGAGCCGGCAAGACGTCCCTGGTGGAGGCGCTGGCCCTGGCCACCGGAGCGGTGAACCGGGCCGGCCGGGTGCAGGACGGCACCTCGATCTCCGACTACGACGACATCGAGCACCGGCAGCAGCGGTCGGTGCAGCTCTCCCTGGTCCCGCTGGAGTGGGACGGCATCAAGATCAACCTGCTGGACACCCCCGGCTACGCCGACTTCGTCGGCGAGCTGCGGGCCGGGCTGCGTGCTGCGGACGCCGCGCTCTTCGTGGTCTCCGCCGCCGACGGGGTGGACGGGGCCACCCGCATGCTCTGGGACGAGTGCGCCGCGGTCTCCATGCCGCGCGCCGTGGTGGTCACCAAGCTGGACACCGCCCGCGCCGACTTCGACCGGATGGTCGAGGTCTGCCGGGAGGCCTTCGGCGGCGAGAACCCCGAGACCGTACTGCCGCTCTACCTGCCGCTGCACGGCGGCGCCCCGGGCCCCGACGGCGAGCCGGCCGTCTGCGGCCTGGTGGGACTGCTCACCGAGCGGATCTTCGACTACTCCGGCGGCACCCGCGCCGAGCGCGCACCGGACCCGGAGCTGCGGCCCGCCCTGGAGGCGGCACGCGGCCGGCTGATCGAGGGGATCATCGCCGAGAGCGAGGACGAGACCCTCATGGACCGCTATCTCGGCGGCGAGGCGCTGGACGTCAAGACCCTGATCCAGGACCTGGAGCGCGCGGTCGCCCGCGGCTCCTTCCATCCGGTGCTGGCCGCGGCGCCACCCGCCGAGGGCTCCCGGCACGGCATCGGCACCGTCGAGCTGCTGGAGCTGGTCTCCTCCGCCTTCCCCTCCCCCGAGGAGCACGAGGTGCCGGCGGTCACCACCCCGGACGGCAGGACCCACCAGACGCTCGCCTGCGATCCCGAGGGCCCGCTGGCCGCCGAGGTCGTCAAGACCAGCGGGGACCCGTACGTGGGCCGCCTCAGCCTGGTCCGGGTCTTCTCCGGGACGCTGCGGCCCGACGCCGCGGTGCACGTCTCCGGACACGGCCTGGCCGACCGCGGCCACGAGGACCACGACGTGGACGAGCGCATCGGGGCGCTCTCCACCCCCTTCGGCAAGCACCAGCACCCGGCCGCCAAGGCGATCGCGGGGGACATCGTCTGCATCGCCAAACTGGCCAGGGCCGAGACCGGCGACACCCTCTCCGCCAAGGAGCAGCCGCTGCTGATGCGCTCCTGGGAGATGCCCGACCCGCTGCTGCCGGTGGCCGTGGAGGCGCACAGCAAGGCCGACGAGGACAAGCTCTCCCAGGGGCTGGCCAGGCTGGTCGCCGAGGACCCCACCCTGCGCCTGGAGCAGAACCCGGACACCCGGCAGCTGGTGCTCTGGTGCATGGGCGAGGCCCATGCGGACGTCCTGCTGGAGCGGCTGCGCACCCGCTACGGGGTGCAGGTGGACCCGGTGCCGTACAAGGTGCCGCTGCGGGAGACCTTCGGCTCCGCGGCGGCGGCGCGCGGGCGGCATGTGAAGCAGTCCGGGGGGCACGGTCAGTTCGCGATCTGCGAGATCGAGGTGGAGCCGCTGCCGGTGGGCGGGGGCTTCGAGTTCGTCGACAAGGTGGTCGGCGGGGCGGTGCCCCGGCAGTTCATCCCCTCGGTGGAGAAGGGCGTACGGGCCCAGCTCGCCAGGGGCGTCGCCGCCGGGTACCCGATGGTGGACGTCCGGGTGACGCTGGTGGACGGGAAGGCGCACTCGGTGGACTCCTCCGACGCCGCCTTCCAGACCGCCGGGGCGCTGGCCCTGCGGGAGGCCGCCGCGCAGGCCGTCATCCATCTGCTGGAGCCGGTCTCCGAGGTCCAGGTGCTGATCCCGGACGACTACGTGGGTGCGGTGCTGAGCGATCTGTCCTCCCGCCGCGGGCGGGTGCTGGGGACCGAGCCGGTGCCGCCGGGCGGCCGGACGGTGGTGCGGGCCGAGGTGCCGGAGGTGGAGATCAGCCGCTATGCGGTGGACCTGCGGTCGCTCTCCCACGGCACCGGGCGGTTTTCCCGCACGTACGCCCGCCATGAGCCGATGCCGCCGCAGCTGGCGGCGAAGCTGCGCGAGGCAGCGGAGCAGCACCAGCACCAGCACTGAGTCCGCCGCGGGCCGGCGCCGCCTCCTCGGCGGGGACGGCGCCGGCCCCGGCGCGCTCCGTACCCCACGCATCCCGGGCGTACCCGGCACGGCGGTCCGGGAGCCGACCGGGAGTTCCTCAGGCCCGCGGGGGCGGCAGTGCGCAGGCGGGGGTGCCACCGGGCATCCGGTGCCGGTTCCGGGCGATCAGCCGGTACGCCCCGGCGGCGATCCAGCGCCCCGGCGGCAGCACCAGCACGGCGCCCACCACCGCCCACGCGCCCCCGGCGCGCATCAGCAGCCTGGCGACCGCCTGGGCGCCGCCGTGCACCTGCCCCGAGGGCGTCACCCAGAGCACCTCCTGCTCGGCCCGGCCCTCGGTCACCAGCCCCCGGCCGCCGGCGGCCTCGTCCAGCGCGGCCAGATCCGCGAACTGGAAGGGCGTCGCCTCCCAGCGCGGTACGCCCGGATCGGCCAGCCACCTCTCGGCGAACCGCACACAGCTGGAGCAGAAGGCGCAGTCGCCGTCGTAGACGAGCAGAGGTCGCGGTGCCATGGTCCGATCCTCTCCCACCGGCCGCCGCGCATGCCAGGCCCCTCCACCGGGGAGAACCATCCAGACCGGCCGCCCCCGCCCGGGGTGACACCGGATCAGTCGATGATCGGCGCGGCGCTGCGCGGCGCGGTAGCCTGCCGCTGACAGGGGAGGAGGGGGAGGCGTTGTGACCACGCTCGACATGACCCCCGGGGCGCAGATACCCCGGTTCGACACCGGGCCCCAGACCGCGGTCACCCAGGCGCTGGCGTCGGCCGCCTACCGCGACGGTCCGCTGGACGACCTGGTGAAGCTGCGGCCGGACGTCGCACCCAAGGCTCCGCGTTTCGCCCTCTTCCGCGCCAACCTCGGCGAGGCCTTCACCGAGGCGGTCATCGCCCGGACGCTGGGCACCGGCCGCAAGCCGCTGGTGCCGTCCTTCGGCACCGACGCGCGGATGGTGGTGGAGCACTGTCTGGAGGCGCAGGAGCTGCGCAACGAGCGTGACCGGGCGCTCACGGTGGTGACCGTGCTGTCCGGGGTGCTCTTCCTGCCGGGCGCACTGCTCTGGCTGCTGGCCTTCCAGCTGCGGGCGGTGCTCAGGAGGTCCGACGCCAAGCGGTCCGACGTGGTCGGGGGGCTGGTCTTCTTCGTCCTCGCGGTGCTGGGTGGGCTCTTTGTGCTGCGGCCGCCCGCCGCCGGGCTGGCCGGGCTGTATCTGCGGGTGATGATGGTCGCGCCGGTGATCGGCTGGTTCGTCGCCAAGCGGATCTGCCTGCGCAGCACCGAGCGGATGCGGGAGCGCTGGGCGGGGCTGGTGAACGGCAACGCCCTCGGCCCGATGCTGCCGAAGATCGTCCCCAAGGACGAGCGGGACGCCAAGGCGGTGGGGCTGCGCGACCAGCTGGACCGGCTGGCGGGCGAGCAGGAGACCAACGTCCTGCACTACGCGGGCACCAAGGGCATCCTGGGCCTGGGCGGCCGCTGGGGCGCCTGGCACCTCACCGGGCCGCTGGCCCCGCGGGAGGGCGTGGCCGACTTCCACGCCTTCCGGCCGTGGGACCTGGTGCGCCGGATCACCGAGCGGCTGGGGCAGCTGGAGCGCAGCGAGGTCTCCGACGGCGGTATGCCGCACCCCCAGCTGCACCAGTGGGCGGTTCGGCCGGTCGGCGAGAACGCGGACGAGATCTCCCGTCCCGACAACGCCGAGACCATGGACGGCCAGCGGATGCGGGACTTCGCCATGCAGAACCTCTGCAACGCGCAGAAGTTCGGCGACGAGCCGCGGCACTACCAGGGCACCCACTTCGTGCTCTGGAAGGGCCAGCTGGTGGTGTCGCTGCTGACCACCGTGACCGTGCTGCACAACTACCTGCGGGTGGAGGTGACCGGGCACGCGCTGGGCCCGGTCGCGGGGCTGTTCACCACCAAGCCCTCCCCCAAGGAGTTCACCTTCACCCGGCCCGGCAGGCCGTGGAAGGAGGAGACCGGCCACCACCCCGTGGTGAACGCCGACGAGGTGGTGCGGCTGGCCGTACGTGCCCCGCTGATGTGGACCCCGGTGGTGCGGGACTGGCTGGGCGGGCGGCTGAAGCTGCCCGAGCCCTTCGGGCTGCGTTCCGCCTGGGTGGACCGGATGTGGACGCACCGTTTCATGGCCGATGACGCGATCCGGGCCGCCACCCCGATCGTGCGGCAGATCCGCTCGGTGATCGACGAGTTCCTGGGCGAGCACGATGTGGACGTGGAGCACTTCGCCAAGGCCCACTCGCTGCTGCCCGGCGCCGAGGCGGAGGGCGTCCGCCCCTTCAAGGCCGACGTCTACGACGCCTGAGCAGCGACGGCCGCGGC
>NZ_LIQR01000077.1:11791-27784 GCF_001418575.1 Peterkaempfera griseoplana
CGGCGTCAGTCCTGGGGCCAGGCGTCGGCGAGCATCTTGCGGGTGTCGGCGAGCAGCTGCGGCAGCACCTTGGTGTGGCCGACGACCGGCATGAAGTTGGTGTCCCCGCCCCAGCGCGGCACCACATGCTGGTGGAGGTGGGCGGCGATGCCCGCACCGGCCACCGAGCCCTGGTTCATGCCGATGTTGAAGCCGTGCGCCCCGGAGGCGATCCGCAGCGCCACCATGGCCCGCTTGGTGAGCAGGCCGAGTTCGGCGGTCTCGGCGTCGTCCAGCTCGGTGTAGTCGGCGACATGGCGGTAGGGGACCACCATCAGATGGCCGCCGTTGTACGGGTAGAGGTTGAGCACCGCGTACACACTGCTGCCGCGGGCCACCACCAGCCCGTCCTCGTCGCTCTTGGCGGGGATGCTGCAGAACGGGCAGCCGTCGTCCTCGCCGGGCCCGGTGGGCTTGCCCTCGCCCTTGATGTACGCCATACGGTGCGGGGTCCACAGACGCTGGAAACCGTCCGGCTCCCCGACCCCCTGCTGCAGCTCCGGCTCGCTCGTCATGCGGATCAGCATATGCGCCGCAGGGCGGCTCCCCGAAGGGAACCGCCCTGCTCCACGGACCGCGGGGTCAGACCTCGGCCCTCTCCTGCACGGCCTTGAGGATCTCGGCCACGGCCTCGTCGAACGGGATGCCGTTCTGCTGCGAGCCGTCGCGGAAGCGGAAGGAGACGGAGTTGTTGGACATGTCCTCGTCGCCCGCGATGACCATGAAGGGCACCTTCTGCTTCTGGGCGTTGCGGATCTTCTTCTGCATGCGGTCGGAGGAGGAGTCGACGTCGACCCGCAGCCCCTTGGCCCTGGCCGCGGCGGCGAACTTCTCCAGGTACTCGACGTGCGCGTCGCCGACCGGGATGCCGACCGCCTGGACCGGCGCCAGCCACGCCGGGAAGGCGCCCGCGTAGTGCTCCAGCAGCACGGCGAAGAAGCGCTCGATCGAGCCGAACAGTGCGCGGTGGATCATCACCGGGCGCTGCTTGGAGCCGTCCGCGGCGGTGTACTCCAGGTTGAAGCGCTCGGGCAGGTTGAAGTCCAGCTGGACGGTGGACATCTGCCAGGTGCGGCCGATGGCGTCCTTGGCCTGGACCGAGATCTTCGGGCCGTAGAAGGCCGCGCCGCCCGGGTCCGGGACCAGCGGGAGGCCCTGCTTCTCGGCCACCTGCCGCAGGGTCTCGGTGGCCTCCTCCCACACCTCGTCCGAGCCGACGAACTTGTTCGGGTCCTTGGTGGAGAGTTCCAGGTAGAAGTCGGTCAGACCGTAGTCGCGCAGCAGGTTGAGCACGAAGGTGAGCGTGCGGTCGAGCTCGTCGGCCATCTGCTCACGGGTGCAGTAGATGTGCGCGTCGTCCTGGGTGAAACCGCGGGCGCGGGTCAGACCGTGCACGACGCCCGACTTCTCGTACCGGTACACGGTCCCGAACTCGAAGAGCCGCAGCGGCAGTTCGCGGTAGGACCGCCCCCGCGCGTCGAAGATCAGGTTGTGCATCGGGCAGTTCATGGGCTTGAGGTAGTAGTCCACGCCCTCGTCGAGCTGCATGGGCGGGTACATGCCGTCGGCGTACCAGTCCAGGTGGCCCGAGGTCTCGAAGAGCTTCCCCTTGGTGGCGTGCGGGGTGTAGACGAACTCGTAGCCCTCCTCCTCGTGCCGGCGGCGCGAGTAGTCCTCCATCACCCGGCGGACGATGCCGCCCCTGGGGTGGAAGACGGCCAGGCCGGAACCGATCTGCTCCGGGATGGAGAAGAGGTCAAGCTCGGCGCCGAGCTTGCGGTGGTCGCGCTTCTCGGCCTCGACGAGGAAGTCCAGGTGCGCCTTGAGCTCGTCCTTGGTCGGCCAGGCGGTGCCGTAGATCCGCTGGAGCTGCTTGTTCTTCTCGCTGCCGCGCCAGTAGGCGGCAGCGGAGCGCATCAGCTTGAACGCCGGGATCAGCCGGGTGGTGGGCAGGTGGGGACCCCGGCAGAGGTCCTTCCAGCACAGCTCGCCGGTCTTGGCGTCCAGGTTGTCGTAGATGGTGAGCTCACCGGCGCCGACCTCGGCGGAGGCGCCGTCGGCGGCCTCGGCGGCCGACCCCTTGAGCCCGATCAGCTCCAGCTTGTACGGCTCGGCGGCCAGCTCCTCGCGGGCGGCGTCGTCGGTCACCGCGCGGCGGGAGAAGCGCTGTCCGCGCTTGATGATCTCCTGCATCTTCTTCTCGACGGCCTTGAGGTCGTCGGGGTGGAAGGGCTTCTCGACGTCGAAGTCGTAGTAGAAGCCGTCCTTGATCGGCGGACCGATGCCCAGCTTGGCCTCGGGGAAGATCTCCTGCACCGCCTGCGCCATGACGTGCGCGGTGGAGTGGCGCAGGATGGCCAGGCCGTCCTCGCTGGTGACGGCGACGGGCTCGACCTCGTCGCCGTCCTGGAGCTGGTACGCCAGATCCTTGAGCACACCGGCGACCCGGGCGGCGACGACGGAGCGGTCGTCCGCGAACAGGTCGGCGGCCGTGGTGCCCGTGGTCACCGCTCGCTCTTCCCGATCGGGTTCGCGGTTGATGATCACATGGACGTCCGACACCGGTCTCTCCTGACTCGCGGAAAACGTTCCTCGCAGCGTACGGGGCTGCGGAACGATGGTACCGAGAATTACCGCCCGTCCTCGTCCGGACGGTCCCGCAGCGACTTGAACAGCCGGTCCCGCTCGGCCTCGTCCAGCTCGCAGAGCGCGAGGTCGCGGGCCCGGGTCAGCCGCCGGAAGCCGCCCTTGCGCTCCAGCCGCCCGCTGAGCTGCAGCGGAACCCCGGCCAGATGCGCCTCGACCGCCGTACGGTACGCCTCCTCGCCCAGCCTGGTGCGGACCTCGGCCACCTCGGCCCCCGCCAGCACCCGCAGCCGTACCGATCCGGCGCCGTCCGGCCTGGGCCGCCTCAGCCGCACCACCGCGGCGGTGATCCGCACCTCCACGGCCGGCTCGCTGTGCTCCAGCCGCTCCGCGGCCTCCCGCAGCGCCGGCAGGTCCCCGGGGGAGAACTCCACCGCCGGACCGCGGTCGGCGAAACCCCGGGGGGCGCCGGCCGACGGCGACCAGCCAAGGGTGATCTGCGCCCCCTCACTGCCGGTCACCAGCCGCTCCACCGACGCCACCAGCTCACGGCTGACGCCCGCCTGCACCGCGTTGTCGAAGGCGTCCGGGCGGCCGGTGGCACGGCGGTAGTCCACCGCGTCCCGCATCGCCTCCAGGGCGCGCACCAGGGTGGTGGTAGTGCCCCGGCCCTCCGGCGCGGGGGTGTACGCGGTGAGCCCGCCGGCCGGGCCGCCGGACTCCACCACCAGCACCCGCCGCAGGAAGGCGGCGGCGTGACCGTCCAGCCGGGCCCCGAAGTAGGCCGCCCTGGCCCGCCCGGCCTTGGCCGCCGCCCGCAGCATCCCGGCCGCGGCGCCGCGCAGCGCGTCCCCCTCCTCCCAGGGCAGGGCCGCCTCCCAGGGCACCGGTCCGCCCGCCCCCGGCACCTCCCTCACCCAGTGCACCTCGTCACCGGGGACGCTGAGCGCCTGCAGCACCGTACGGGCCGACGGCAGCCCGCAGCGGGCCAGCGCGGCGACCGCCTCGGCCATCAGATCGGCGGCGTCGTCGAAGCCGTCGCCCGCCGGGACCAGCAGACTGAGTCCGGCGCCCGCGCCGCCGCCGGGCGGCGTCCAGCGCCCGTAACGGCCCGCCGGGCCGCCGCGCCGTACCCAGCCGTGCCGGGCCAGCAGGGCGCCCAGCACCCCGGGGTCGACCCCGGCAGGATCGGGCAGCGCCGGGTCGCCCCGGCCGCTGCCGCCGATGTCACGCCGTATCGCTGTCACGCCGCGCCTCCCGCCGCCGTGGCCGCCACTCCGGGGAGGTGATACCCCGTCATGGGCTCCCGCCCGCCCCGACGCGCGCCATGATGTCGCAGAGCGCGCGGTCGTCGAAGATCCGCGCCGTGGGGATGCGCACATTGGTGCGGCGCCGCCCGGTTATCGGGTGCCCCGCCAGATTGACCCAGTAACAGCAGTGCCGGAGCTCCAGCCGGTCCGGGTGGGCCAGCAGCCAGTCGTCCATCACGGTGGGCAGCAGCATCACCACCAGGATCTTGGGCACCGCCACCTGCTGCCTGGCCAGTTTTCGCAGATGGTCGTTGTCCAGGGTGAAGCTGAAGAACGGCCCGGGCGGGCAGGGGGCGACCTGCTGGGTGGCCTTGAGCTGCACCTTGACGGTGACCTCGTCGTCCACCGCGTGGGCGGACGAGCCGTGGCTGAGGTGCCAGTCGATGCCGTTGTCCGGGAACGGCTGGGAGAGCGAGCACCCCGCCGCCGCCGCGACCGCGTGCAGATACGCCACCTGAAGGGTCTCCATACAGGCGGTGGTCGCCAGGTCTCCCCGCAGTGGTGCGGCCCGGGCGGTCGGCGATCCACCGGGCTCGGGCTGTGTGAGGGCCATTGCCGTGTCTTCCCCGTGTCCCCGTGGCGGCCTGCGTCCCCGGCTTCGGACGGGCCGTCACCATTGGTGATCCCCCACGACGGAGCGTTGAAACTCGCAGGTCGGAGCAGGGTTGCGAGGGGTGGGCGAACGGGTATGAACTCGCCAGTAGGCAAGGCTGCAGGGGGAAGTGAGGGTCCGTCATGGAGCGCTGGTACGAGGGGCCGCTCGCCGCCTTCGACACCGAGACCACCGGCGTGGACGTGGAGAACGACCGGATCGTCTCCGCGGCGCTGGTGCTCCAGCCCGCCCGGGGCGTTCCGGTGCAGACCTTCACCTGGCTCGCAGACCCCGGCATACCGATCCCCGAGGGCGCCCGGGCGGTGCACGGGATCACCGACGAGCAGGTGCGGGAGCACGGCCGGCCGCCGCGCACGGTGGTGGAGGAGCTGGCCAGGGCGCTGTCCGAGCGGGCCCGGGCGGGGGTGCCCCTGGTGGTGATGAACGCTCCGTACGACCTGACGCTGCTGGACCGGGAGCTGAGGCGGCACCGCGGCCGGGCGCTGACCGACTACCTGACGGACGCCCCTCTGCTGGTGCTGGACCCGCGGGTGCTGGACAAGCACGTCGACCGCTACCGCAAGGGACGCCGGACGCTGACCGATCTCTGCGCCCACTACGGGGTGACCCTGGGCGCCGCACACGACGCCTCCGCGGACGCGCTGGCCTCGCTGCAGCTGGTGCGGGAACTGGGCCGCAAGCACCCGGGCACGCTGGGGGCCCTCTCCCCCGCCGAGCTGCATCTGCGCCAGACGGTGTGGCACGCGGCGCAGGCCCGGGGGCTGCAGGCCTGGTTCGAGCGGTCCGGCACCCCGGAGCAGGTGGACACGGCCTGGCCGCTGCGTCCGCAGCGCTGTGTCTGCGGCCGCCGGCTGCTGCCCGGCCGGGAGCACCGCTGTGAGGCGGTCGCCTGAGGGAACGGCGAAGGCCCCGGTCGGACGGATCCGACCGGGGCCTTCATCCCGGTGGGCGATACTGGGATCGAACCAGTGACCTCTTCGGTGTGAACGAAGCGCTCTCCCGCTGAGCTAATCGCCCGGGCACAGGAAGAACATTAGCACTACTCCGGAGCCTCGCCGCAACGCCGTCCCCGGTGATCGACCGTCAGGGCCGCCCGGAGCGCGGGGCACTGCGGCGGACGAGCACCGGCGGACATTCCCGGTCGATTGTTACGACAATGCGGAAAAACCCGGCCGGAAATCCGGCCGGGTTTATTCCCGGTGGGCGATACTGGGATCGAACCAGTGACCTCTTCGGTGTGAACGAAGCGCTCTCCCGCTGAGCTAATCGCCCGGGCGCAGGGAAAACATTACCGCATCCCATGGGGTGGTCGTGACCAGCCGCTGCCCGGCCCCGCCGCACTCACCACGGCGGCTTCCAGCCCACCGTCCTGACGTACAGCACCACTCCCGCGGTGATCAGCATCAGCAGCACCACCAGGATCACCAGGTTGCGCCGCCGCACCCGGGGGTCCATGGCCCGCCGGGCGTACTCGGTCAGTTTGACCTTGGTCCAGTGCAGCAGCCGCTGCGCCCAGAGGAACTCGCCGGCGAGGATCGCCAGCCCGGCGAAGATGATCGCCCAGCCGGGGCCGGGCAACGGCAGCAGCAGGATCCCGCCGGCGATCACTCCACCGCCCACCACCGCCACCCCGATCCGCCAGGCCAGACGGAGCGCCCGGGAGCGGCGGACGAACGCGGGGGCCCTGGAGCCGAACCTGTGCCCGTCCGTCCCGCCGTCCGGCCGGGGCGGCTCGACCCTGGTCGCGCCACCGGGCCGGCCCGGCGTCCGGCCGGGCACCGCGAGGGGCTCGGGAGGGGCCTCGCCGATGCTCTTGTCGTTCTTGTGCGGCGCCATGCTCGAAAACCTACCCGAGTGATTCCCGACAGTGCGTGCGGACGACTCACCGGAACGGGCGCAGCAGCGTTTCCGCGATGCGCCGGAAGGGGTACGGAGCCGCCCCTAATCGGGACAGAGGGGTTTACACCGGTCGCCATGGTGGGATGGTCCGTTCGCCGACGTGCGATTCCCCGAGCGCACACTGAGCGAAAGGCCCTGGCGCTTATGAACACCACGGTCAGCTGCGAGCTGCACCTGCGCCTCATCGTGTCGAGCGACTCCTCGCTGCCCGTCCCCGCGGGCCTGCGCTACGACACGGCCGACCCCTATGCCGTGCACGCCACGTTCCACACCGGAGCCGACGAGACCGTGGAGTGGGTGTTCGCCCGCGACCTCCTGGCGGAGGGGCTGCACCGGCCGACCGGTACCGGCGACGTACGCGTGTGGCCCTCCCGCAGTCATGGGCAGGGCGTCGTCTGCATCGCCCTGAGTTCCCCGGAAGGAGAAGCGCTCCTCGAAGCGCCGGCGCGCGCGCTGGAGTCATTCCTCAAGCGCACCGACGCGGCGGTGCCGCCCGGCACCGAGCACCGTCACTTCGATCTGGACCGGGAGCTGTCCCACATCCTGGCGGAGAGCTGACCGCCGGAACGGGGCGCTCCGCCGTCCGGTGCCGCACCGGCCGTCCTACTCGGGGGCACGGCCGAACCGGCACCTCGTCCACCCGTCCGCACCATCCAGGCGGCCGGGGCAGCGCAACACCGTCAGCCGATGTGGTCGCCGTCGTGCCCTGGTACGGCGGCGGCCACATCGCTGTGCCGCGGTACGGCGCCCCCCGGACGGCGCCCTGACGGTAGAGTCGCGGGGACCGACGCGGGCGGCCACGCCCCGCCGCAGCCCGGGCCGGGCCCGGACGCCGAGCGAGGAGTCTCGACGTGCTGATCACCCATGACACCGAGTGCGCCCTGGGCATGCTCGTCGACCTCCTCAACACCGCCCCGGAGGCGTGCGGCCAGGAGGAGCTCCCCGATCTGCAGGCCCTGCGGGACTTCGTCGTCCGGCGGGAGATCAGCGACGTCGGCGCCCTGGACCAGGGCGACCTGGAGGCGGTGCACACGCTGCGCGACCGCCTCCGGGCCGTCTTCGCCGCCCCCTCCACCCGGGCCGCGGCGGACCTGGTGAACGCCCTGGTCGCCGCCGCCGGCACCACTCCGCGGCTCACCGACCACGACGGCCACGACTGGCACATGCACTACTTCGCGCCCGGTGCGGCCCTGGTGGACCACATCGCGGCCGAGGGCGGGATGGCGCTGGGCTTCATCCTGGTCGCGGACGAACGGGAGCGGCTGCGGCAGTGCGAGGCGCCGGACTGCGCCCGGGTGTTCGTGGACCTCTCCCGCAACCGGTCGCGCCGCTACTGCGACAGCCGGACCTGCGGAAACCGGCTGCATGTGGCGGCGTACCGGGCGCGCCAGCGCTCCGCCGCGGACGCTCCGGACCCCGTGCCGGCGTCCGTGGGCGCCGGCCGCTGACCACGCCGCGGGGTCAGATCCCCCGCTTGCGGAGGATCTCCTCGATCTCCGAGAAGTCACCCAGGTCGTCGCCGCCGGCCCGGGCGGAGGGCTTCGACGCGGGCTTCGGCGCCGGCTCGGCGCCGGGCGCGGGCACCGGACGCCCCACGGCGGCCGGGGCGCCGGTGCCCGCGGCCCTGGCGTCCACGGCGCGTGAGGGCGCCCCGGCGGACGGACGGCCCGTCCGCCGCCGGGAGGCGATCCTGGCGGCGGCGAAGAGCACCAGGGACAGCGCCAGCAGCCCCAGGCCGGTCCACACCCGGGGGTCCAGCACCAGGGCGGTGGCCCAGTCCGCCAGCGCATGCCCGATCCGCCGCAGCGTCGGCACCAGCCCCGCCAGATACGCCCCGGCGGGCAGCAGCGCCACGGCCGTCCAGCGCGTCGCCTGCACATAACGCCGTCGTACGGCCGTCAGCAGCGCGACCACCAGACCCGCCGCGGTCAGCGCGTAACACACCACCTCGCTCGTCACACCCCCATCGTGCCCCACCGGCCGAGCGGCAACCGCAGGCCCTCGTGATGGGAGACTTGCAGCATGACCGACGGTTCCCTGCCCCGCCTCGAGTGGTGGTGCGAGCTCCAGTGCCCGGACTGCCGCACCTCCCTGGACGACCTCCGCGCGCTGCGCGCCGCCTACGGCGGCGCGCTGCAGGTGGAGCTGCGCCACTTCCCGCTGGAGAAGCACAAGCACTCCTTCGCCGCGGCCCAGGCCGCGGAGGAGGCGTTCGCCCAGGGCCGCGGCTGGCCCTTCGTGGAGGCGGTGCTGGAGCGGGTCGGGGAGCTGGAGCGGCGCGGCACCGACCTGCTGCTGGAGGTGGCCGGGGAGCTGGGCCTGGACGCCGAGGAGATGGACACCGCGCTGGTCGACGGGCGGCACACCCTGGTGGTGGACGCCGACCACGCGGAGGGCCGCGCCATCGGGGTGACCGGCACACCCACCTATGTGGTCGCGGGGGAGCGGCTGGACGGCGGCAGCAGCCAGCAGGGGCTGCGCGAGCGGATCACCGCCGTACTGGAGCGGCACCGCGCGGGCTGAGCCCGGGGCCGGCTCCGGGCGGGAGGACCCCTGGAACGCTCGGGTACGGGCGCAGGTCAGAGCAGCCGCTTGCCGAGGCGCCTCGCGGTGGTCCGGTAGCCGAGCGAACCGTAGAGGCCGCCGGCCACCGGGTTGTCCGCGAAGACGTTGAGCCCCAGGTGGCGCACGCCCTCCGCCAGGCAGGCCCGCTCGGCCAGCAGCATCAGCGCGCGGCCGTGGCCGCGGCCGCGGGCCTGCTCGGCGACGTCCACGGAGAGCACCCAGGCCAGGTCCTCACCGCCGGGCAGGGTGCGGCCGCGCAGCTGTACCCAGAGGTCGCCCAGCGGTTCCGCGTCAGCGGGCTGCTCCGGCAGCAGGCGGGTGAGGAGCGTGTCCCGGGTGTGCGGGCCGTCGGGCAGCAGCCTCCGGTGGTCGTCCGCCGACTTGGCGCGGGCCTGCTCCTCGGTGAGTCCGGAGGCGACCAGTTCCCCGATGTAGCGCTCCTCCCCCGCCGCGGCCCACCCGGGGAACTCCGCCTCGCCGATGGGCCGCGCCCGCAGACCGGCGGGGAGGGCGGGCGGTTCCGCGACGAGGTGCTTGACCATGGTGCGGCTGCGCTCCCGGTAGCCGAGGGCCAGCGCCAGCCGCAGCGCGGCGGTGCACTCCTCGGGGATGTCGGCATCGACCCGGGTGCAGTCCCAGCCGCGCAGCACCTCCTCCGCGGCCAGCACCGCCACGGTGCCGCGGCCGCGCCGGCGGCCCTCGGTGATCTCCAGTTCCGCGATGCCGCCCTGGAGGCCGCGCCGGCCGACGCCGGCCGGTCCTCCGGCGGTGACACGCACCCCGCCGACCGGCCGGCCGTTGGCGCAGACGCTGTAGCGGCGGGTGCGACCGCCGTCCGGCAGCGCCTCCTCCGGGCCGTCGGGCCGCAGTGTGGTGGTCATGGGCGGGTACCGCCTCTCCTGAGTGGCCGGCCGATGTCCCGGACCGCCGCACGGGGGGTGCGGACGGCCCGGGAGAGGCTAGCCGGGCCGGGGCGGCGCGGCCATGCCTTTCAGCGCCGGTCGCGCGCCTTTCAGCGGGGGTCGCGGTCGGCGGCGCTGCGCTCGGCGAAGACCGCCATGGCCTTGGCGGTGACCGGGCCGGGCGCGCCGGGGAGCAGGCGGCCGTCGATCCGCTCCACCGCCTGGACGTCACGCAGGGTCGAGGTCAGGAAGACCTCGTCGGAGTCCTGGAGGGCGGAGAACGGCAGGTCGGTCTCCTCGGCGTCCAGCCAGTCCACCACCAGGGCACGGGTGATCCCGGCGAGGCAGCCGGAGTCCAGCGCCGGGGTGAGCAGCCGGCCGCCGCGGACCACGAAGACATTGGAGCCGGTGCCCTCGCAGAGGCTGCCCACGGTGTTGCCGAAGAGTGCCTCCGAGGCGCCGCGGCTGTGCGCATGGGCGAGGGCGACCACGTTCTCGGCGTACGAGGTGGACTTCAGGCCCGCGATGGCGCTGCGCTCGTTGCGGGTCCACTCCACGGTGACCACGGCGGTGGTGTCGGGCCGCGGGGTGGCGGAGCCCACCGCGACGACCAGGGTGACGGGTGCGTCACCCCGGTCCGAGCCCAGCGGCGAGAGGCCGCCGGTGCAGGTGATGCGGAGCCGGCCGAACGGCAGCGGGTTGGCCGCCAGCACCTGGCCGCAGGCGTGTGCGACGAGGTCCAGGTCAAGCTCGGGCAGCCCGAGGCCCGCTGCGGAGCGGGCCAGTCGTTCGAGGTGCCGGGTGAGTGCGAAGGCGCTGCCGTCGACGACCTTGAGGGTCTCGAACACGCCGTCGCCCACGGTGAGTCCGTGGTCGAGCACGGAGACGGCGGCGTCCCCCGCATCCATCAGGGAATCGTTGACCCAGATCATGGACTTGCTCCTTCTAGCGCTCGCACTGTTCCTCCTCGTCCGACGCTACCGCCAGCAGCCGGGAGGCCTTCAGTTCGGTCTCCGCCCACTCACCGTCCGGGTCCGATCCCCAGGTGATGCCGGCGCCGGTGCCGAAGCGGACGACGGGGGCCGCCGGGTCGGTGCGGTCGACCCAGAAGGTCCGGATGCCCACGGCGAGTTCGGCCTCACCGCGGTCCGCGTCGACCCAGCCGACGGCGCCGCAGTAGGGGCCGCGCGGGGCGGTCTCCAGCTCCTGGATGATGCGCAGCGCACTGGACTTGGGCGCGCCGGTGACGGAGCCGGGCGGGAACGTGGCGGTGAGTAGTTCCGGCCAGCCCGCGCCTGGGCGCAGGGTGCCCTGGACGGTGGAGACCAGGTGGACCAGCCCCGGGTGCTTCTCCACCGCGCACAGATCGGGGACGGTGACGCTGCCGGTGACGCTGACGCGTCCCAGGTCGTTGCGGACCAGGTCGACGATCATCACGTTCTCGGCGTGATCCTTCTGCCGGAGGTCGGCCTCGGTGCGGCCGGTGCCCTTGATGGGGCCGGAGAGCACGGTCCGTCCCCGGCGGCGCAGATAGAGCTCGGGTGATGCGGTGGCCACCTCCACGCCGTACGCGGGCAGCCGCACCGTGCCGGCGTGCGGGGCGGGGTTGCCCAGGGCGAGGCGGCCGGTGAGGGCGTCCACGTCGGCGCGGGCCGGGTCGGGCAGCGGCGCGCTCAGCACCCGGCAGAGGTTGGCCTGGTAGACCTCGCCGGTGGCGATGCGGTCGCGGATGCGGCGTACGCCGGCGGTGTAGGCGTCGCGGTCCAGGGAGCTGTGCCACGCGGTACGGGCGGGGCCGTGCCAGCCGGCGCCGGACGGCGGGGCGGGGGCGGGCTCGACCCGGTCGAAGCGGGCGCAGGTGATCCGGCCCTCGAACTCCGCGACCACGGCCCAGAATCCGGACGAGTCCAGAGCCGCCGGGTCATGGGTCACCTCGCGCAGACCGGTCGCGATCCGGCCCCCGAAGCGCGCCATGGGCGGCAGTTCGGGCTCGGCGGTGCGGCGGTGGGTGGTGCCGGACACGGTGCTCCTCATGAGGGCGGATCTGCGCGGCGCCGTTGCGCCGGGTCTGCGGAAGTGTAGGTCTCCGCGGGTGGCGGAGCTGTGGCCGCCGGTGCCGCGGCCCGGCTGGGGGACCGGCGGTGTTCGCCCGGTGGAGCCGCACTGCCGCGCCACGCTGCGGATACGGAATTTGAGCTGGGCGGGGAATCCGCTAAAGTTCATGACGTCGCCGGGACGCGGAGCCGCAGGAAGCGGGGAAGCCACCGGAGATCATGCGGACGTGGCTCAGTTGGTAGAGCATCACCTTGCCAAGGTGAGGGTCGCGAGTTCGAATCTCGTCGTCCGCTCGGAGAAGGGTTCACCGACCCTTCACTCGGTGGAGTGGCCGAGAGGCGAGGCAACGGCCTGCAAAGCCGTCTACACGGGTTCAAATCCCGTCTCCACCTCCAAGAGGTCTCCCGGTCCGCCGGGCGTCCTCCAGGGCGATTAGCTCAGCGGGAGAGCACTACCTTGACACGGTAGGGGTCACTGGTTCGATCCCAGTATCGCCCACCGGATCCTCCGGGATCCGGGGGTCGCGCCTTGTGCGTGCACCACCCCTCGGTGGCCGTTCCCTCGGCCGCCCGGGACGATTAGCTCAGCGGGAGAGCACTACCTTGACACGGTAGGGGTCACTGGTTCAATCCCAGTATCGTCCACTCTGCAGGACCGTACGCCGGCAGTTGCTGCGGGCGTCACGGGCGATTAGCTCAGCGGGAGAGCACTACCTTGACACGGTAGGGGTCACTGGTTCGATCCCAGTATCGCCCACATCGAGGCACCATCGAAGGCCGCCGTCCCTCCGGGGACGGCGGCCTTCGCCGTGTGCGGGCAGGATGCGGGGCCTTCCGGGCCGGGGCCCGGTGTCCCGGGGTGAGGCCGGTGTTCCGGGCCGGGGCCCGGAACGTGACGGCACGTCAGGACGAGAAGAGCATCCGCGCGAAGCTGTGGTGACCCCCGTGGTGACCGCCGTGGTGGCCGTAGTCGTGGTGGCCGCCGTGCTGCGGGGCGCCCCAGGCGGGCGTGGAGTGCCCGTAGCCGGCCGGCGGGGCGGGCGGCATCGGCGCCGGCGGCGGCACCGGCTGCGACCAGCGGGCCTCCATCTGGGTCAGCGACTCCAGCTCGCCGTAGTCCAGGAAGACCCCGCGGCAGTTGTCACACTGCTCGATGTGCACTCCGTGCCGGTCGTAGGTACGCATGGTGCCGTGGCACTTGGGACACTGGTACATCTCGTCCATCCCCTCCTTGTTCGCTCGACCGCCCGGCCGGTGTCGTCCGGCGGCCGGTTGCCACCCTACTCATCGGCCGTCCTGCCCCGCCCCGCCGATCCGGGCGCAGGCCGCGACCATCAGCTGCTCGACCTCGTCCGGCGGGCGGCCCTCCCGGGCCGCCCGCACCAGTCCGAGTGCCGCCAGCTGCACCACCAGGGCCCTGGCCGGGACGTCCAGCACCGTCCAGGGGTCGGCCCCGGCGTCCTGCGGCAGCGCACGGCCGCCCGCCGCCCGGTAGGCGCCGAGGAACGCCTGCCAGGGCTCCAGGGGCAGCAGCCCGGCGGCGTACCAGGCCGCAGGACGCGCCAGGTCCCAGGCGGGATCGCCGACGCCCAGGTCGTCCACGTCGATCAGCCGCCAGCCCGCGTAGGGGTCGTCCGCCGCCGCGGACGGGAGGCGGACCAGCTGGCCGAGGTGGAGGTCACCGTGGACCAGCCCGCCGCGGCCGCGCTCCGGGGCCGGGGCGACGCCCCGGGCCCAGGGCGGCAGGGTCGCCGCCGCGACCCTCACCCGATCCGCTCCCGGCACCCCACCGGTGGCCCGGGCCAGGTCCGACAGCCGCCGCAGCGCGGCCGCCACCTTGGCCGGTCCCCCCATCGGGGGCAGCCCCGGCAGGGCCGGGGTGGCGTGCAGCCGGGCGGCGAGCGCTCCGGCCTGCTCCCAGGGCGCCCGCTGCGGCGCCTGCGGGTCGACCGGTTCGCCGGCCGGCCAGGCGGTGACCAGCATGCCGTCCACCTCCAGCAGCATCCGGCCGGTGTCCTCCGCCCGGTGCGGTGCGAGCAGCACCGGCTGAGGCCCGGCGGCAGCCCGCAGACGCAGCTCCAGGGCACGCCGGTCGGTGCCCGGGGCGTGCGCCTTGAGCACACTGCCGCCCAGGCGCAGCACGGTGCCGTCCGGCCGGTCCGCCAGGACGACGGGGGTCGCACCCCGGTCCGCCGCGGGCAGCAGGGCCCGGCCGGCCTCGGGGAGGAGGCCTGCCGTCCGGCTGCTGCTGCGCAGTGCGTGGTCCATGGCGGAGAAGTCAAGCACGGCGCGCCGGCCCCCCACAGCGGTGGCGGCCGCATCCGGATGCCCTCACCGACATCCGGACGCGGCGCCACCGCATGGCCGGGACGGTACGCGTCGCTTCGCCCGTCCGCGTGTCCCACGCGAACGCGTACCGTGCCCCCGGCCGACGCCGGTCCCTATCCCCGGGGACCGGCGCCCGATCAACGTGGCGGCGCACCGTGCCCGGGACACCCTGCGGTGCCCCGGCGCCGGACGCCACCGGGAGCAGCGCCCCGGAGACGGCCGCACTGGTCCCGCCTGTCTGTGCCCGTCCGTGCTCTGCCCGTCTCTGCTGTGCCTGTCTCTGCTGTGCCCGTCTGTGCCGTGCGTGGCGCGGTGGGCGGTGTACCTCGGGGGACGAGCGTCCCGCCCACCGCTGGTCACCACCGTATGTGCGGGGCGGGCACCCGGTCCTCATGCCCGCGTACCGTCCTTTCGGCATCCCGGAGGATGACCCCGGGCCTCCGGCCGTACTACCAGAGACGGAGACACCGGGCCCCGCACCCCGAGGCAACCCTGAGAGCAACCCCGAGGGGCCGTGCCCGGCGGCGGCGATCACACCGCTGACCTGCGTTCCCCACCGCGCACGGCGCAAAACTGACGTGACGTCAGACATGCATGCCTGCACCGGCATCGGCGGTCCCTCCCGGGACGGAGGCGGGCCGCACACCCCGGCCTTCGCGACCCGCCGGACGGGTGACGACGGACGCCCCGGAGAAGCCTCGTCTCCCGGCGTCCCCGGACCGGCCGGCAGGCCCCGGTCGAAGACCTCACGATCCGACAATCCCGTCGCCCGCACAGGCGTTGCGTATCAGCACACCACTGGGGCCAGTCCGTAAGCTGTGCCGGGAAGAGATCAGGCGATGCCCCGGTGCGGGGGATTGAGGCGGCGGGAAGCGTATGGCGTTGATGCGGCTCCGAAGGGAGGATCCGCGCGTCGTCGGCTCCTACCGGCTGCACCGAAGACTGGGCACCGGCGGGATGGGCGTGGTCTACCTCGGCTCCGACCGCCGGGGGCAGCGGGTGGCGCTGAAGCTGATCCGCGCCGAACTCGCCGGGGACGCAGAGTTCCGCACCCGCTTCGCCCGCGAGGTCGCCGCCGCCTCCCGCATCCGGGGCGGCTGCACCGCCCGGCTGGTCGCCGCCGACATCGACGCCGAACGCCCCTGGCTGGCCACCGCCTATGTGCCCGGACCCTCGCTCTACAAGCGGGTCGGGGACGAGGGGCCGCTGGCCTGGCCCGAAGTCGCCTCCATCGGCGCCGCGTTGGCCGAGGGCCTGGTGCATGTGCACGAGGCCGGGGTGGTGCACCGCGACCTCAANNTCATCGACTTCGGCATCGCCTGGTCGCTGGGCGCCAGCACCCTCACCCATGTCGGCACCGCCGTGGGCTCCCCCGGCTTTCTCGCCCCGGAGCAGGTACGGGGCGCCGCGGTGACCCCCGCCACCGATGTCTTCGCCCTGGGCGCGACGCTCGCCTACGCGGCCACCGGGGAGTCGCCCTTCGGCTCCGGGACGTCGGAGGTGATGCTGTACCGGGTGGTGCACGAGGAGCCGGACCTGGCCTCGGTCCCGGGGGCGCTGGCCCCCCTGATCCGTGCCTGCCTGGCCAAGGAGTCCGCCGACCGGCCGGGAGCGGTGCAGCTCCATGAGCGGCTGAGGGAACTGGCCGCGCGCGGCACCGTCGCGCCCGCCGGACGCGCCGCCCAGCAGCCGGGGCG
>NZ_LIQR01000770.1 GCF_001418575.1 Peterkaempfera griseoplana
GCGGGCGGTCCGGTCGCTGGGGTGCCTGGGTCATGGCGTGCTCTCCCCCGAGAGGCTGGCATGGCGGGGGACGGCCGGGGGCCGTACCCGGTGCGGCCATGGTTCCGCCGGAACGTGGCGGTTACACCCCCCGCGTCCCAACCGCAACCGAACGGAGGGCGCGGTCGCGACACCGAGCGCTCACCCGGGCGTGGCCGCGCCCTGTCATGCGTGGGACGATGGGCCCGGCAACCGGGACGCGGCGAAAGGCGGGTCGGCCTCCTTGACCGAGAACAGCAACCTCCTGGCCGAGCAGCGGCGGGCGCTGATCCTCGATGAGGTCCGGCGCCGCGGGGGCGTCCGCGTCAATGAGCTCACCCGCAGGCTCGGGGTCTCGGACATGACGATCCGCCGGGATCTGGACGCCCTCGCCCGGCAGGGCGCGGTGGAGAAGGTGCACGGCGGCGCGGTGCCGGTCGAGGAGGCCCGCACCCATGAGCCGGGCTTCGAGGCCAAGTCGTCGCTGGAGCTGTCCGCCAAGGAGGAGATCGCCCGGGCCGCGGCCCGGCTGGTCTCGCCCGGCAGTGCGGTGGCCCTCTCCGGCGGCACCACCACCTATGCGCTGGCGCACCGGCTGACCCAGGTGGAGAACCTCACGGTGGTGACCAACTCGGTCCGGGTCGCCGATGTCTTCGAGCGCTCGCTGCGGCAGGGCGGCGGGGCGGGCACCACGGTGGTCCTCACCGGCGGGGTGCGTACGCCGTCGGACTCCCTGGTGGGCCCGATCGCCGACCGGGCGATCCGCTCGCTCCACTTCGACCTGCTCTTCCTGGGCTGCCACGGCATCTCACCGGAGGCGGGGCTCTCCACGCCCAACCTGGCGGAGGCGGAGACCAACCGGAGCTTTGTGGCCTCCACCCGGCGGCTGGTGGTGGTGGCCGACCACACCAAGTGGGGCACGGTGGGCCTGTCGACGTTCGCCGCGCTGGACGAGGTGGACACCTGGGTCAGCGATCCGGGGCTCCCGGCGGAGGCACGCGAGGCGGCCCGGGAGCACGTCCGGGAGCTGGTGCTGGCGGGCGCGCCCGACTGAGCCCCCGTCCGCCGCCGCAAGGCGCCCTCCCGGGGCGCTCGGGTCCCGCGTACGATGACGCCGTCGGTGCTTCCCGGCGGCCGGCGGCGGTCCACCGGGGCGCACCCGGGGGCGCGTTGGCCGGTGG
>NZ_LIQR01000771.1 GCF_001418575.1 Peterkaempfera griseoplana
GCTGGACGCGCTGCCGCTCACGGCCAACGGCAAGCTGGACCGCAAGGCCCTGCCCGCACCCGACTGGGCATCGGCACTGTCCGCGGGAGGACGCCGGGCAGCCACCCTCCAGGAGGAAATCCTCTGCATGGCCTTCGCGGAGGTGCTGGGGCTGCCGGCGGTCGGGGTGGAGGACGACTTCTTCGACCTGGGCGGCCACTCCCTGCTGGCGGTCCGGCTGGTGAGCCGGATCCGGGCGGTGCTGGGCGTCGAGGTGGAGATCCGGGTGCTGTTCGAGGCGCCCACGGTCGCGGCGCTCGCGGCACGGCTGGCCGACGCCGGACAGGCCCGCGCGCCCCTGGCCGCCCGGCCGCGCCCTGACCGCGTACCCCTGTCGTACGGACAGCGGCGACTCTGGCTCATCGACCAGTTGGAGGGAGCAAGCGCGACCTACAACATCCCGGTCGCGGTGCGACTGTCGGGTGAGGTGGACCGGGAGGCGCTGGCTGCGGCGTTCCGGGACGTGCTGGGGCGGCACGAGGTGCTGCGGACGGTGTTCCCGATGGCCGACGGCGAGCCCTATCAGCGGATCACTGCCCTGGAGGACCTGGAATGGGAACTGACCGTCGAGGAGGTGGCCTCGCAGGACCTCGCAGCCGCCGTCGTACAGGCCCAGGGCTACGCCTTCGACCTGTCCTCGGAGGTCCCCATCCGGGCCTGGCTGTTCTCGGCCGGCGCGGAGGAGCAGGTCCTGGTGGTCGTGGTCCATCACATCGCCACGGACGGCTGGTCCAGGGCGCCCCTGGCCCGCGACGTCTCGGAGGCCTATGCGGCGCGCTGCGACGGCAGGGCCCCGGCATGGGAGCCGCTGCCGGTGCAGTACGCCGACTACGCCCTCTGGCAGCGCGAGCTCCTCGGCGAGGCGGAGGACCCCGGCAGCCTGCTGTCGCGGCAGGTCGCCTACTGGCGTGAGGCGCTGGCCGGCCTCCCGGAGGAGCTGGAGCTGCCGACCGACCGGATGCGTCCGGCGGTGGCCGGCCACCAGGGGCACAGGCTGCCGCTGGAGGTCTCCGCGGAGGTGCACGCAAGCCTCAGGGAGATGGCGCAGGCCGAGGGCGTAACGATGTTCATGGTGCTGCACGGGGCGCTGGCGGTGCTGCTGTCGCGCCTGGGCGCCGGTACCGACATCCCCATCGGCTCGGCGATCGCCGGCCGCACGGACGAGGCCCTGGACGACCTGGTGGGCTACTTCGTCAACACCTTCGTGCTGCGTACCGACCTGTCGGACGACCCCACGTTCCGCGAGGTGCTCTCCCGGGTCCGGGAGGCCGGGCTGGGCGCGTTCGCCCATCCCGACGTGCCCTTCGAGCGGCTGGTCGAGGAGCTGTCCCCGGCCAGG
>NZ_LIQR01000772.1 GCF_001418575.1 Peterkaempfera griseoplana
GGTGGGGGGAGCGAGGCGAGTGTCCGCGCGGGGACCGGTCGAACGCCGACCGGAGCGGCACAGGTGCACAGGGAGCAGAAAACGCTCTCAATGCGATCCGCAAGGCCTCGGAGAGCGCTCCCCGAGGGAGTGTCCGGGGCCTGGAACTTGGATGTCAACCCCTGTGACAAAGCTGCGATGCCGCGGCAAAAAGGGTGCCCACAAGGAGGTATGACTGTACGTCAGGTACCATCGCCGCAGGTGGCGGCCGGTGTGCTCAGCCCACCTGGGTATGTCGTCCGGTCCGTGAGGACAGGCTGCCGCCGGAGTCCAGGAAGTGCGAGAGCGGCAGGGCGGCGGCGCCGAGGGTGACCGCGTCCGGCCCCAGACTGCCCAGTTCGATCGCCGTCTTGGCGCGGGGAAAGCTGAAGGCGTAGTCGGTGGCGGCGTCGCGGATGGCGGGCAGCAGCCGGGGCCCCAGCAGCAGTCCGGCCCAGCCGCCGATCACGATGCGTTCCGGGTTGAACAGGTTGATCAGATCGGCGATGGCCGCGCCCAGGTACTCCGCCGCCTCCCGCAGCAGCTCGGCGGCCTTGGAGTGCGGCTGCCGCGCGGCGTCCAGCAGGGCGGCCAGTCCGGCCTTCTCGCTGGTGCCCGGCGGTGCGTCCCCCCACCGTGCGACCAGCGCCTCGGCGCCGACATACGCCTCCAGGCAACCGCGCGCACCGCAGCGGCACGGGCGCCCGCCGACATGCACCCGGGTGTGGCCGAGCTCGCCCGCGCTGCTGGTGGAGCCGCGGAAGCGGGCCCCGTCGGTGATCACGCAGGCGCCGACGCCGGAGCCGAAGAGCACCACCACCGCGTTGCGCGCGCCCCGGCCCGCCCCGAACCACATCTCGGCCTGACCAAGGGTCTTGGCGCCGTTGTCGATGTAGAGCGGCAGATCGGTCCCGGCCCGCAGCAGCCGGCCCAGCGGCACCGCGTCCCAGCCGACGGTGGGTCCGTGGACCACGACGGTGTCCCCGTCGGCCTCCGGGTGGTCCTGCTCGACGATGCCGGGGACCCCGATCCCGACGCCGAGCACGGTGGAGCGGTCCACTCCGGTCCGCTCCAGGACCTCGGACAGACCGGTGAGGATCAGCTCCACCACGTGGCCGACATCGTGCCCGCAGTCGGACAGCGGCTGGTCGCTGGCGGCCAGTTCGGTGAGGGCCAGGTCGAAGAGCGCCACCCGGACCTGGGTCTCCCCGACATCCACCCCGACCAGGTGGGCCAGGCCCGGGGTGACCCTCAGCAGAGTGCGGGGGCGTCCGCCGTCCGACTCCACGGAGCCGCACTCCTCCACCAGCCCGTCGGCCAGCAGCTCGCCCACCACATTGCTGATCGAACCCGAGCTCAGTCCGCTGATCCGGCCCAACTCGTGCCTGCTGAGCGGTCCTTCGAAGTACAGATGGCGCAGCAGCGCCGATCGGCTTCCGCGCCGCAGGTCGCGGACGGTACGCCTGCCTTTTTCGGCCATGGGCTCTCCCTTCGGGCGTCAACCTAGCGGTGATGACACCCTTGACGCCATCTTTTCTCACGGGTTAAATCACGCCGTGAGTTGACCCTCCTGGGCCTGGCGGGGCCACCTCGGCCGCCGTCATGCAACCGCTCAGGCCGCCTTTCCTCCCCACCCCCACCCCCCCCCCGAGCG
>NZ_LIQR01000773.1:0-2243 GCF_001418575.1 Peterkaempfera griseoplana
GAGCTGGAAGCCGCTGCTGGTGACGTTGATGCACTGGGTGGCGCTGGTTCCCCAGCGGTTGTTCTGGGCGATGTAGTGGCCGGCGACAGTGGCTGTTCCGTACTGGTCGCATATCAGGGTGTCGGCCTGGGCGGGGCCTGCTGTGGTCAGCAGTGCGGCCACCAGTCCCAGGACGGCGAGTGCGGCCATGGCGAGGCCGCGTAGCGGAGTCTTCACGATGTCCCTTCCGCAGGGTGGGTGGGAGCAGATGGGTGGGAGCGCTCCCAGGGTGCAAGCTTCGAAGGGAGTTCGACTCTTTGGCAAGGCTGACGACACAACTTTTTGCCGCGGACATGCCCGACTGGGCGCCCTTCGTCCGCCTCTGACGGTGCGTCCGCCCCGGGACGGCGAGTGTGACGCCCGTCACCATCGGGGTCCGGCTGTTGGCTTCACGTGCACTTGAACGAACTAGCTTCATATCCAGTCGCCGAGAAAGTCACACGGCAGAGAACCAGCGACACATGCCCTCGACGGCATGCCACCGGGAGGCCGAAATGACTGGAACCGATGAATCTCCGTACAGTGAGGTCAGCTTTGTGGTCGGCGACGGGTTCGCCGAATTCGCCAGCCACCGGAACGTGCTCACCGTCTCGCAGTTCGCCGGGGTGCTGCGCACCGGCGAGCTGCCCGGCGGCGCCGAGCGGATCAGCGCGGTGCTCGGCCAGGGGATATCGCCGCACGACGCCGCGTATCTGCGCGACCTGATCGAGGCCCGCGGCATGCACCACCGGGTCAAGCTCCTCGGGGACGCGCTGCACGCCCGCGCCGGGCGGGGGCTGGCCCACAAGCACCGGCCCGAGAACGTCCTGATCTCCCGCGCCCGGCGGGTGGCCGACGACCTGTTCGAGGCGGACCTGCTGGTGGACCAGCACTGCGAGCTCATGTCGGACCACACCACCGGACGGCACCTGCAGGGCATGCTCTCCATAGAGGCGGCCCGGCAGATGTTCCTCGCGGTCACCGAGCAGTTCTTCGTACCGGCCGGGGACACCACCGCCCGCTACTTTGTGATCAACCACCTCAACACGGAATTCAAGTCCTTTCTCTTCCCGCTGCCGGCCCGGTTGGACTATCGCGTGGTCGAGAGCTCCACCGAGAATTCCGGACGGCTCTTCTTCCGGGTCGAGGTGTCGGTCGTCCAGCAGGAGACCGAGACCGCCCGGCTGGACATATCCTTCACCGCCTTCGACTCCGAGGTGATTCACCGCAAGGAGGTCCAGCGCGCCGAGTACGCCCTGCGGAGCGCGCTGTCCGCGGCCGCCGCCGCCGAGTCGGTCCGGATGCCCGCCGGGGTGGTCTGAGTGCGGCGGCCCCCGCGGTACCTCGTCTTCAGCGACGTCGACGAGACGCTGATCGACTGCAAGAGCATGTTCGACTTCCAGCGGTTCCAGCTGATCCGCCGTCACGGCGAGCGGGGGCGGCTGCTGGCCGAGTCCCGCCGCCGGCAGGTGCAGCTGGACGCGGACGCCGGGGTCCTCAGGGAGGAGATCAACCGGCGCTACTACCGCCAGTACGCGGGCGAGCCCGCGGACGCTCTGATGCTGCTGGGGCGGCTCTGGTTCGCCGCCGCGCGGGCCGAGCCGGGGTTCTTCGTCCCCGGCACCCTGGAGGCCCTGCGGCAGCACCGGTCGGCGGGTGCCGAGATCGTCCTGGTCTCCGGCTCCTTCCCGCCCTGTCTGGCACCGATCGCGCAGTACCTCGGCGCGGCACGGGTGCTGTGCACCGACCCCGAGGTACGGGAGGGCCGCCTCACCGGCGAGATACGCGAACCGGTCATCGGGGAGGGCAAACGGGCGGCGGTACGCCGGCTGCTGGCCGAGCATCCCCGGGTGGATCCGCAGGACTGCTTCGCCTACGGGGACCATCCCTCCGACATCCCCATGCTCGACTGCGTCGGGCATCCGGTCGCCGTGGGCGGCCACCCCGAGCTGCTGCGGTACGTCGCGCACCGGGGAACCCGGATGCCGTCCGCACCGGCCCTCGCGCCGGCCGCCGGATGACGGCCGTTCGGCACACCGGCCCCGGCCGCCCCGGCCGGAGCCCTCCCAGTCAGCGCCCCGGGCCGCCCGTACGGCCCGGACTCCCCAGCGAAGGAACCCCCATGACCGCGTACACCTCCGGCACGCCCGGGATCGGCATCGTCGGCACCGGCTCCTACCTGCCCGCCAGGGTCGTCAGCAACGCCGAGGTCGGCGCCCGGGCCG
>NZ_LIQR01000773.1:2323-2797 GCF_001418575.1 Peterkaempfera griseoplana
CCGACCGGCCGCAACCCGCCACCGCCTGCCTGGTGCAGGACCGCATCGGCGCGGTCAACGCGGCTGCCTACGACATCAACGCCGTCTGCGCCGGCTTCGTCTTCGCCCTGCTGACCGGCGCCCAGCTGCTGGCCGGGACGGAGACCGGGATCGCACCCGGCTACGGCCTGGTGATCGGCGCCGACACCTACTCGCGGATCATCGATCCGCAGGACCGCCGCACCGCGCCGCTGTTCGGCGACGGGGCGGGGGCGGTGGTGCTGGGGCCGGTCCCCTCCGACCGCGGCCTGGTGGGCGGCGGTGCCGCAACGGACGGCGGCCGGCACGGGGACATCCGGGTGGAGGCGGGCGGCAGCCGGCTGCCCGCGTCGGAGAAGACCGTCTACGAGGAGATGCACTTCTTCCGGATGGAGGGCCGCCGCGTCCGGGAGTACGTCACCGAGCAGCTGCCGCGCGCCGTGCAGGAGGTGCTCG
>NZ_LIQR01000774.1 GCF_001418575.1 Peterkaempfera griseoplana
CCTCCTGGTCGGCCCTGGCCTCCTGCGCGGCGACGGCCGCCGTGCGGGCCTCGGCGACGGAGTGGACCGCGTCCAGCACCCCGCGGTAGCCGGTGCAGCGGCACAGGTTGCCGCAGAGCGCCTCGCGGGCCTCCACGTCGCTCGGCCGGTGGTTGCGCTGCAGCAGGTCGTGGACGGCCATGGCCAGGCCGGGCACACAGTAGCCGCACTGGACCGCGCCGCTCTCCGCGAGCGCCTGCTGCACGTCGGAGGGCAGGCCGTCGGGCGCGAGCCCCTCCACGGTCTGGATGTCGCTGCCGGCCGCCAGCGCCGCGGGCACCAGGCAGGAGGCGACCAGCTGCCCGTCGACCTGCACCGAGCAGGCACCGCACTCGCCCTGTTCGCAGCCGTCCTTGGCGCCGGCCAGCCCCAGCCGCTCACGGAGCACGAAGAGCAGGCTCTCGCCGATCCAGGCGTCGGCCACCGGCCGGTCGCCGCCGTTGACGCGGAGCGTGTACGAGGCGCAGGGCCGTTCCCCGGTGCCGTCCGGCATCGCCTCGAACGCCTGCGTCCCGAACGGCTGCGTCCCGTCGTCGGCTTGACCGCCGGCGAGGCTCAGGTCGTCCGTCACTTGAGTGCCCTCCCCAGTGCACGTCGGGCCAGGACCGCAACCGTACGCCGCAGCCGCTGCGCGGCGGCAGGCGGCCCCCCGGCGGCGGTCGTACCGTCGTCGGTGCCGGGGAGCCGGGTGCCCAGCTGGTCGGCGAGGGTCTGCGGGTCGGGGACGCAGGCGCCGGCCACGTACTCGCCGAAGGCGGTGAGCGCGGCCGGGTCGATGCCCCGCTCGCCGTCCCAGTCGATGCAGGTGGCGACCCAGGTCTCGGCCTCCAGCGGCCTCAGCGGCACCGGGGCGACGGCCCCGACGGCGCAGCGGACCGCGCGCCGGGCCGGGTCCAGGACCAGGGCGACCGAGGCGGTGGCGCGGGCGGGGCCGCTGCGGCCGGTGGCCTTGAGGTAGACCTGCGGGGCGTGCAGCAGCGGGACGCGGACCCAGCCCAGCAGCTCACCCGGGCGGATCGGGTCCAGGCCGGTGAGCAGATGGCTGACCGGGACCTCCCGGGAGCCGGCCGGGCCGGTCAGGGTGACGCCGGCCTCCAGCGCGGACAGCACGGGCAGGGTGTCGCCCGTCGGGTCCGCGGTGGCGATGTTGCCGCCCAGGGTGCCGGCGTTGCGGATCTGCGGGGGACCCGCGGTGCGGGCGGCGTCCGCCAGGGCGGGGATCAGCGCCGCGAAGTCGGGGCGGCCCATCCGGGCGTGGGTCAGTCCGGCGCCGAGGACCGCGGTGCCGCCGTCCTCGTAGCGCCAGCCCCGCAGCTCGCTGATCCTGCCCAGTCCGACCAGGGCGGGAGGCCGCAGCAGTCCGGCGTTGACGGCGCCCATCAGGTCGGTGCCGCCCGCCACCGGCACCGCGGCGGGGGCTGCGGCCAGCGCCTGGACGGCCTCGTCCAGTGTGGCCGGAAGCATGATGGTCCGGTTCACCCTGTTGTCACCGCGCTCTGCTCACTCACGACGCCGCCCCTTCTCCGCCCGTACGGTACGTGGAAACCCCGCGGGCGGGGAAACTCTGGCACACAATGCACGGTGATCATTTGCGGGGTGCCGCAGCGCTTCGCCCCGCCCCCGGCGCCCCGCACGTGATCACCGTGCATTGTGTGCCAG
>NZ_LIQR01000775.1 GCF_001418575.1 Peterkaempfera griseoplana
CCCCGCCGGACCCCTCGGCGATGTGGCCCGGGCCACATCGCCGAGGGGTCCGGCGGGGAACACCACCCCGGGACGGCCGGCGAAGCATGCTCCGCCGGTCAGGACGAGGGACCGGAGCCGGCGCCCTCGGCGAGCATCGCCGCCATACCTCGCAGCAGCATGTCCAGCCCGCCGGCGAACTCCTGGTCCACGCCGATGTGCCGCGCGCGCTGCGCGGTCGCGGACAGGTGGGGGAACCGGTCCGGCGGCAGCTCGGAGATGGCGACCGTGCCGGCGGCCGACAGGGAGCCGAGGTGCTCCTGCTGGATCGCGCCGATGACATAGCCCAGCAGGCCCCGCAGTGCGATGACCTGCTGCCCGCCCTGGAACCCGGCCTCGGAGAGGATGCCGAGCACCACTTCGGACCAGCGCAGCACGGCGGGCGACCGGTGCCGGTGGGTGAGGGTCAGCGGGACGATCTCCGGGTGGGCGCCCACGCAGTCCCGCAGGCGCCCGACCATGGTCTCGACCCGTTGGCGCCAGGGCACCTCCGAGCCCGGCGGCGCGGTGTCGACGGCACCCAGGACGAGTTCCACGACAAGCTGCTCCAGCTGGTCCCGGTCATCGACATATCGATAGAGCGCCATGGTGCTCATTCCGAGCTCCTTGGCGACCGCGCGCATCGACAGCCCCGAGAGGCCCTCGCGATCGATGACGGCGAGGGCGGCCGTGGCGAGCTGGGCCTGGGTGAGTGAACGTGGGCGCGGCATGGCGGTTGACAGCGTACGGCATACGCCTACGCTGGTAGGCGTACGGTGTACTCCTAAGAAGGGACCTCCGATGCGCCCTGGCTCCGTCGTCGCCGCCCGTGAGCTCACCCCCGTCGGCGGACCCCCGGTCTCCGTGCCCGATCCGGACCGGCTGATCCATCTGCAGTTCCGGCGCTTCGCCGGATGCCCGGTGTGCAATCTGCACCTCCGGTCGGTCGTACGGCGGCACCAGGAGATCGAGGCGGCCGGCATCCGCGAGGTCGTCGTCTTCCACTCGCCCGCCGAGGAACTGCTGGAGCATGTGGTCGAGCTTCCGTTCGCCGTCGTCGCCGACCCCGGCAAGCGGTTGTACAGCGAGTTCGGCGTGGAGTCCGCGCTCCGCTCACTGCTGAGCCCCCGCGCGTGGTGGCCGATCGTCCGGGGCGTGGCGAGCAGCGTCTACCAGGTGGCCCGCGGGCGCGAGCGGCTGCCGGCGAACCGGCCCAGCGGCGGGCGACTGGGCCTGCCCGGCGACTTCCTGATCGCGAGTGACGGCCGGGTGATCGCATGCAAGTACGGTGAGCACGCCTACGACCAGTGGTCCGTGGACGAGTTGCTGGCCCTGGTACCCGGCCCGGCCCGAGGCGCCGCCACCGTCCGTTGAGCCCGGCCGGGCGACGGGGAGGCGCGCCGCCCGCTGTAGGGTGACCGCCGACGAGGGGGGGCGGATGGGTCCGAGGG
>NZ_LIQR01000776.1 GCF_001418575.1 Peterkaempfera griseoplana
GGGAGAGGCTCCCCGCGGCCCCCACCGCCGCGGGGAGCCTCTCCCCCGGTCACTCGAAGCTTGCCGCGGCCTCCTTCAGCGCCCGGGCCACCGCCGCCGGGTCGTCGGGCGCGGGCTCACCCGGGGTGTAGGTGACCGCGCTCAGCCTGCCGGTGTAGCGGAAGGCGCCGTGCCGTTCGTGGACCGGCCAGGACACCGGCGACCTGCGGTCCACCCCCACGCTGATGCCCTGGAAGGGCGCCATGCCGATCAGCTGGTGGACGCTCTCCAGCCTCCCGGTCTCCGTTCCGTCCACCGCCACGCCGAACTCCCAGCGCAGGCCCGGTACCGCGGTGGCGGTGAGGGTGACGACGGGGGCGCCGGGCGGCAGCGGACCCGCGTCGGCCTCGTGCAGCACCCCGTACTCGTTGTAGGCGAAGTGCAGCCGCCCGTCCTCGACGTACAGGCTGTAGCCGCCGCCCTGGTCGCCGTGGGAGACCAGGACGCCCGCGTCGTCCGGCCCGTGCTCGGCGATCTCCACCGAGACCTCGAAGGACCGCAGGGACACCAGCCGGGAGGAGCGGTAGCGCTCCAGTTCCGGTGTGCCGGGCAGCAGCCGGACCGGACGGCGCAGCCGCTCCTCCTCCGGCCCCCGGCGGAACGCCCCGCCGCTGCCGTCCACCAGCGGGAAGACCGCGTTGCGCCATGCCGCGCCCTCCCAGGCGGCGGCCAGTTCCTTGACCAGGTCGGGCCGGTCCGCGGCGCGGTCGTGGATCTCGGTGGGGTCGGTGGTGATGTCGTACAGCGCCCACTCGCCGTCGTCGTAGGGCGTGCCGGGGCGGTGGTGGGTCACCAGCTTCCAGCCGTCACGGTAGTAGCTGCGGTTGCCCGTCATCTCGCAGTACTGCTCGCGGTGGGTGCCGGGCGCGTGCGGGTCGGTGAGGACCGCGGTGAAGGCCGCGCCGTCGAGGTCCTGGACGGCCTGGCCCCCGCGCTCCCGGGGGCGTTGGACCCCGGCCAGGTCGAGCAGGGTCGGCAGGACGTCGGTCACGTACTGGTACTGCGGGCGCAGCGCGCCCGGGCCGTCCTCGGGCCGCAGCCCGGCGGGCCAGGAGATGACGAAGGGGACCCGGACGCCGCCCGCGTAGGTCTGGCCCTTGTAGAGGCGGAACGGGGTGTTGGAGGCCATGCCCCAGCCGCGGGGGTAGTGCACCAGGCTCTGGGGGCCGCCGATGAGGTCGATGTCGCGGTCGACGTCGGGTTGCCAGTCGTCGGGCAGCCCGGGGTGGTGGGTGAAGCGGCTGAAGTAGCTGCGGGTGCCCTCGGCGCCGCCCTCGCCGGTGCCGCCGTTGTCGGAGGTGAAGACGACGATGGTGTCGTCAAGTTCGCCGAGGGCTTCGAGGGTGTCCAGGAGGCGGCCGAGGTTGCGGTCGACGTTGTCGACCATGGCGGCGTAGACCTCCATGTAGCGGGCGTAGCGCTGCTGCTGAGCGAGCGTCAGTTCGTCCCAGGGGCCGACCTCGTGGCCGGCCTCGGAGTTGCGGTCGGGCAGTTCGGTGCCGGGCGGGAAGAGGCCGGCGGCCTTCTGGGCGGCGAAGCGGCGTTCGCGCAGCACGTCCCAGCCCTCGTCGTAACGGCCGCGGTGGCGGGCGAGGTCCTCCGGCTTGGCCTGGAGCGGGCCGTGGACGGCGTTGTGCGCGACATAGAGGAAGAACGGCTTGTCGGCGTCGTGGGCCCGCAGCGAGGTCAGCATGGAGATGGCCTCGTCGGTGATGTCGTCGGTGTAGTAGTAGCCCTCGGGGAGGGTGTCGATGTCCAGCGGGCTGTTGTCGCGGACGAGCTGGTGCGGGTGGAAGAGGCTGGTCAGGCCTTCCAGGACGCCGTAGTAGCGGTCGAAGCCCTGCTGGAGGGGCCAGCTGTGGCGGTCGGCGGCGGCGTTGGAGGCGGAGTCGCGGACGAGGTGCCACTTGCCGACGGCGTAGGTGGCGTACCCGGTGTCGCGCAGCAGCTCGGCGAGGGTGGGGATGTCGTCGGCGATGTCCATGCCGTAGCCGGGGAAGCCGGGGTCGGAGTTGGCGACCATGGCGTAGCCGACGCGGTGCGGGTTGAGGCCGGTGAGCAGGGCGGCGCGGGCGGGTGAGCAGAGCGGCATGGTGTGGTAGTTGGTCAGCCGCAGGCCGCGTTCGGCGAGCCGGTCGAGGGTGGGGGTGGGGATCTCGGCGCCGAAGGGGCCGATGTCGCTGTAGCCCATGTCGTCGACCAGGACGACGACGATGTTGGGGGCGCGGCGGGCGCCGTCCGGTCCGCCTGGCCGGCGGGCGGCGGGCCAGGCGGGGGTGGACTCGGCGAAGGTGCGGCCGACGTGGCCGGGGAAGTTCTCGTACGGGTCGCGCCGGTGCGGGTCGCGGCGGTGCGGGTCGGCGGGCGCGGCTGGGGGCTGTTCGGCGGTCACGGGGTGCTCCAGGTCGAGGCGGGCGGGGTCAGACGGTCGCCGGGGAATCCATGGGGAAGAGCGTGGCGAGTCGGGCGGCGAGCGCGTCCAGGGCGGGGCGGTCGGGCTGGCCGGTGACGGCGTGCAGCTGGAGCACGGAGGCGGTGCGCAGCACGGTCAGCAGCTCGGTGTCGAGGAGCCCGGGGACGCGGTCGCGCAGGGCTTCGGCGGCCGCGGGGTGGGCGAGGAGTTCGGCCAGGGGCGTGGTGAGGTCCAGCCGGGCGGCGGGGAACTCCTCGGGGCGGGGCGCGGGGCGGCGTGCGGGTTCGCCCGCGTCGTGCTGGCGTGTGGCGAGCAGGTGCTCCTCGGTGACCAGGTCCGGCCGCTCGGGGAGGCCGAGGCGGAGGTACTGGTCGGCGGGGGCGTCGGCGGCGCGCAGTTCGGCGACCAGCAGCCGGGCCATCCGCAGTTCCACGGCGTCGTCGAGCAGCGGCCGCTCCTGGGCGGGGTCGGCCTCCAGATCGAAGAGCAGGGTGCCGAAGCGGGCCGGGGACAGCAGCGGGGCCAGGCGGGCGGGGGTGCGCAGGGTGCGCAGGCCCTTGGTGAAGGTGAACGGTTCGGCGAGTTCGGCGTCGGCGAGTTCGCCCGGGGTGAAGCGGCCGCGCATAGGGGTGGGCATCAGGGTGTGCTCGTACAGCGGCTGGTTGCCGGG
>NZ_LIQR01000777.1 GCF_001418575.1 Peterkaempfera griseoplana
GGGGGAGGGGTGGGCACGGGCTGCTGCACCGGCCCCGGCGCGGTCTGCGGCGGCTGCGCCGCGGGTCTGAGCTGGGTGGCCGGGGTGACCGGGCGTACGGGTGTGTCCCCGGGGGCGTAGCCGTCGTCCGGCCCGCCGCGCTGCGGCAGGAACCCCTCCTGCCGGGCCTGCCACTCCACCTCCTGGCAGGCGGCCACCCGGGCGAAGATGGCGTCGCCCACCGCCGGGGGCCAGGGGGCGGGCACCTGACGGGTGCTCGCCGCCTCCACCACCTCACCCGGGGTCGGCCGGCGCTCCGGATCCTTGTCCAGGCAGGAGGCGATGAGCTCCGCGAGGTCGGGGTCGGCCGCGGCCACCGCCGCCAGGACGTCGTCCTTGGGCGGCTCGTAGGCGACCCGGTGCAGCACGTCGACGCTGGTGCCGTCGCCGAACGGCGCCCTGCCCGTCACCGCGCAGGCCACCGTGGAGGCCAGCGAGAAGACGTCCGAGGCGGCGGACACCGCCTCGCCCCTGACCTGCTCGGGGGACATGTAGGCGGGGGTGCCGACCTGCTGGCCGGTACTGGTGATGGCGCTGGTCTCGGCGGCCTGCGCGATACCGAAGTCGATCACCCTGGCGCCGTCGGCGGCCAGAACAACATTGGAGGGCTTCAGATCGCGGTGGACGACCCCGACGGCCGCCATGGCCTCGATCGCCAGCCCCAGGTCGGCCGCCAGCCGCCAGGCGGCGGAGGCACCGACGGGTCCCTGCGCGGTCGCGGCGGAGAGGCTGAGGCCGGGGATGTACTCGGTGGCCATCCACACCAGGTCCCCGTCGAGTCCGGTGCCCAGCAGCAGCGCGGTGTGGTCTCCCCGGACCCGGGCCAGTGCGGTGGCCTCGCGCTCGAAGCGCAGCCGGAACTGCGGGTCCTCGGCGTACTCGGGCCGGATCACCTTGACGGCGGCCAGGCCGTGCCCGGCGCTGCTGTCGCGGCCCAGGTAGATACGGCCCATGCCGCCGCTCCCCAGTACCGCCAGCGTGGTGTAGGGGCCGACCTGCCCCGGGTCACTCTGCCGCAGCGGGACGGCCCCCAGCCGGGACAGCCCCGCCGCACGGGCTCCCGGATCGGACGGGAGGCGGTGCTGTTCTGGCATGGGTCGTCCCTGCTTCTCCGGCGTCTGATGGACGAGCGCGAGGGTAGCGCAACGGCCGTCCCGCCGAGGTACTTGACCGGATATCAGCACACCCCCTCCGTGCGGTGGCGGCTCCGGCCGGACGGCCCGCGGCATCGGGTGTCACGGCCGCACCCGGGCGAGAGCGCAACCCGCCGGCGTCCGGTGTCCCTGGTCGCGTACCTGGAGCGGGTGCGGGCCGCCGGGTAGCCGCAGCCCGCACCCGGGCGCAGCCGCCGGTCAGCGCCATTCGTGCACGTCGAGCAGCTCTCCCGTGGTCAGGTCGGGCCTGCCCCAGAGGTCGCCCACCCGGGTGGCGTAGACGGCCAGCAGCCGGCCCTGCGGGTCCTCGTAGGCCAGGTAGTAGCCGATGCGCCAGGAGGGTTCCGGGAGTTCCGGCGGGGCCAGGCGCAGCCGCTCGGTACCGTCCTCGTCGAACACGACGGCGTTGCTCGGCTGCGGTGAACCGCCCTCCAGGGACTCGACGACCAGGACTCCGGGGGGATCGACGCACCGCACGACCGAGGCCGGCGGGTGGGCGAACGTCTTCTCCACGGCCGCGCCGTCGCCCCAGCGCACGGTACGCGACCCTGCCTGCCAGTCGATGTCCATCGCTTGCCTTCCCTGCTCCCCCTCGGTCACCGGATCTCGACGGGATCGCCGATCGGGATCAGTCTGGCACGGTCCTCGAAGTTCAAGATCTCCAACTGGCTCGCGCCGCCCGGCAGATGCCCGAGCAGCGGGTCGTCCTGGGGGCCGATGACGCTCTCCTGGATCCGGATCGGCTCGCCGTCCGGGAAGGCGTACCGCTGCACCAGGGAGACATCGGGCTTCCAGTCGGTGCGGATCGCCAGCTGGTTGCGGACGAAGGCCTGGTTGGGCACGTCGTCGAAGGTGCCGAACCCGCCGGGGCGCGATGCCGGCTGGCCGCGGGAGATGACCATGTTGAACGTCTCCCCCGGCCTGCCCAGCCGCGAAGTGATCGTCGAACCGGGCGCGTTGGGCGGTTCGCGCAGGGCGGGCGGCAGCGCGGCGCGGGCGTGCGGCGACAGGCCGAGCGGGTCGCACCAGGTGTGGGGGTTGCCGACATAGCCGTCGGGGTTGGGCGACGGGACCAGGCCCAGCGGGTCCGGGGTGACATAGCGGGCGGTCTCGGGGTCGTAGTACCGGTGGACGTTGTAGTGGAGGCGGGTCTCGGGGTCGAAGTACTGGCCGGGGAACCGCAGCGGGGTGTAGGTGGCGCTGTCGGCCTGCCAGGTGGTGTTGCCCCAGAGCGTGGGGGTCGCCCGCCAGGCGATGGTGTCGGTGACGGGGTCGACGAGTTCGGTGGGGGTGCCGACCAGGTCGGTGACGATGG
>NZ_LIQR01000778.1 GCF_001418575.1 Peterkaempfera griseoplana
CCCCGCGCCCACCCCGGAGCCGGGCCGACCGCCCGCAGCCCAGGCCGCAGACACCCGCACCGAACCGCGGCCGGCCCAGGCCCCGGCAGGGGGCGTAGGGACCGACCCGGGCGCACCGCCGTGCGCCCTGCGTGCCTTCGTACCCCACGGCGTGCGCCCGCGTCATGCGGACGCCAGGGGGCAGCAGCGACTGGGGGTCCATTGTCATGCAACAGACACCAGATCGAGCCGCCACCGGCACGGCCTCCCCGGGCAACCACCCCTTGCCCGCCCCGCACGCGCCCCACCGGGGGGCGCGGCGGATACCAGAAGGGACGATGCGTTGATCCGTCTACTGCTCGCCGAAGAAGTGCCCCTGTTCAGGGCCGCCCTCACCCGGCTCCTCAACGCCGAACCCGACATCCAGGTCGTCGGCGAACTCGGCTGTCTGGACACCCTGGTCCCCACCGCGCTGCGCACCGATCCCGACCTCGCCGTGATCGCCGCCGGCCGGCTCGGCGCACCCGCCCTCACCGCCGTCCAGGAACTACGGCTGCGACTGCCCTCCTGCCCCTCCCTGCTCACCCTCTCCCGGCGACACATCGGAGCGATCCGCAGAGCCCTGGAAACCGAAGCGGTCGGCCTGGTCTCCGAAGAAGCATCACCCGAACGGTTCCTGTCCGTCGTGCGCAGCGTCGCGCAGGGCCGCACCGTCGCCGACCCGGAACTGGCCGGGCCGCTGATGACCGCAGTGAAGTTACCGCTGACTCCACGTGAGCTGGACGTCCTGACGGCCGCCGCCGAAGGCGCCTCCAACGCCGAGATCTCCGACCAGCTGTGCCTGTCCACGGGAACGGTCCGCAACTACCTGTCCTGCATCACCCGCAAACTCGGCGCCCGCAACCGGCTGGAAGCCGTCCGCATCGCAGAAAAAGCCGGATGGCTCTAACCCAACAACACCCCCACCCCCACCCCACCCACCATCAAGACGGAGGCAGCGGCGGGGCGGGGGCGAGGCACGGTGAGGCGCGGTCAGGTCGCGGCAGCCCAATGAGTACTGCACAACCTGAATCCCTGCAGGTCAGTGGTGCTGGCATGGGAGATCGGTGACGTACTTGCCCTGGTCGGGGGCGGGAGGCTGGGGTGTAGAT
>NZ_LIQR01000779.1 GCF_001418575.1 Peterkaempfera griseoplana
GGCCGACTACGACGCCGGCGTGCTCACGATCCGCATTCCGATAGCCGAACAGGCCAAGCCACGCAAGATCGAGATCACGAGCAGTGGTGGGAAGAAGCAGATCGCCGGCTGACCAGCGCACCGCCAGACCGCCCCGGCGCGCCGAGCCCCCGCAGAGCCGGCGGGCTCTGGCGGGGTACGGGCGGACAGGCGCACGCCGCCGGGGATCGGCCCGAGTCGGTCCCCGGCTGCCCCGCCCGGTCGATCTGGCCGGGCGGCGGTGTGAGTCTCCGCCGTGCAGTCGCGGCACCGCCGAGCGCGCGAGACCTTCTCGGTCTGCTGAAGGGTTCCTTTCCACACAGTTGTCCGCATGGTGACGGCCCGCTCAGTACCGGGCTGTGGGTTGCGCCGCACGGACCCCGGCTTGCGGCGCGATGTCCTGTTCGACCTGGGCAAGGGAGGCGTGGAGGGCTTCGCGTAAGGCTTCCAGGCGCGCGAGGCAGGCGTCCATCGAGGCGATGGCGGCGCCGCTGTCGCTCCGCATCCGGCGTCCGACGGCCGCGAGCCGGTCCTCGATCCGCTGCCAGCGTGCGCGCCTCGGCGGCGGCAAGGGGGTCAGGCGCGCCGGTGGTCGCTGGCATGGCGCAGCTGGTCGGCGTGCTGGGCGAGGTCGTCGAAGCGGTGGGCGAGGCGGGGGTAGCGGGTGCCGAGGTGCGGGCGCATGGCGGCCGGCGGGGTGAGGAGTTCGGCGGCGTCCGGGGCGCCCAGCGCGGTGTGGGGGTCATCGAGCGCGGGGCGGGCCGCGGGGCGAGGTCGCTCAGGGCAGTGACCTGGGCGGCGAGCCGGCGCAGGTCGGCGGCGTGATCGCGGGCCCAAGCGGTGACGGCGCGTTCGGCGGCGCGCCGGTCACGGACCGCCTTGACCCGTCCGGCCCCGGTCGACCCGGTGGCGGGTTTGAGGCGTAGGTAGCGGTTCTCGGCGGCCTGTCGACTGGCGCCCATGGGCTGGGCGAGGTCGGCCCAGGTGGCACCCGAGGCCCGGGCGGCCTCCACCAGCGGGGCCTCCCAGCCGGCGCGCTCGGTGCGTAGCTCGCGCAGCAGGAGCAGGGTGGCCAGGGCGTGCTGGGGGCCGGCCTGGGC
>NZ_LIQR01000078.1 GCF_001418575.1 Peterkaempfera griseoplana
GGCGGGGACGCGGACGGCCGCCGGCCCGCGACCGCACAGGGCGGTCGGGGCCGGCGGCCGGAGTGCTGCTGCCGGGTGCGGCGGGTCGGGGTCAGACGCCCAGCTTGGCCTTCACCTGCGCGAGCGACGGGTTGGTGAGCGCGCTGCCGTCGGCGAAGAGCACGGTCGGCACGGTCTGGTTGCCGTTGTTGACCGACTCCACGAACTGTGCCGACGCCGGGTCGTGCTCGATGTTGACCTCGGTGTAGGCGATGCCCTCGCGGTCCAGCTGCCCCTTGAGACGGCGGCAGTAACCGCACCAGGTCGTGCTGTACATGGTGACGGACATCGCAGCGGGCTCCTTCGCTTGGCTTCGGCATGCGCACGGCGCGCCCACAGCGCGCCTGCTCGTGGGGGAACGCGCCCGGGGCGCGGAACATTCCACGGGAGCTCCCGGTCGTACAAACCCACCGGGCCTGTGGACGACCCGCAGCAGACTGTCCCCGGGGCTTGAGAGGATGGTCGGCATGCAGGCACAGCTCCCCGTTCCGGACGACACGCACCACTCGTACGGCCCCGCCGGTGCAGGGCCGGGCGACGCCGACGCGGTCCTCGCCGGTCTCGACCCCGAGCAGCGGGCGGTCGCCACGGCGCTGCACGGGCCGGTCTGCGTCCTGGCCGGCGCCGGCACGGGCAAGACCCGGGCCATCACCCACCGGATCGCCTACGGCGTCCGCAGTGGCGTCTACCGTCCGCAGCAGGTGCTCGCGGTGACCTTCACCGCCCGCGCGGCGGGCGAGATGCGCGGCCGGCTGCGCCAGCTGGGCGCCGAGGGGGTCCAGGCGCGGACCTTCCACTCCGCGGCGCTGCGCCAGCTTCAGTACTTCTGGCCGCGTGCCGTGGGCGGGGAGGTGCCCCGGCTGCTGGAGCGCAAGGTGCAGCTGGTCGCCGAGGCCGCGGGGCGCTGCGGGATGCGCGTGCAGCGCACCGAGCTGCGGGACCTCACCGGTGAGATCGAGTGGTCCAAGGTCACCCAGATCGTCCCTGAGGACTATCCGGCCGCGGTCGCCAAGGCGGGCCGCGAGGCCCCCCGCGACGCCGCCGAGATCTCCCGGGTGTACGGGATCTACGAGCAGCTCAAGCGGGACCGGGGGGTCATCGACTTCGAGGACGTGCTGCTGCTCACCGCCGCCATCCTGGAGGACCGCCCCGAGATCGCCGAGCAGGTCCGTGCCCAGTACCAGCACTTCACGGTCGACGAGTACCAGGACGTCTCACCGCTGCAGCAGCGGCTGCTGGACCAGTGGGCCGGGCCCGGCGCCAGCCTCTGCGTGGTGGGCGACGCCAGCCAGACCATCTACTCCTTCACCGGTGCCACCCCTGACTACCTGCTGGGCTTCCGCAGCAGGCACCCGGACGCCACCGTGGTCAAGCTCGTCCGCGACTACCGCTCCACCCCGCAGGTGGTCCATCTCGCCAACGGCCTGCTCGCCCAGGCGCGCGGTGAGGCCGCTCAGCACAGGCTGGAGCTGATCTCCCAGCGCGAGGCGGGGCCGGAGCCCGTGTACACGGAGTACCCCGACGAGCCCGCCGAGGCCGAGGGCACCGCCCAGCGGATCCGGGAGCTGATGGCCCGCGGGGTGCGCGCCAGCGAGATCGCGGTGCTCTTCCGGACCAACGGCCAGTCCGAGGTCTATGAGCAGGCGCTGGCCGATCTGGGTCTGCCCTACCAGCTCAAGGGGGCCGAGCGCTTCTTCGAGCGGCCCGAGATCCGGGAGGCGGGCACGCTGCTGCGCGGCGCCGCCCGGGCGGGCGGTGCGGACACGCTCGCGGTGGACGGGCCGGAGCTGGCCGCCCATGTGCGTGCGGTGCTGGCCAGCCGGGGGTTCAGCGCGGAGCCACCCGCCGGGTCGGGGGCGGTGCGGGAGCGCTGGGAGTCGCTGGCCGCGCTGGTGCGGCTGGCCGAGGAGTTCGAGGCACAGCAGCGTGCCGCCGGCCGTCCCGCCGACCTGGCCGCCTATGTCGCCGAGCTGGACGCACGGGCCAACGCCCAGCATGCGCCGGCGGTGGAGGGTGTCACCCTCGCCTCGCTGCACGCCGCCAAGGGTCTGGAGTGGGACGCCGTCTTTCTGGTCGGCCTCACCGAGGGCATGATGCCCATCACCTACGCCAAGACCGACGAGCAGGTCGAGGAGGAGCGCCGGCTGCTCTATGTGGGGGTGACCCGGGCCCGTGAGCATCTCTCGCTCTCCTGGGCACTGGCCCGCTCGCCCGGCGGCCGGGCCGGGCGCACTCCCACCCGCTTCCTGGACGGACTGCGCCCCGGTTCCGCAGCGAGGGGCGTGCGAGCGGGCGGCCGCGCCGGCGCGGAGGGCGGCGTCGAGAAGTCCGGGCGCCGCAACAGAGGCCCGGTGAAGTGCCGGGTCTGCGGCAGGGTGCTGAGTGAGGCGGTGGAGCGCAAGCTGCGCCGCTGCGAGGGCTGCCCCTCCTCGATGGACGAGGCGCTCTTCGAGCGGCTGCGGGCATGGCGTGGTGAGACGGCGCGCACCCATGGGGTGCCGGCCTATGTGGTCTTCACCGACGCCACCCTGATGGCCATCGCCGAGGACCCGCCCGGCAGCGAGCGGGATCTGGCCGGGATCGCCGGTGTGGGGCCCGCCAAGCTGGACAAGTACGGCGCCGACGTGCTGTCGTTGTGCGCGGGGGAGCAACCGGTCGACGGTGCTGCGGAGCCGCCCGGGGAGGGCACGCTCGGCGACGACGGCGAAGAGCCGGAGAACTCGCCCGAAAAATAGTTTGCGCGCTTCGACCTGAGCGCAATAGCCTGCCGAAGCGGCCAAGGGGACGAGGCCGCGGGCCGCACGGATTCCCATCCGTCGCAGCCGCATGACCTTGCACCACAGCACCATCCGACATGCCAACCAGTCGGGGCCCGGGGGACCGGGGCCCGCGAGACGCCGAGAGGAGGCGGGGACGTGGAGACCACAAAGATGATCACGACGATCAAACTGACGGACGAGACCGTTGCCGTCGCCATGGGCGTCTCCGCCGTTGCCGCGCGTCTGCGTGGCGGCGTCGTTCTGGGTGGCACTACCGGTCTGTCCCTTGGCTGGACCCCCGTCGTGGTGGAGCGCAGCGAGCGACCGACCCAGGCACCGAAGGCAGCAGCAGCTACGTACGGCTATGCCCACGCCATCGGTGCCGGCAACCAGCAGGACCAGCAGATTCACCAGGCAGCGACCGATTTTGCGGGCGATGCCGCCAGTTCGATGCGGGCCTTCCGCGGGCTCGAACCCTGGAGAGAACGAACCTGATCGAGCATCAGGTCGGCGCCTCCAGGGCCGCGGAACCCGTCACCGGGATCCGCGGCCCTTCTGTTTGTCCGGTACCACCGCCCCACCGGCCCACAAGGCCGGCACGAAACCGAAGACGAGGAAGACGCAGAAGTGTCCACGGCCACCACACCGCACCCCCCGTCCGTACCGATGACAGAGCCGATCACCCCGGCCGACAAGGCCGGCCCCCCGGAGGTATCCCTGATGCAGATCACCGCGCTGGACGAGGCCGAGAGCCTTGGCGCGACCATCCCGTGCCGTGCCTACGACCCCGAGGTCTTCTTCGCCGAGACCCCGGCGGACGTGGAGTACGCCAAGACCCTCTGTGCCACCTGCCCGGTGAAGGCGGCCTGCCTCCAGGGCGCGCTTGAGCGCCGGGAGCCCTGGGGCGTCTGGGGCGGGGAGCTCTTCGTCCAGGGTGTCGTCGTCGCCCGCAAGCGGCCGCGTGGCCGCCCGCGCAAGACCGAGGTCGCCGCGTGACCGCCACCGCCGTCCGCCCCGACGACGAGCTGCGGATCTCCGTCCGCGTCGCCGCCGCCAAGGCCGACTCCCGCCTCCATGACACCGCGCACCACGAGCAGGACCCCACCATGACCGCGATCGCCGATCCCGCCGTCCGCCCCGAGCAGACCTCCGAACTGACTCTCCAGAACAGGACCCGAGACATGCATCTCATGCACGAAGCCATGGCCCGTGCCCATATGCAACATCTGCACCAGGAGGCCGAGCACGAACGCCTCGCCCGGCGGGTCGTCGCCGCCCAGCGGCTGCGGCGGCGTGCCGAGCGTGCCTCGCTGCGTGCTCGCCGTGCCCTCGCCGTCGCGCTGATGCAGTAACGCGCGGTACGGGCGAGTACACGCTCCTTTCATGAACGGCCCGTCAGGCACCCCAGCGGCCTGACGGGCCGTCTGCTGTCCACGCCGGGGTCAGCCCAGCCCTTCGTCCTCCGCGAACCCGGGCAGCCACTCCAGCATCTCCTCCCGGAACGGCGCCTCCGCGTTCAGCTGGCAGAGCACCCCGATGGTGGAGAGGGTCACCCGGTGGATCAGCAGGTACGACGGGGGAAGGTTGAGCTGCTTGCCCAGGTTGTGGGCGGGGGAGCGCGGGTCGGCGATCCGCGCGGCCTGGGTGCGCATCCAGGCCCGGGTGAAGGTGAAGCGGTCCTTGGCCGCAGGCTCGATCATCGGCCGCAGGTAGTCCAGCACCGCGTCCGGGTCCAGCTCGATGGTGGGCTTGACGAAGCCCTCACTGCGCAGCATCTCCAGCACCGCTCCGGCGTCCCCGGTCAAGGCCATCCGCAGGGCGGTTCCCACCGGCAGGGGAAGACCCTCGGGCAGGCGGTCCACCGTGCCGAAGTCCATGACGCCGAGTTGCCACTCGCCGGGGCGGCGGTGGTCCTCGATCAGCCGGAAGTTCCCCGGGTGCGGGTCGGCGTGCAGCAGTCCGGTACGGGCCGGTCCGGCGAAGAGGAACCGCACCAGCAGCTGGCCGGCCCTGTCCCGCTCCTCCTGGCTGCCCCTGGCGATGATTTCGGCCAGCGGTACGCCGCCCAGCCACTCGGTGACCAGCACCTGGTCGGCCTGGGCCACCACGGCCGGTACCCGGATGTCGGGGTCGTCCAGGAACTCGTCGGCGTGGATCTGCTGGGCCTTGGCCTCCAGGCCGTAGTCCAGTTCCTCCGAGACCCGCTCGCGCAGTTCGGTGATCAGGGGCTTGATGTCCAGCCCGGGGATCAGTGGGCCGATCAGCCTGGCCACCCGGGCGAGCTGGTTGAGATCGGAGAGCAGCGCCTCACCTGCCCCCGGATACTGCACCTTCACCGCGACCGCGCGGCCGTCCTTCCACACTCCCCGGTGGACCTGCCCGATCGAGGCGGCCGCTGCGGGCCGGTCCTCGAACTCCAGGAAGTCATCGCGCCAGGCCTCCCCCAGGCGCTCCGCGAGCACCGAGTGCACGGTGGCCGCGGGCATCGGCGGCGCCGCGTCCTGAAGCTTGGTCAAGGCCGCCCGGTAGGGGCCGGCCACTTCTTCGGGAAGCGCCGCCTCGAAGACGGACAGCACCTGCCCGAACTTCATGGCCCCGCCTTTGAGCTCCCCCAGCACCTTGAAGAGCTGATCGGCGGTGCGCTGCTGCATCTCCGCGGCGACCACATCGGCGGGCCTGCCGCCGATGCGCTTCCCCAGCCCCAGGGTGGCGCGGCCCGCTATCCCCAGAGGCAGGGCCGCGAGCTTCGCCGTACGCGTCACAGCCTTGCGTGGAAGATCGCTCACACTGGCCTCCCTGGTGCCCGGCCGCCGGACCCCCGCGTGGTCGCGGGGAGGCGGTTCCCCCCGCCATTGTGCCTGCCGGTCTCACCACTTCCGCTCGACCCCGCCCGTGGAGCGGGCCCGCTCCACCGGTTCTGCGCAGGCGGTCCGCCGGCCGCCCCCTCGTCTCCGTACCAGCCGCACCCGCAGTCGGGGTGGAGCTTCATCCGCAGACGTCTTGCCATGCCGTCCGCCGCGGACACCTCCAACAGGCCGTCCACACTCGGCGGCCGTACGCCGTCCAGCAGCATCAGCACATGCAGCGAGGCCAGGCCTGCCACCGCCGTGGCCAGTGCGGTGTCACAGGCGGGAGTACGGGCACGAGCCGCCCCGTCCGTGCAGAGCTGGGCCAGCAGGCGGGCCCAGGCCGGGTCGCGGTCACCGCGGTGCAGTGCTACGCAGCCACCGCATGCGGAGGCCCCGGGGAGCACCAGCGGTCCCACCACACCCAGGTGCTCGGCCACTCCCGCGTGGAGGTGCGGGATCCCGGCCCGCATCAGCTGCTGCCCCTGCGCCGGATCGGCGGCCAGCCCGGCGGAGCCGTCACGCGGCGCCAGCACCACCAGATGAGGCCGGCCCGGGCCGGGGGCTCCGGCCGGTGCACCGCCGCCGCCCTCCCCCGAGGCGCGCTGCACCGCCTCCCGCGCGGCGGAGGTCCGCAGCCGCCCGACATCCCGCGCAGGAACACCTGCCGGTGAGCAGTCACCGGCGGTGACCCGCCCCCGGTCGACCACCTCGACCGAACCCACCCCGGCGGCCGCGAGCAGTGCCGCCACCGATGCGCCGACCCGCCCCGCGCCCCGCACCTGCACCGAGGCCCGGGCACGGGCCTCCAGCAGGGCGGGCGCCGCACCGGGCTCGGGATGGACCAGGGAGAGCGATGCAAGATCCGGGGACAGCCGCCCGCGCTCCGCAGCGGGCAGTCGTTCCAAGGTCTGCTGTGCCCCCGCGTCGTCCAGCAGTCCCGCCTCGGCCAGCGAGCGGAGCAACTGCCGGGTGGGATCGGCTCCCACGCCCAGCCGCTCGCCCTCCGCGACCAGCTCCTCGGTCTCCCTGCTGCCGTCCACCAGGTCGAGGAAGGCGCTCATCGCCGGTGCCACGCCGTCCAGCACCACGGCGCGCTCGGCGACGGCGCCGAACTGCAGTACCTCGCGCTCCCGCCAGGTGCGGGGCAGAGCGGGCTTGAGCATGGGACGGAGCATCCCGGGCCTCCTTTCGCGGTGTGAGAAAGAGCATGCCGACGGGTCGGGCGCCGCGGAAAGTCCGGTATCCACAGCCGGCCGTGATCGTCTGATCATCTTCTTGCGGCCTGTGGACAACCCTGGCGCTCTCCTGCAGGGATCGGATCGAACGGGCCTGGAGGATTGCCGTGATCGTTCCTGAACATCATGGTTTGCCCCCTCGGGCACGACCTTCGGCGGCAGCGGAATCCGGCCAGGACGGGGGACTTCTGTCACCGCCACCAGGTAACGTCGTCGCCGTGGCAGCCGAACCGGACTCCCATCCATCGGCGCCGCGTCGGCGTGCCCCGGGGACTCCCGGGCACGGGTCCGCGGCGCAGACCTCCGATGTCGAGGTACGCCGCAGTGCCCGCCGCCGGCGTACCGTCTCCGCCTACCGCGAGGGCGACCGCACCGTCGTGCTGATCCCGGCGCGGATGTCCGCCGCGGAGGAGAAGCGCTGGGTGGCGCTGATGCTGGACAAGCTTGCCGCCCAGGAGAGCAGGCGCGCCCTCGGTGACGACGCCCTGGCCGCCCGTGCCCGGGAGCTCTCCGACCGGTACCTCGGCGGCCGGGCGGTGCCGGACCGCGTCCGCTGGGTCACCAACCAGAACACCCGCTGGGGGTCGTGCACCCCCGCCGAGCGCTCCATCCGGCTCTCGCACCGGCTGCAGGGCATGCCCGAGTACGTCGTCGACTATGTGCTGCTGCACGAGCTGGCCCATCTCCTGGCGCCCGACCACGGGCCCCGCTTCTGGGCGCTGCTGGATGGCTACCCCCGCACCGAGCGGGCCCGGGGCTATCTGGAGGGGGTGGTGGCGGCCTCCCGGCTGCCGCACCTGCCGGAGGCACGGACGGGCGGGGACGATCCGGCGGCGGACCGGGCGTACGAGGGGTCCTCAGCGGACGGGCAGAGCGGTGAGCCCCGGTACGGGGACTGCCACTGACGGCTCCGCCGTCCAGCGCCTCACCTGCAGGAGAGCCGTCCACCGCCTCACCCGCAGGGCATCAGACCTGACGGCTGTGCAGCCGCGCCCGACCGGGGCGCCGCAGCCGGCACCGTCACCCGGAGGCTGCGAGCCGGCAGGCGCCGGCTTCGGACAGCCGGCCGTCGTCCGCCCCGGCGAGCCGCAGCCCCCGCAGTGCATCCCCCGCACATCCCCTGCGGGGACAGGCGGGCCGCCCGGGCACCGGCCGGAGGAGGCCTCCCGGGCGGCCGCGACCGCCGACCGCGCTCAGCCGACGAGTTCCCGGGCCCGGGCGACCAGGCTGCGCACCGAGCGGTCGGCCAGCTCGGGCAGCGCGTCATAGGAGAACCAGCGCAGGTCCAGCGACTCCTCGCTGATGGTCGCCTCCGCACCGGGCGGCGCCACGGCCACGTACTGGACGTCCAGATGGACGTTCTCCGGACGGTCGCGGCCGGTGCAGCGCACCCGGTGCCGGTCCAGCCGCGCGGGCCACGGCCGTCCGCCGGACTCCAGCAGCCGCAGCCCCGTGATCCCGGACTCCTCGGTGGCCTCCCGCAGCGCGGCGGCACCCAGCAGGGCGTCCCCGGGCTCGCAGTGGCCGCCCATCTGCAGCCACCGGCCCACCTTGGGATGCAGGGTGAGCAGAACCCGGCCGTGGGCGGGGTCCACCACCACCGCGCTGGCGGTGATGTGGGCGGGCAGGCACGACCGCCACAGGCCGTCCGGGTGGGCGAGCAGGTGGTCCAGGTAGTCCAGCCGCAGCTGCTCCTGGGCGATGTCCTGCGCCTGCGGCGCGGTCCACTCCTTCAGTACCCGCACGGCGTCGTCGTGCAGCGTCATGCGGTGGCCCCGCCCTTGCCGTCCTCGCCCTTGCCGTCCTCGCCCTCGTCCTGCCCGAGCTTTCGCGGACCGTCCTGCTCGCCGCCGGAGCCACCGTCCTGCGGGCCGTCCTGCGGGGAGCCGGCGGGGCGGTCCAGGTCGGAGAAGTCGAATCCGCTGAGATCCAGCTCCTCGCGGTGGACGAAGCCGTCCGGGTCGTCGAGGTCGTCCGCGGTGGGCAGCATGTCGGGGTGGCCCCACAGTGCGTCGCGGCCCTCCAGGCCCCGGGCGTCGGCGAGCGACGCCCACAGCCGGGAGGCGTCCCTCAGCCGCCGGGGCCGCAGCTCCAGACCGACCAGGGTGGCGAAGGTCTGTTCGGCGGGACCGCCGGACGCCCTGCGGCGCCGCAGCGTCTCGCGGAGCGCCGCGGAGTGCGGCAGATGCGGGGCGGCGGCGGCGTGCACCACCGCGTCCACCCAGCCCTCGACCAGGGCGAGTGCGGTCTCCAGCCGGGCCAGCGCGGCCTTCTGGGCGGGGGTGTCCTCGGGCTGGAAGACGCCGCCCTGGAGGGCCTCCTGCAGCGCCTCCGGGTTGCCCGGGTCCAGCTGGCCGACCATGTCCTCCAGCCGGGCGGTGTCCACCTTGATCCCGCGCGCGTAGGCCTCCACCGCGCCGAACAGGTGCTGCCGCAGCCACGGCACATGGGCGAAGAGCCGCTGGTGGGCGGCCTCACGCAGGGCGAGGTAGAGGCGGACCTCGTCGGCCGGGACGTTGAGTCCCTCGCCCAGCTTCTCGATGTTCTGCGGCAGCAGCGCGGCGCGCCCGGACGGGCCCAGCGGCAGGCCGACGTCGGCCGACCCCACCACCTCGCCTGCCAGCGCGCCCAGCGCCTGACCGATCTGGGTGCCGAACATGGCGCCGCCCATGGAGCGCATCACGCCCAGCAGCGGCCCGGCCATGGCCTGCATCTCCTCGGGCACCACACCGCCCATGGCGGCCGCCACCTGCTCGGCGACCGGGTCGACCAGGTCCTTCCAGACCGGGATGGTGGCCTCGATCCACTCCGCGCGGCTCCAGGCCACGGCGCTGCCCGCGCCGGAGGGGAAGTCGGTCACCGAGTCCAGCCACAGGTCGGCCAGCCGGACCGCCTCGGACACGGCGGACCGCTCGCCGTCGCTGACCGAGCGGTCCTTGCCGCCGCCCTCGGCGTCCCCGGCGACCACGGTCTGCCGGGCGATGTCCTTGGCCAGGTCCCAGTTGACGGGGCCGCCCTCGAAGGACAGCATCTGGCCGAGCTGCTGGAAGGCGGCCCCGAGGTCCGCCGGGTTGAAGGCGCCGCCCATCATCGCCGCGAACGGGTTGTCGCCGGAGCCCGCACCGGGTGCGCCGCCCGCGCCGAACAGTCCGCCGAGCGGATTGCCGCCGAAGCCGAAGGGGTGCTGTGGGGTACCGCCGGATTCCTGTCCGGAGCCGCCGCCCTTCCCGCCGCCGGAGCCCTGACCGGAGCCGGACCCCTCGCCGCCCTTGCCGGGCTTTCCGTCCTCGGGCTCCTCGGAGGGGACACCGAATCCGAAGGGGATGTCGCTCACTGGTTCCTCGATCTCATCGGCCGTCACGGGGTGCTGTGGCGGGCGTCTGGCCCGTCCGAGGTCGGGCGGCTCCGGCCGCGGTGCGGACAGCCTCTGGGCGGCCCGCCCGTGCCGGGTGCACCGCCTTGCCCTCGCCTCGGGCAGGATGGTCGGTACGTGACACACGTACGTACGCAACAAAACTAACCGTGGAGGATGGCCGGTGAGTTCCCCGCCTTCGGACGTTCGCTCTGGGCTGACCGGGGACGGGGAGGGCTCGGCCGCCCCGTCCGGTGGGCCCGGCCGCGAGACCCGGCCGGCCGCCGCCCCGGTGCCGTACGACGGCCGGCCGCTGGTCGTCGCGGTCACCGGCGCCGCCTCCGGGCTGGGCCGGATGCTGGCGGCCCGGCTGGTGGAGTCGCCGGGGGTGCGCCGGGTGCTGGCCGTGGACGAGCGCCGCGGTGACGTGCCCGGGGTCCAGTGGCGGGTGCTGGACGTCCGCGACCCGGCCGTCGCCGAGCGGCTGCGCGGCGTGGACGTGGTGGTCCACCTCGCGCTGGACCTCGGCATGGAGTCAGACCCCAAGGTCCGCAGCGCCTACAACGTCCGCGGCACCCAGACGGTGCTGACCGCGGCCGCGGCGGCCGGGGTGCACCGGGTGGTGCTCTGCACCTCCGCCATGGTCTACGGGGCGCTGCCGGACAACGAGGTCCCGCTGGCCGAGGACGCGGAGCTGCGGGCCACCGAGGAGGCGTCCCTGGTCGGTGACCTGCTGGAGATCGAACGTCTGGGCCGCCGCGCGCCGCGGGTCCACCCGGGCATGAGCGTCACCGTGCTGCGCCCCGCCGTGGTGGTCGGTCCCGGGGTCGACACCGTGCTCACCCGGCACTTCGAGGCGCCCCGGCTGCTGGTGGTCTCGGGGTCGCGGCCGTGCTGGCAGTTCTGCCATGTCGACGATCTGGCCTCCGCGCTGGAGTACGCCGTGCTCGGCAAGGTCGAGGGCGAGGTCACGGTGGGCTGCGACGGCTGGCTGGAGCAGGAGGAGGTGGAGCAGCTCTCCGGCATCCGCCGGATGGAGCTGCCCGCCTCGCTGGCGCTGGGCACCGCCGCCCGGCTGCACCGGCTGGGCCTCACCCCCGCGCCGGCCGGCGACCTGGCGTACACCATGTATCCCTGGGTGGTCTCGGGGAGCCGGCTGCACGAGGCGGGCTGGCGTCCGGCATGGACCAACGAGGACGTGCTGGCCGAGCTGCTCTCCCAGGTGGCGGGCAACCACGCGGTGGCCGGCCGTCGCCTGGGCGGCAAGGACGCCGCGACCACGCTGGGCGCCGCGGGCGCCACGGTGGCCCTGGTGGGCACGGCCGCACTGGTCCGGCGGGCCCGCAGACGGCGACGCGGCTGACGCAGCCCCGGTGATCTTGCCGGGCGGTGTCAGCGGGAGGCCGTATGGTGGTGTCCATGCCGGAGACCCCCGACACCGTACGCCTGCTCGCTCTGCGCGACACCCCGCTCTCCCTCGACGAGGTGTACGCGGCGGTGGGCGACACCTCGGCGGGCGGCACCGCCGTCTTCGTGGGGACCGTCCGCGACCACGACGGCGGCCGGTCGGTCACCTCGCTGACCTACAGCGCCCACCCCACCGCCGAGCGCGAGCTGCGCCGGGTTGCGGAGAAGGTGGCGGCCGACTATCCGGTCAGAGCCCTGGCGGCCGTGCACCGGGTCGGTGAGCTGGCGGTCACCGATGCCGCGGTGATCGTCGCGGTCTCCTGCCCCCATCGTGCCGAGGCCTTCGCGGCCTGCCGCCGGCTGATCGACGACCTCAAGCACGAGGTGCCGATCTGGAAGCACCAGGTGTTCGAGGACGGCGAGGAGGAGTGGGTCGGCGCCTGCTGACCGCTCCGTTCCGGCCCCGCCCGGGGGCCGTCACCCATCCGGGCGAACACAGTGGGAGGGGCGCGCACCGCGCCCACCCGAACGGTGGATAATCTGCTCATAGACACCATGAGCTGGGAGTACGGGTATGGGCGCGCTCGCCTGGTTGGTCATTCCGGTCATCGCGGTTCTCGCCGCCGCCGTCTGGGCCGCCTGGGCCGCACGGCCCCCCAAGGCCGCGGGTGACGGCGCGACCCTGGCCGACTACGAGCGGTTCCGCGCCGCCCTGGAGCGCAGCACCGTCGGTGCGGCCCCCGCCGAGCGGTCCTGAGCGCCCGTCCCCCGGGGGCGGGACGCGCAGGTCGGCGCCTGTCCCGTACTGTCGTGGCATGCCACGCCGCTCGGCGACGATGCTCGCCGCCACTCTGCTGCTGATAGCGATGCTGTGCGTCTCCGTCCTGCCGATCATGAAGGTGCCGTACTCCGAGATGAGCCCGGGCCCCACCTACAACACCCTGGGGCAGCAGAACGGCAAGCCTGTGATCAGCATCTCCGGCCGCAGGACGTATCCCACGAGCGGGCATCTGAACATGACCACCGTCCAGGTGACCAGCGCCGACTACCAGCCGAGCCTGGTCTCGGCGGTGATCGGCTGGCTGCGCGGTGACGTCGCGGTGGTGCCGCACGCCAACCTCTACCCGGACAACCAGACCGAGCAGGAGGCCGAGCAGCAGAACGCCGAGGAGTTCGCCTCCTCGCAGGACAGCGCCAAGGCGGCGGCGCTGCACGAGCTCGGCTACAAGGTCGGCACCGATGTGATCGTGGAGTCGGTGGTGGCGGGCTCCCCCTCCCAGGGGCGGCTGCACGCCGGCGATGTGATCAAGGCGGTCGACGGTACGGCGGTCACCGCGCCGGAGCAGGTCGCCAAGCTGGTCACCAAGCACAAGCCGGGCGAGCGGACCGTCTTCACCGTGCTGCCGGCCGGGCAGTCGGGCAGCGCGGGCAAGGGCGGCGCGACCAAGGACGTCACCGTCACCACCGTGAAGGCGCCCGACGGGGACCGGGCCATGGTGGGCATCCAGCCCGGCACCAGCCACAGCTTCCCGTTCTCCATCGACATCGGCCTGCAGGACGTCGGCGGCCCCAGCGCCGGGCTGATGTTCTCGCTGGGCATCATCGACAAGCTCAAGCCCACCGACATCACGGGCGGCAGGTTCATCGCGGGCACGGGCACCATCACCGACAGCGGCCAGGTCGGGCCGATCGGCGGTATCTCCATGAAGACCATCGCCGCCCGTGACGCCGGGGCGCAGTACTTCCTCACCCCCGCGGACAACTGCGCCGAGGCGGCCAGGAACACCCCCGGCGGACTCACCCTGGTCAGGGTGGGGACGCTCGACGACGCGCTCAAGGCCCTGGACCAGATCCGCAGCGGCCACACCGGCGCCCTGCCGTCCTGCTCCCGTTAGGCGCCGGGCTCCCGTCAGGCGCCCTCTTCCGTCAGGCCCCGGGCGAGACGTCGTCGTACCCCCGGACGGGCCCCGCAGCCGGGGCCCGGTCCGGTTCCGGCCGGGAGCGCGGAGCCGCACCGCCGGCGGCCGCGGCCTCCGGCGGTGCCCGCCGCGTACGGCGGCGCGGCGTGGGCTCAGGCGAAGGTCGCCAGCAGGGCCTCGGAGAGCCCCGGCACCAGCTCGGCGCCGGTCAGCACCTCGCGCTCGGAGTCCTTGGCCCGCAGCCGCAGCGCGGTCTCCCGGGTGCCGTCACGCAGTACCGCGGCGGTGATCCGCACCTCCTGGCGCTCCGGGTGATCGGCGGCCCAGGCCGCCAGCTGCCGCTCGTCGGCACCCTCGGGCAGCTTCGCCTCGGCCCCCGGCGGCAGCATCAGCCGCTCCACCACCAGGGCGCAGCCGGAGACCACGTCCGGCCAGGCGATGGTGCCCAGGAACTCGTCCAGCGCCATGCCCTCCGGCAGCTCGTCCTGCTCCACCGGCGTCAGCCCGTCGGCCTGGCCCTCCTCCAGCCCCAGCTGCTCGGCCAGGGCGGGCTCGGTGGCGAGCAGTCGGCCGGTGTCCACCAGGGCGAACAGCCGGGCGGGCAGGTCCCAGCCCATGGTGGCCGCATAGCCGTCGATCTCCAGCACGGCGCGGGTCAGCGGGGTGGCGGCCGGGGGGAGGGCGGCCTCGGAAGTGTCGGGGTGCTCGGACATGGCCCTATCCTCACACGCCGGGGAGCGCCCGCCCCAATGCTGTCCGCCCCCTCGGGAACTCGTGTAACCGCCGGGTAAGTTGCCTATCTGACGCTGACCGACCGAGCCGCTGGCCGACAGAGACGACAGAGGTGTGCACCTTGGTATTCCAGATGCCGGACCGCGGAGGGCCAAGCCCCTCCGGACCCCGGTTCAGAGTCGGCGCGTCCTCTCGGCGCTCCCGCGCCCTGCTGCTGACGGCGGCCGTGCTCGCGGTGCTCGCGGTGCTCTTCGTCGTCTTCGCCGGCTTCTGGACCGACTGGCTGTGGTACCGCTCGGTGCGCTACACGTCGGTCTTCACCACCCGGCTGTGGACCAAGACCGGGCTCTTCGCGGTCTTCGGCCTGCTGATGGCGCTGGCCGTGGGGTTCAACATCTGGCTGGCCCACCGGCTGCGGCCGCCGCTGAGCGCCATGTCCGTGGAGCAGCAGAGCCTGGACCGCTACCGGCTGGGGGTCGCCCCGTACCGCCGGTGGCTGCTGCTGGGGATCTCCCTGATCGTCGGGCTGATCGCCGGTGGCTCCGCGACCGGTCAGTGGCGGACGTGGCTGCTGTGGGTCAACGCCACCCCGTTCGGCACCACGGATCCCCAGTTCCACAAGGACATCTCCTTCTACACCTTCGACCTCCCCTGGTACCGCTTCCTGCTGAACTTCGGCTTCAGCGCCGCGGTGGTCTCGCTGCTGGCGGCCGCGCTGGTGCACTACCTGTACGGGGGCCTGCGGCTGCAGGGCCCCGGACGCCGGGTCTCCACCGCGGCGCAGGGCCACCTGGCCGTGCTGCTGGGGGTGTTCGTGGCGTTCAAGGCGGTGGCCTACTGGCTGGACCGCTACGGGCTGGCGCTGAAGTCCGGCTCGATCCGGGGCAGCGGCGCCTGGGCGGGCCTGCGCTATGTGGACGCCAACGCCTATCTGCCGGCCAAGAGCATCCTCTTCTTCGTCGCCGTCATCTGCGCGGTGCTCTTCTTCATCACCCCGCTGCGCCGCACCTGGTCGCTGCCGCTGATCGGCTTCGGACTGCTGGTGCTGTCGGCGCTGCTGATCGGCGGGCTCTACCCCGCGATCGTCCAGCAGTTCCAGGTGAAGCCGAACGAGGCCAAGAAGGAGGCGCCGTACATCAAGAAGAACATCGACGCCACCCGGGCCGCGTACGGCATCGACGGCTCCACGGTCGAGCAGTACCCGGCCGCCGCCACCCCGGACAAGGACGCGCTGGCCAAGGACACGGGCACGCTGGACAACATCCGGGTGCTGGACCCCAACATCGTCTCGCCCACCTTCACCCAGCTGGAGCAGCAGCGCGGCTACTACTCCTTCGCGGCGCCGCTGGACATCGACCGCTACGGGTCGGGGGACAACGTCCAGGACACCGTGGTGGGCGTGCGGGAACTCAACCTCTCCGGTGTGCCGACCCGCAACTGGGTGAACGACCACTTCAAGTACACCCACGGCTATGCCGTGGCGGCGGCCAAGGGCGACACCGTCACCCAGGACGGCGACCCGGACTTCACCCTCTCCGGTCTGCCGCCCAAGGGTGACTTCCCCTCGGCCGACCGCTGGCAGGTCTACTTCGGGGAGCAGACCACCACCTACTCCATCGTCGGCGGCGCCAACAAGGAGCTGGACTACTACGACAGCGACCACCGCAAGGAGGTCACCACCACCTACGACGGCAGCGGCGGGGTGTCGCTGGACAGCCCGCTCACCCGGGCCGCGTACGCGGTGAAGTTCTCGGAGCCGCAGCTGCTCTACTCCGGGGCGATCACCCCCGGGGCGAAGATCATGTACGACCGCACGCCCAAGGAGCGGGTCGAGGCGGTCGCGCCGTGGCTCTCCATCGACGGGGACCCCTACCCGGTGGTGGTCGGCGGCAAGGTGCTCTGGGTGGTGGACGGCTACACCACCAGCAACGGCTACCCCTACTCCTCCCGCACCACGCTGGGCGACGTCACCGCCGACTCGCTGACCGGCGGCAACCGGGAGGTGCTCACCCAGGCGAACCAGGTCAACTACATCCGCAACTCGGTGAAGGCGACCGTGGACGCCTTCACCGGCGAGGTCACCCTCTACCAGTGGGACGCCAAGGACCCGGTGCTCAAGACCTGGATGAAGGCCTTCCCCGGCACCGTGAAGCCGACGTCGGCGATCGACCCCGGTCTGATGCAGCACCTGCGCTACCCGCAGGACCTCTTCAAGGTGCAGCGCGACCTGCTGACCCGGTACCACGTCACCGACCCGGCCGCCTTCTACGCCTCCAGTGACGTGTGGAAGGTCCCCACCGACCCGACCAGCAGCTCCGGCGCGGACCAGCCGCCGTACTATCTGACGGTCCGGATGCCGGGGGAGAGTTCGGCCTTCTCGCTCACCACCAGTTTTGTGCCCAACCGCCGGGACAACCTCGCCGCCTTCATGGCGGTCAACGCCAATCCCGGTCCGGACTACGGCAAGATGCGCATTCTCACGATGCCGGAGAAGAGCGGCGGGGGCACGATTCCCGGGCCCAAGCAGGTGCAGGCGAAGTTCAACTCGTTCCCCGGTATCGCCACCGACATCAACCTGTTGAAGCGCGGGGATTCCACGCTGGAATACGGCAACCTGCTGACGCTGCCGGTCGGAAACGGGCTGCTCTATGTGGAGCCCGTATACGTCCGGGGCGCGGGGGTGAACTATCCACGGCTGCGCAAGGTGCTCGCGGTCTATGGCGGCAGCGACAACATCGCCTACACCACCACCTTGTCCCAGGCCCTGAAGCAGGTGCTGGACGTGACCGCGGGGCCGGCCCAGCCGACACCCACCCCCACCCCGGCGCAGGGCGGCGGTGGCACCGCTCCGGCTCCCGCGAGCCCGGATGTGCAGAAGGCGCTGCAGGATGCCCAGAAGGCCTTCGAGGCAGGTCAGGCCGCGCTGAAGGCCGGTGACTGGGCCGAGTACGGCAAGCAGCAGAAGGCGCTGCAGGACGCCCTGGCCGCGGCTGTGAAGGCCCAGACCCCGGGCACCGCGCCCTCCGGCTCGCCCTCGGCGACGCCCTCCGGCAGCCCGTCGCCCACGCCCAGCGGCACACCGTGACGGCGGGGCGGGGGGCGTCCTCGGGACGCCCCCCGCCCGGCGCGTGCTACGGTAGAGGCACAACGACGCGGGGTGGAGCAGCTCGGTAGCTCGCTGGGCTCATAACCCAGAGGTCGCAGGTTCAAATCCTGTCCCCGCTACTCCGTCGGAAGGCCCGGTGCATCAGCGCCGGGCCTTCTGCTTTCCGGTGTCGCGCCCGTTTCCCGGGCCGTTCGGGAAACCGATTCGTGCTCCCGGCCCGGCGCGTGCTACGGTTGAGACACAACGACGCGGGGTGGAGCAGCTCGGTAGCTCGCTGGGCTCATAACCCAGAGGTCGCAGGTTCAAATCCTGTCCCCGCTACTCCGTCGGAAGGCCCGGTGCATCAGCGCCGGGCCTTCTGCTTTCCGGTGTCGCGCCCGTTTCCCGGGCCGTTCGGGAAACCGATTCGTGCTCCCGGCCCGGCGCGTGCTACGGTTGAGAC
>NZ_LIQR01000780.1:0-349 GCF_001418575.1 Peterkaempfera griseoplana
TGATCATGCTCCACCGGCGCGGCCCGCGTCACCACGGCCGGGCCCGGACGGGGCGGAGCGCGGATACAGCAGCATGCAGCATCCGGGGTCGCCGTGCAGGGGGTTGGGCGTGCCGGGCGCTCCACAGCGACGTCGGCAGACCGCCGCTCGCCATTGGTGTGGCGTCCATCTGCGGCTGATAGCGTCAGGGGGCGTGACGGTTCACCAGGCGGCAGGAGTGGGGTACCAGCGGGCGGCGGACGCCTACGAGCGGTCCCGGCCGTCCTATCCGATGCCGGTGATCCGCGAACTCGCGGACGCGGTGCGGCTGGAGCGCGGCCGCACGGTGCTGGACCTGGGGGCGGGCACC
>NZ_LIQR01000780.1:354-1162 GCF_001418575.1 Peterkaempfera griseoplana
CGATGCGCGAGCAGCTGGCCGAGCTGCTGCCGGGGGTCGAGGTGGGCGACGGCACCGCGGAGGCGACGGGCCTGCCGGACCGCTCGGTGGACGTGGTGGTCGCGGCGCAGTCCTGGCACTGGTTCCGGCAGCGGGAGGCGCTGGCCGAGGTGGAGCGGGTGGTGCGGCCCGGCGGGGCGCTGGTCCTGCTGTGGAACACCTTCGACGAGTCGGTGCCCTGGGTGCGCGACTTCCAGCAGATCTATTTCGGGCGCGCCCCGCAGGATCTGCCGAGCCATCTGGACGGCCGGTGGCGGGAGCAGCTGGAGGGACGTCCCGGCTGGTCGGCGATCAGCGAGTTCCATCTGCCCAACCCGCATCCGGTGACCCGGGAGGGGGTGCTGGAGCGGATGGCCTCGTCCAGCATCATCGCGACGCTGGACGAGGCGGAGCAGCGGCGGGTGCGGGCGGAGGTGGACGCGGTGCTGCGGGCGCATCCGCAGACCCGGCACGGGGACCGTATCGAGCTGCCGTACACCACCGATGTGTACTGGACCCACCGGGTCTGAGCCGGACGGCCCGGACCCGGTGGGCGGCCGGCTCAGAACGCCGGGATGACGGACCCCTTGAAGGTGTCCTCGATGTACTTCTTCACCTCGGGCGAGTGCAGCAGCCGGGCGAGCTTCTCCACCCGCGGGTCGTTCTGCTCGCCCTTCTTGACGGCCAGGATGTTGGCGTAGGGGTTGCCCGCGGCCTTCTCCAGCACGACGGCGTCGCTGGTGGGCTTGAGGCCGGCGTCCAGGGCGAAGTTGCCGTTGATCACGGCGGC
>NZ_LIQR01000781.1:0-416 GCF_001418575.1 Peterkaempfera griseoplana
CGGGGGGGGTCGTCAAGGGGGCGGCGGGCAACGCCCGGCCGCGGCCTGCGCCGACACGTCCTGCGCTGCTGCACGGAGATGTGAAGCCGCGCGGAGCGGTACCGCCCCACATGGCCACCCGTGGTGGACGCGCCCCGGCGCCGACCGGCGCCGCGAGTGCGCCGAGGCGCTCCGGCAGGGCGCGGACGGAGGACGAGAGGGGGTGCCGGTGTTCGAGCTGCTGCCCGGTCGCGGTGTGCGGTTGCCGGAAGGACTGGGAGTGCTCCGCTTCGGAGCCTCCGAACGTGAGGCCCAGTGGCTGGTCGCCTCCCTGGCGGACGTGCGCGAGGTCTGGGTCTGCGGCGCGGGTTGGTCCTTCACCGCGTCGTACGGCGGCCTGGAGATCTCCGTGCTCGGTGACGTCGTGGACCGCGCCG
>NZ_LIQR01000781.1:482-1188 GCF_001418575.1 Peterkaempfera griseoplana
CGGCCGTCGGCTCCGGCGGCCCGCCCGGGACGCAAGCCCCGTCACCCGGAACATCCCGCGGCCGAGCAGGGGTCCGACTGTGCGTCCGCGATACGGCTGTCCCTGCCCGGCCGCGCACATGACCGACTCGATGAGGACGCCGCCTCTTGACACCCCCGGCCCACCTGTCCACGGCGCGGCGGCGACAGCGGGAGGACCCGCGTCGGCTCACGGCTTGCGGGCGACGCCCCCGTACCCCATGACGCGGTCACCGAGCTCCGGCACCTCGTCCTCCCCGTCGCCGTCCGGGTTCCAGCGGCTGACCAGGCCGGGTTCCACCATCTCCAGGCCGTCGAAGAAGCGCAGCACCTCCGCGTGGGGACGCATGGTCATCTGCGCCGACGCCGTGCGCCAGCCCTCCGAGGCCTTGGCCGCCCGCTCCGGGTCGGCGTCGGGCGAGGCATGGGTGAGCAGCAGGAAGCTGCCGGAGGGAAGCGCCTCGACCAGTCGGGAGACGATCTCGTACGGCCTTTCCTCGTCGCGGATGAAATGCAGAATGGAGATCAGCAGCAGGGCCACGGGCTGCTCGAAGTCGATCACCTCGCGGACCCCGGGAGCGGCCAGGATCCGCTCCGGTTCCCGCAGGTCGGCCTGGGTGAAGGTGGTCCTCCCCCGGCCGTGCCCGGCCATCAGGGCCCGGGCGTGCGCCAGCACGATGGGGTCGTTG
>NZ_LIQR01000782.1 GCF_001418575.1 Peterkaempfera griseoplana
GCGCCGGCCGTACGGTGCGCGCGGCTCCCCGCGGCGCCACCGGCTCACGTGGCGGGACCGCCGGTGATGGTCCGCCGCTGCACCACGGCCGGTGAGCGCACCGTCCGGGTGTGCGTCAGCGGTGTCCGGGCGGACGCCGGCGCCCATGTGCCCACACAGGTCTCGGCGGTGATACCCGGCCCGAATCCGGCGATCATGCCCTGTGCCCCGGCGGGCAGGGCGTCCTCCTCGAAGAGGCGGCGCAGCGAGTCGAGCACGACGGCACTGGCGATGTTGCCGTACTCGGTGAGCGTCGCCCTGCTGTGCCGGAAGGAGCTGCCCTCCACCTCGAGGATCCGGCAGAGGTCGTCGAGGATGCGCGGTCCGCCCGCGTGGATGATGTAGAAGTCCAGCGCCGAGGCGTCCCAGCCGTGACTGTCCGCCAGCATGTGCAGGGCGGGGGCCAGCATCGCCATGGTGGTCGGCACCCGCTTGTCGAGCTGGAAGTGGAAGCCGGTCGCCTTGACGGCGTAGGAGATCCACCGCTCGGTGTCGGGCACCAGGTAGGAGCTGTTGCGTTCCAGCCGGATGCCCGCTCCCCCGTGTCCTCTGACGACCGCGGCGGCGACCGCGTCGCCGAACAGTCCGTTGGACAGCAGGGAGCCGACACCGTCGTCGGTGGGCTGGTAGCACAGCGAGCAGAACTCACAGGCCACGATGAGGACATTGGCCTGCGGATAGGCCATGCAGAAGTCGCAGGCCCGGTTGATCGCGGCCCCACCGGCCGCGCAGCCGAGCTGGGCGATGGGGATCTGACGGGTGTCCCAGCGGAACCCCAGGTTGTTGATCATCCATGCCGTCATCGACGGCATCAGGAACCCGGTGCAGGAGACGAAGACAATTGCGTCGATGTCCTCGCTGCCCACCTCGGCGCTGCGCAGCGCGGCACGCACCACCTCGGGGATGCGCCGTCGGGCCTCCTGCTCGTAGACCGCGTTGCGCGCCTCGAAACCCGGGTGACGCAGCGTCTCGGTCAGCGGACGCACCAGATGGCGCTTGGTCACCCCGGTGTTCTCGATGAGCCGGAGCACCAGCCCCAGCTGCGGATGGCCGGCGTGGAGACGACGGGCCAGATCGAGGGTCTGCCCCATCGTGATCGTGTGTTCGGGGACCACTACGGCAGGTCGGCAAAGGATCGGCATCTGACGGGAGCCTTCCCTCCAGGGAACCTGCTCCGGCCCTCACAAGAACTCCGTCCGGGCCGCGAAGGATCTCACGGACCCACGGACGAAGGGGACCCCGCAAGCGGGGACAGACCCCCGCACAGGCACTGTACGGACCAGCCGCACACCGGCCTGCACGCTGCGGGGAGAGCCGGAACCACCCGCCCGTGGGGCCCTTGGACGCGGCCGGGGAGGGTGTCTGCATGCTCCTGTGAACGTGCCTTACAACACCCCAGTGTCACCCACCCCGCCCCGGCCCGCGACTCGGCGCCGCGGGCAGGCCGGACCGGGCCGGGGG
>NZ_LIQR01000783.1 GCF_001418575.1 Peterkaempfera griseoplana
GGCGGTCGGCGGCGGCCAGCAGCGCCGCTCCGGGATAGGCGTCGACCAGGTGCCGCAGATCGCCGACCAGCTCCGGCGGCCATGCGCCGCCGCGCAGCAGCCGCAGTCCGTCGGTGTGGGCCAGCAGGGCGTCGGCGTCCTCCAGGGTGCGGGTCCAGACCGCCGAGGGGTCCGCGCCGACGGGCACCTCCGGGGGGTGGAGGTCCGCGACCAGCCGCAGCCCGGCGGCGGCCGCCTCGCGGGCGAGCCGGGGCAGCGGTCCGTCCCGGTGCGCGCCCCTGAGGTCGACCAGGAGATGGCAGATCCCGGCGCCCCGCGCGGCACGCAGCAGCGAGGCCGACTCCTCCCCCTCCAGGGCCTCCACCGCGGTCTCCAGGCCCACCGCGTCCCGCAGCCAGTCCGGGCCGCCGCCGCTGGGGGCGGGGGCCGGGTCGGGCGCGGCGACATGGGTGCGGCCGTCCTCGGAGCGGATCTCCAGGGGGCCGCCGGCGCCGGCCAGCAGCAGCCCGCCGTCGTCCAGCGCATACAGGTCGCGCACGCCGAAGGGCAGTGTCCTGGTACGGGGCTGCGACGCGGTCCCCGGCTCCGTGGCGAGTTCGACCAGCCGGGTGCCGCCGTCGGCCGCCCACAGCCCGTCCCCGCCGGGCCGCAGGGCCAGGCCGCTGGCCGGCCCCGGCAGCGGGCCCGGCTCCTGTACGGCTCCGGTGGCCGGGTCCCAGATCCGTACCCGGCCGTCCGCCACCGACCAGCAGATGCGGCCCGACCGCGGATCCCCGGTGAGCGCGGTCACCCGGCCGCCGGGCTCGCCGGTGTACACACGCCGGGGCGCGCCGGGGGCGCCGCAGTGCCAGAGGTGGACCCGCCCGGCCGTGTCGGCGGCGGCCAGCAGCGGGGAGGCCCCCGAGCACCACAGCCGTACCAGCTCGTCCGGATGCTCCAGCACCGTCGCGGGGCCTCCGTCCCGCGGGTGGAGCATGAGCTGACGGCGCGTCATGGTGACGAGTGCCGGTCCTGGATCCGTGCCCAGCCAGCCGAGGGCGGCGGGCTCCTGCTCCAGGACGAGCGGCTCCGCCTGGACGCCTTGGGTCGGACGTACCGTCACCAGATGTACCGCGCCGCCGGCCGAGAGTGCGGCACCGGAGCCGTCCGGCGTCACCGCCAGCAGCCGCGGCAGCCCCTCGAACTCGGCGGCGGCCCCCTGCTCGCCCTCCAGCCGCAGGACCGTCCGGCCGCCCGCACCCACCGCCACCGCCCAGCCGTCGCCCGGGCCGCCGTGCGCGCAGAGCACCACCGAGTCCATCTCCACCCGGGCCTGCGCCGTCCCCCCGTCCGGCAGCAGCCGGGCCACCACATCCAGCCGTACGGCGGCCTGCTGGCCGTCGTAGAGGTCCAGCGAGAACGACTCGGCGCCGGGCAGCGCCCCGCGAAGCGCCAGCCGGGCGCGGGCCGCGCCCGCCACCGTGCACACCCGGGCGTCGCGGGCCGGCGGGCGGCTCAGCAGCACCCCGTCGGCGGTCAGCCGCACACCCACCGCCACCTGGCCGCGCACCAGCGCCCGCGCCGCCAGCAGCTCCTCGGGGTCGCGGTCGACCGTCATCTCCCGGGGGAGGTCCAGTCCCAGCCGTTCGGCCGCGGCCACCCTCAGCCGCCAGGCGGCCTCGGTGTCGCGGACCGGGCCGGGCAGCCGGGGCAGGAAGTGCAGCAGCCAGCGGCCGACCTCGTCCGCCGATCCGTCCTCCCGGGCCAGCGCCCGCTCGAAGGGCTCCAGCTCCCGGCGTACGGCCTCCGCCGTCAGCTCCCGGTCCCCGGCGGTCGCCCACAGCAGCCGCTCGAAGGCACGTACCGCGGGCGGCGCCTGCCGGTGCTGGGCCTCGGTGAAGGCCCTCACCTCGGCCAGCGCGGCCCGGTCGGCGGCGGCCAGCTCCCGGCGCAGCTCGGTGGCGACGGCGGGGTCGAGCACCAGGGCCCGGCTGTCGGCGGCCTCCACCAGCGGGGAGAACCAGAGCAGCGCCTCCACGGCGAGTCCGCCGTGCGGCAGGAACGCCAGCCTGGCGCGCCGCACCATCTCCGGCTCGGCGTGCGCGGCCAGGCAGAGCGCGCGGGCCAGCAGCACCACCTGCGGCTGTTCCCGGCGCACCTCGTCGATCAGGTCGGTCGCCTCCCGCCGGGAGCGCACCGCTGTCATCCGCGCGGCCCCCGGTCCCGGAACCGCCGTGTCTCGGCGTGGGCGAAGCGGATCGAGGTGCGGCGTTCCAGCGGGACGAGCGGCACCGTCCGCCGGATCGCCTGGGGATAGGCCGTGGCCGGAAAGGGCGTCAGACAGGTCACCGGGGCCCCGGCGCGGCGCAGCCGCCGCAGC
>NZ_LIQR01000784.1 GCF_001418575.1 Peterkaempfera griseoplana
GGCTCCCGGTCCCGGAGGCGGCGGTGGCCGCCACGGGGGTCCGGGGCGGCCACCGCGGGGCGGTCGGCTGCGGGCTGCTACGCCGTCACTCCGGTGCGGTCGCGCCGTGGTCGCGGTCATGGCTCCAGGGCTCGGGCCACGGGCCGGGGCCAGGGTGCGGACCAGGGCCGGGCCAGGGGCCAGGGCCGGGGCCGGGCCAGGGACCGGGGCCAGGACCGGGATGGGGGCCGCCGGGGCCCGGCTTGGGGCACTCCGGGCCCGGGCCGGGGGCGCCTCGCTGCCACTTGCCGCCGGTCGGGCACTCCTCGACCCGTACGGTGACCTCGGCGAGCGGGCTGACCACGGTGTTGCCGCGGATGTCCACGGCCGCCGCCTCGGCGCGGTTGGTGACCCGGCCCTCCCGCGCGTCCGACTTCCGGACCGTGTAGGTGCCGTGGCACAGGGTGCTCCGGCCGGGCGCCAGCGTGGTGACGTCGCAGGTGACCGGGGCGACATGGTCGTCGATCACCTGCACGCCGGTCAGCTCGGTGTCGCCCTCGTTGGTGACCAGGTAGGAGTAGCTCACCGTGTCACCGGGCGCGAAGGGCCCGCTGCCGTCGGCGCGTTTCCGCAGGGTGATCCGGGGCGCCCCGGCGACCGGCAGGGTGGCCTCGGCCTGCGGGGAGGTGACCGGCACGCCCTCGACCGTGCCCGTCGCGGTGGCGCGGTTGGTGACGCTGCCCGCCGCCACGTCCTCCGGGGTGATCACATAGCTGCCGCGGCAGACCGTGCTGTCGCCGGGGGCGCCCTGGGGCGCCAGGGTGGTCGAGTGGCAGATGATGTGGGTCACCCGGTCGTCGGTCACATGGACGCCGTCCAGCGGGTGGCCTCCGGTGTTGCGTACGAGGTAGGCGTACTCCACGGTGTCGCCGGCCGCGTAGGGCCCCGGGGTCTCCACCCGCTTCTGCACATCGATGCCGGGCGGCTCGGCGATGGGCACGGTCTCCTGGGAGGGCGGGGAGGTCACCGGGCGGCCGTTCGCCGTACCGGTCGCCTGGGCCGTGTTGGTGACGGAGCCTCTGGCCACGTCGGCGGCGGTGATCACATAGGTGGCGGTGCAGGTCACCGTGTCGCCGACGGGCAGGACCGCGGTGGGGCAGCGGACCGGCCCGACCGTGGGGTCGTTCACCGAGAGCGCCGTGATGTCGGCGCCGCCGGAGTTGGTCACGACGAAGTCGTAGGGGACCTCGGTCCCGGCGACCAGCAGACCGGGCAGCGGCCGGCGGGCCTGCTTGACCAGGTTGAGCCCTGGCAGGGGCTGGTCGGTGCTGATCGTCACATTGCGGATCAGGTGGACGTCCGTGAACAGGCCCGTGGAGGCCGCGAAGCCGAACTTGTAGGTGTCGGGAACCGGCTCGGGGGCCGGGCGCGAGATCACCTGGTGCGGGCCGGTGCCGTCGTTGAAGTCGACCGTCACGGTCAGTACCGGGTTGGGCGCGGGCGTCAGATGCACCTCGACCCGGCGGCGTGAGGGTTCCAGCGCCGCCTCGGCCTGCTGCGGCGTGGCCCCCGGGGGCAGCTCGGTGAGCGGCCCCTGGAGCTGGCCGGGCAGTGTGGAGGGCCAGGGGCCGGCGGTGGAGAAGTTGCTGGTGGTGGCGGTGAGGAAGCAGTACCCCTCGATGCCGTCGCCGGGGCCGCGGACGGTCACCATGTTGGCGCCGGGCCCCGGCACCCGGAACGCCGTCCCGGCCGGTGAGCGCTGTGCGCAGCCGTTGCCGCGCTGCTCCCAGTCGCCGAAGTAGTTGCCCAGCACGTCCAGGCCGACGCCCAGGTAGCCGCGGTCCACGCCCGGGAGGAAGGGGTTGACCGGGTCGTCGTCGGGGAGCTTCTGCGCATAGCCGAGGCTGCCGCCGAAGGCCCCGGGGTGGGTGAGCGAGGTGTCCCCGTTCACCAGGAAGAATGAGATGCCGTCAGCCGGATGGGCGGGCGTGGTGCTTCCGTACTGCCACTGGTCGAAGGTGACGTCCAGTCCTTCGGTCGCGGGCAGCGCGTGGTCGTAGAGGACCGCGCCGGACTGGTCGTTGGCGGCGTCGGTCAGCTGGAGGTATCCGTGGGGGGCGCCCCCCGGGGGTGGTACCGGACCGGTCTCCGGCTGCCGGCAGCCGCCCAGCGGATGGTTGCCGGGACCGGGGGCCGCCGCCCCGGGGGCCCCGGTGAGGCAGGCCGAGCCGACCGCGACGAAGCCGGGGTCGGCGGTCGCGCCGGTGAAGGTCTCCTGCACCAGCGGGGTGCCGCCGGCCCTGGTTCGGGCCTCGGCTCCGGTCAGCGCACCCGTGAGGCCCGCTCCGACGGCTCCCAGGGCCGCCACCGCCGACAGGAGCCGGAGGGTGCGCAGCCGGAACCGTGACGGCGGGCTTGGTTCTCTGATCATGATGACTATTAGTAGTGCTCTGATGACTGATTGTCATACTGACCGGCATTCATGCGCCCGCACTCCACTCGGGCGAAGGCGGCGGCCGACTCGGCCGGGGACGGGCGAGGCGCCGGCGGGCCGCCGCCGCGCACAGCCCGTGCCCGTGGCGTCGAAAAGTCGACAAACCAGACGTATGGTGGCGGGGCGAAGTGGTGTGCCCCGATGGCGGGCCCGATCCGGCCGCGGTGCCGGACCCTCCCAGACAGACCCCTCCCCCGGAGGCCGCCGTGG
>NZ_LIQR01000785.1 GCF_001418575.1 Peterkaempfera griseoplana
TCTTCGGGCAGGAGGCGGGCTGCGGGAGGAGAGGCGGCGGAGGGGCGGGTCAGGAGTCCTCGATGGGCCGGAAGAGGCCCTCCTGCATCACCGAGACGACCAGGCGTCCCTGCTGGTCGAAGATCTGTCCCCGGGCGAGGCCGCGGGCGCCGGTGGCGACGGGCGACTCCTGCTGGTAGAGCAGCCACTCGTCGGCGCGAAACGGCCGGTGGAACCACATCGCGTGGTCCAGCGAGGCCATGTCGAAGTGACGGGTGCCCCACAGCGGCTCCACCGGGACGCGGACCGTGTCGAGGAGGGTCATGTCGCTGGCGTACGTCAGCGCGCAGACCTGGATCAGCGGGTCGTCGGGCAGCTTGCCGTTGGTGCGCAACCAGACGCTGCTGCGGGGCTCGACGCCGACGAGTTCCTCCTTGGTCCAGCGCAGTCGCTCCACATAGCGGATGTCGAACGGCTGGCGGCGGCTGATGAAGGGCGGCCGCTCGCCGATTCTGGCGGTGACCTCCTCCAGGGCGCTGGGAAGCTCCTCGGGGCCCGGTACCTCGGGCATCGGGATCTGGTGCTCGAACGCGGCCGGCTCCGGGCGGTGGAAGTTCGCGGTGAGGGCGAAGATGGAGCGGCCCTGCTGGATGCCCAGGACGCGGCGGGTGGTGAAGGAGCGGCCGTCCCGGGTACGGTCGACCTGGTAGACGATCGGCACACCGGGGATGCCGGGGCGCAGGAAGTAGGCGTGCAGGGAGTGGACAGGGCGGTCGTCGTCCACGGTGCGCCCGGCGGCCACCAGTGCCTGACCGGCGACCTGGCCCCCGAAGGTGCGCTGCAGCGCCTCCTCCGGGCTGCGGCCGCGGAAGATGTTGAGCTCGATCTGTTCCAGATCGAGCAGGTCGACGAGGTGGTCGACGGGACTGCCCATGGTGCTTTCGTCCTCTCCCGCGGCGGCGGTGCTGTACGGGTCCGGGTTCTCTGAAGCCGCCTCTCCGCAGTGGTCAAGCCTCTCGGTGACCGGCGCATTCCCTGCGACGGGGACGGCGGGCGGCCGCGGGCTGGGGGCCGGGACGGCCGGGCGGGGGCCCGGCGACGGGGATGGCCTGGCCCTGGGGTGCGTGCGGCGTGCGGGACGGGG
>NZ_LIQR01000786.1 GCF_001418575.1 Peterkaempfera griseoplana
CCGCCGTCCCGGTCCCGGGCGAGGTCCCCGGCGCCGGCACCGCCCCGGTGGGCATGGTGCCGCTGCTGCTGACCGCCGCGGCCCTCTTCCTGTTGTTCCGCGCCGGCCGCCGGGCCGGCCGTTCGCTGCGCTTCCCCGCCGCGCCGGGTCCGGCGACCGCCCTGCGTTCCCTGGCGACGGCCGTCCTCGCCGTCTGCAGCGGCTACACCCTGGTGGCGGCCGGTGCCGCGGTGATCGCCTCCGAGGACGGCATGCTGCGGGCCCGCCCGTTTCCGGCGCTCGCCGCGGTGCTTGCCCTGGCGGTGCCGGTTGCAGCCGTCGGGGTGCGCTCGGCCACCGGACCCTGGGGGGCGCTGCTGCGGCACCCGGCGGTGCGGCTGCGGGCGCTGCTGCGGCCGTACGAGGAGCCCTCGCTGCGGCCCGCCGGCTGCCTGCTGCCCGGGTGGGCGTTTCCCGCCGCCGCGGGCGCCGCGCTGCTGCGCGCGGTGACGGCCGCGTGCGCGGCGCTGCTGGGCGGGGGTGCGCTGGTTCTCGGCTGTGCGCTGCTGCTCCACGGGAATGCCGCCGGCCGTACGGTTCTGGCCCTGGCCCCTGATGTCCCCGGCCAGGCCGGGCTGCTGCTGCTCTGTCTGGCCCTCTACCCGGACGCCGCGGTGTGGGCGGCCTCCTACGCCCTCGGGCCGGGTTTCACCGTGGGCACGGGCAGCACGGTGGCGCCGTACGGGACGGTCCTCGGCGACACGCCGGTGTTCCCGCTGCTGGCCGCGCTGCCCCGGGCGACAGCGGCGTCACCCGCGGTGGCGGGCCCGCTGGGCTGGTCCACCCTGGCCGTGCCCGCGCTGGCCGGTGTCGTGCTGGCCGCCGTCCTCGGCAGGGCGGCAGCGGGAGCCCGCTGGCACCCGGTCGCCACCGCGCTGGCCGCCGTGTGCGCGGCCCTGCTCACCGGAGTGGCGGCCGCCCTGGGCGCGGCGGCCTCGGGTGGGGCGCTGGGGGTGGACCGTCTGGCCTCCCTGGGCCCCTCGCCCTGGTTGACGGGGGCCGCGGCGGCGGCCTGGACCGCCGCGGTGGGGGTTCCCGGTGTCCTGCTCGCCCGGTTCGCGTTGCGCGGCAGGGCGGCGGGCCGGGGCAGGAACTGATCTCTCCGGCCCGCTGCGGTGCCCCCGGCCGTCCCTGGTCGGCCACTGCCCCCAGGCCGTCCCGAAGCCCCCTGCGCCGCCTGCGCCGCCCCGCGGAGCCGTCAGCCGTCCACCGGAGCGGTCAGCCGTTGACGTTGTCCGCCTTCTGCAGCCACTCGGGGATCAGTTTGCTGCAGCTGTGCTGAGCCTTCTGGGTCAGCGCGTCGGACACGCAGTCGTAGTAGTCCTTGTACGCCAGCTGGAGCCCCCAGGAGGCGGCGACCATGGCCAGCGCCACGCCGCCGGTCACCAGCCCGCCGAGCGCGGCGGGGAGCTGCGGCCGGGCCGGGCGGGGCGCCGCCCAGCCGGGCGGCGGCAGCGGGGCAGGACGGTGCCCGGTGGGCGGCGGAGCGGAGGGCAGCTGCGCGCCGCCGGTGGTCCCGGTGCGCTGGTCGGACCCGGAGGCTGCCGCCGCCGGGTCCTTGGCGGTGCCGCGCAGGGCGCTGATGCCCCAGTAGACCGCCAGCGCGCCGAGCAGCAGTCCCACATAGGGCAGGTTGAAGATCATGAAGAACAGGCCCCACATGCCCGAGAGCAGCGCGTAGCGTGCCCTGCGCTGCACCGGGTCGGTGGGGTCGTAGCGCTGCTGGGGCCCGCTGGGCGGGTAGGGGCCGCCCGGCGGGCGGCCCTGCCAGCCGGGGC
>NZ_LIQR01000787.1 GCF_001418575.1 Peterkaempfera griseoplana
GGACCGCTCTTCCGCGGCCCGGCTCACCCTCTACACGAACAGCCCCCGGCGAAATCGACACGATCCATGTCACCAGTTCCCCGCCCAAGCCACCAGCAGAGCCACCGTCACGCCCGATCACGGCTTCGACCTGCATCGAAAGCCCGGCAACAGACTCTGCGCAGCAGTGGCCCTCGTCGGGGACCCCTACGGAGTGGGCGACGCTCGGCCCTGTGAGTCGGCCTTCGGCCGGACGCCGGCGCCGTGCTCCCGTACTCGGACCGACGGCGGGGGCGTCGGTGATCCGCTCACCCACAACCGGCAGGGAGTCCGCCGGGCCGGGGCCGTGCACACGGTTGGCGCGAGCACAACGGCCACGGGTGTCGCGGGCCTCGGGGGACGGGTGGTGCCGCGGGCCGGTGGCGGCAGGCCGTTCGGGGCCCGCCCCAGGACGACGTCATCCCTCTGCGGCGTCCTCCGCCTCCCAGCGCAGCAGATCGCCCGGCTGGCACTCCAGTACCTCGCAGAGGGCGGCGAGCGTCGCGAAGCGCACCGCCTTGGCGCGGCCGTTCTTGAGTACCGCGAGGTTGGCGGGCGTGATCCCCACGCGGTCCGCAAGCTCGCCCACGGACATCTTCCGCCTGGCCAGCATCACGTCGATGTCGACGGCGATCGGCATCAGATCACCTCGTCCAGCTCGGCCTGCATCTGCGCCGCTTCGACGTCGCGCGCGACGGCCTGGGCGAGCAGCATCCGCAGTACGAGCACGATGAGCGCGACTCCCAGGATCGCGACGCCGATCCCGGCCATGATGAGGGTGACACCCGGGTCGTCCCGCTGGCCCGGCGCGTTGACCGCTGTGACCGCGAACCACAGCAGGGCGGCCGCCACGATCGCGCCGATCACGCCGTCGACGTAGCGGAAGGCGGCATGGGAGAACACCGTTCCGCGGCGCACCATCGCCACCAGCCGCCATACGCAGCCCAGGGCGACCTGGGCCGTCGCCATGCCCAGGATCGTGATCAGGCGGAACGCGGTCAGCGGGAGCGACCCGTCCTCCGGGTCGCTCCCGCTGACCAGCACCCACACCATCGATGCCTGGACGAACACGGTGCCGGCGAGCACCACCACGAGTACGGCCCGCAGCGCACGCACCG
>NZ_LIQR01000788.1 GCF_001418575.1 Peterkaempfera griseoplana
GGAGCCCCCCTGCCCGGCGGCGGGCCGCCGGGCAGGGGGGCTCCGGGCGCAGGTACGCCGGGCCGCGCCGGTGCGGTGCCGGGCGTGGTCCCCGGGGTGGTCCCGCTCCCAGGGCCGGCCGCGCCCTGCCCGGCGGTCACCGGGGGCAGCAGCCGGATGCCGTCCGCGTCCGTGTGTCCGTCGACGGAGGCCGCCACCGCGATGGCCCCCGGGGCCACCGCCGGGCTGGAGCCGACGCCGTAGACGTCCCCGTCGTTGCCCTCCGAGGCGACCACCACGGTGCCGGTGGCGGCGAGCCGGTCCACGGCCAGCGCGTCACCGTCGCCGGGGTCGCCGAAGCCTCCTCCGAGCGAGAGGTTGACCACGTCCAGGCGGTCGGAGAAGTCGCCGTCCTGGTTGGGGTCGGCGGCGCGGTCGAGGGCGTGGGCGATCTCGTCGGTGGAGCCGTGGCAGCCGAAGACCCGCAGTGCGTAGAGGGCGGCGCCGGGCGCCGCGCCCGGACCCACCCGGAAGGCCGCCGGGGCCAGGCCGGGACCGTAGGGACCGCGGTAGGTCCTGCCGTCGGTCGTGACCCCGTAGCCCGCCGCGGTGCCCGCCACATGGGTGCCGTGGCCGTTGGCGGTGCAGTCCAGCGGGTTGGCGTCGGGGTGCGGGTCGGGCTGGTACGGCGGCTGCCCGGGGTCGCTGTTGTAGTCGTCGCCGACCATGTCCCAGCCACCGACCACCTTGACGTTGGGGAAGAGGCCCGCCGGTGCGGGTCTGCTGCCGTCCACCGCCCGGAAGGCGTCTGCCGTGCCGGGGCCGCCGAAGTCCGCGTGGGTGTAGTCGATCCCGCTGTCGACGATGCCGATGGTCACGCCCTTGCCGGTGTTCCCGGCCACCGAGTCCGCCCCCGCCCACACCGCCGGAGCCCCGGTGAGCGGCACGGAGTGCGCATTGGCCGGGTACTTGTGGCTGATCGGATGGACGGCGCGGACACCCGGCAGGCCGCGCAGCGCACCCAGCCCCCGGGCGGGCACCCGCACGGCGATTCCGGGGACCACCGCCAGGGTGCGGTAGAGCACCTGGGCGCCGGGCACGGCGCTGCGCAGCGCCTGCTC
>NZ_LIQR01000789.1 GCF_001418575.1 Peterkaempfera griseoplana
CGCCACCACTCCCCCGCCCACCATGCCACCGGCGACGAATCCGCCGACCGCCGCGCTCGCCTGCACGGCGCAGGCGACCGTAACCAGCTCCTGGTCGGGTGGCTTCCAGGCCGACATCACGGTGCACAACAGCGGCACCGCCGCGCTCACGGGGTGGCGGGTCGGCTGGACGCCCATCTCCGGACAGTCCGTCACCAACCTCTGGAACGGCGTACTGACTCAGAGCAGCAGCTCCGTCACCGTGACCAACACCGCATGGAACGGAGCGGTGGCGCCAGGGGCCTCGGCCTCCTTCGGCTTCACGGCCACCGGTCCGGTCACGCTGCCGACGTTCTCCTGCTCAGCCTCCTGACACCGCCTCGGCCTCCGGCACACCGGCTTCGACATACTGGCCGCCCAGAGGACGCGTGACGCGGCGGCCGCACGTCCGTCCAGGGGCGGTCCTCCCGGACCGCCCCTGGACCATGCGCAGCCGCAACGGCCGGACCGCCTCTCGTCGTGATCAACGATCCTGCCGCCGAGGCCCGGGACCTGGCACTCGACGGACCTCCTCCTCTGCCTCGGCTGCGACCAACCGCGCCGACGGATGCCGGGCGCGGACGAGATCCGCGACGAGCTGCAGCGCTACGACGCCGAAGGCCCCGGCGAGGACGACCGAGTCGATGGTTCAGGCGACGAGCAGGCGAAGGCCAAGCTCGGCCGCGTCGAGGGCGAGGAGGTCGCGGTTGCGCTCCGCCCACCGGCCCGAGGCAAGGTCGGCACCGAGCATGCCGACCGCCCGCTGCTCGGCCTCCGGGCCGACCCGGGTCCACACCGACACCGCGCGGCGCACGGGTTCGTCCAGGTATGCCTCGGGCCGGCGCCAGTGGGCCTCGAAGAAGCCGTCGGCGCAGTCCCATGGGATGAGCACCGGCTCCGCGCGGCCCCCGATCGCGCGGGTCATGTCGGCCAGGGAAGGCCAGCCGGCGAGAAGGTCGGCGAATTCGGGCAGGTAGTCGCGGGTGAGCCAGAACCGTTGCAGCCAGCCGGTCGCACTGGCGTCGTACGTGAACACCACCACGCGCCGGGCCACCCGCCGCATCTCGCGCAGCCCGGCGATCGGGTCCGGCCAGTGGTGAACGGTGCTGACCGCCATCGCGGCGTCGAAGGACTGGTCAGCGAACGGCAGTCGTTCCGCACTGGCGGCCACGCACGGCGCCGCCCCGGCGGGACGCTGCGCCCGCATCACCGCCGACGGTTCCACCGCCGTGACCTCACGGTTCGGCGGCTCGTAGGAGCCGGTGCCGGCCCCGACGTTCAGCACCGTCCGCGCGTCCCCGAGCGCTTCCCAGATCCGAGCGGCGATCCGCGGCTCGGTGCGCCGGGTCGCCGGGTAGGCGGACCCGATGGCTTCGTACAACTGCGCGCCGAACACCTTCAGTTGGTTCTCCGGAGTCGTCCTGATCCCCATCGCCCGCTCCTCGAGTTCCCTGTCGATGGCCGTCACCATGGCGGCACTGCGGTCCCGCTGTTCCACCAGCAGGCCGCGCAGCCGGTGCAGGCGCGCGACCGCGTCGGTGGCCGGGTCGTCCACCAGATCCGCGATCTCGCGCAATCCGAAACCCAGGCGCCGGAAGGCGAGCACCTCGCGGAGCCGCTCCACGTCACCGGTCGAGTAGGCCCGGTACCCGGCGCTGGTCCGCGTGGACGGCTGGACGAGACCGATCTCGTCGTAGTGGTGCAGGGTGCGGACGCTCACAGCGGCCAGCTCGGCCACACGGCCAACGGTCAGGTGCTCGTGCTCTTCCACGTCGGCGACTATGCGGCATCACGCCACGTGAGGGTCAAGCGCTTCACTCCGGCCGCCCCCCGTGGCCGGCCGTTCGCCCGACGCTGCCACTGCCGACAGCGGGCGATCGGGGGCGGTCGCGGAAGGAACGGCTGTCCGCCGGTGGTCAGGCATCACGCCGTATCGCGCAACCGTCGGCCCACCCAAGTCACGATGCGTTACTGCCCTCACCAGAACTGATGAAGTGTCGGCTGCGGAGGAGGTCTTCGTCGTAGGGTGAGTGACGGCCGAAGGAGGCACCACCCTAGGGAGCCATGGATGACGCGGTATCTGATCTCGTTCGACGACGGCGCGATGACCTTCCCCGAGGAGGAGTTGCCCCAGGTGTCCGAGGACTCCCACAAGGTGGTGCGGGAGGCTCAGGACGCCGGGGTGTGGGTCTTCGGCGGTGGACTGCAGAGGCAGCGGGCGAGCATCGTCGGCACTGACGGTACCGTCACCGACGGCCCTTTCCCGGAGACCAAGGCGGTCGTCGGCGGGTTCTCGGTCATCGATGTGCCCTCACGCGAGGAAGCGTTGAAGTGGGCTGCCAAGTTCGCCGCCTCGTGCCGCTGCGCACAGGAGGTCCGGGAGATCATGCACGACCCGGAGGTCTGACCGAAGACGACCCGCCGCGGCTGGGGCACGGTTCAGCGGTGACCTGTGACGTGGGCACCTCTGACCTGCGGGTTCGGCATGCTGCGGACCCGCGGGCGACGGCGTTGGACGGCGTGATCCCGTCGGGGGTATCCGGCTGAGCACCCGGAAGCCGTCCCCGCCCCCACCCGTACGAC
>NZ_LIQR01000079.1 GCF_001418575.1 Peterkaempfera griseoplana
GCGGCTGCGCAGCGGCCGCCGGGGGCTCCCGGCGCGTGCCGGGCGGCCCGGGAGAGCCTGAGCAGCTCCTCCAGCGGGTATCAGTGGTTCAGCGGCCGCGGAGCGGTGACCGCCCGGGATCGTCCCCCGTGCGGCCATCACGTAGCGTGGGGCCAGTCACACGATCCGAAGGGGCCAGGGTGAGCGAGACCAAGGGGCAGCCGAGGTCGGACCAGCCCCACCCCGGCGAGCCCGCTACCGGCCCGGGACGGGACCCTGGACAGGACCCCGGACAGGGCCCGGGACAGAAGCCCGGACAGGGCTCGGGGCGGCTCCCCTCGGATTCGCCGCGCGGCGGCATCCTGATGGGGCGGCCCTTCGGCGTCCCCGTCTATGTGACCCCCACCTGGTTCGTCATCGCCGCACTGATCACCTGGGTCTTCGGACACCAGCTGGAGGCGGTGCTGCCGCAGCTCGGCGCCGAGCGCTACCTGGTGTCGCTCTTCTTCGCCGTCGCCTTCTACGGCTCGGTGCTGGTGCACGAGCTGGCCCACACCCTGGTCGCGCTGCGCTTCGGACTGCCGGTGCGCCGTATCCAGCTGCAGTTCTTCGGCGGGGTCTCGGAGATCGAGAAGGAGGCCGAGACCCCGGGCCGGGAGTTCTGGCTCGCCTTCGTCGGGCCGCTGCTCTCCCTGGTGCTCGGCGGGGTCTTCTACCTCGCCCTCCAGCCGGTTCGCCCCGGTACGGTGCCCGGGGTGCTGCTGGCCGGGCTGATGGTGAGCAACATCATCGTGGCCGTCTTCAACCTGCTGCCGGGGCTGCCGCTGGACGGCGGCCGGATGCTGCGCGCGGTCGTGTGGCGGCTGACCGGGCGGCCCATGTCCGGCACCGTCGCCGCGGCCTGGGTGGGGCGCTGCCTGGCCCTGCTGGTGCTGATCGGGCTGCCGCTGCTCAGCGCCCGCCGCAGCGCCGTCAGCGGCTCCGGCGCGGACACCTTCACCGACGCGATCATCGCCGCGGTGCTGGCCTCCATCATCTGGAGCGGCGCGGGCCAGAGTCTGCGCACCGCCCGGCTGAAGGAGGCGCTCCCGCAGCTGCAGGTCCGCGCCCTGACCCGCAAGGCCGTGTCCGTCACCGCCGACACACCGCTCGCCGAGGCGCTGCGGCAGGCCCATGAGACGGGTGCCCGGGGCATCGTGGTCGTCGACGGCCGCGGCGAGCCCCGGGCGCTCGTACGGGAGTCCGCCGTGCTCACCGTGCCCGAGCACCGCCGCCCCTGGACCGCGACCGGCTCCCTCGCCCGCGACCTCACCCCGGCCATGCGGCTGCCCGCCACGGCCGGCGGCGAGGAGCTGCTGGAGGCGCTGCGCACCGCACCGGCCAGCGAGTACCTGGTGGTGGAGGCGGACGGCTCGCCGTACGGGGTGCTCTCCCTCGCCGATGTGGAGAAGGTCCTCACGGCCGCCATGGCCGGCCGCTGAAGGTCCCCGGGAGGCCGCCGGGGGCGGCCGGGGCGGGGACCGTGCTCGGTGGTCGGAGCGGCCCCCACCTGGCACTAGAATGGACCGCATGTCCGAACCGACCGGTGCCGCCCGCCGTCGCGGGCCCTTCCAGGTCGGGGACCAGGTCCAGCTCACCGACCCCAAGGGACGCCACTACACGTTCACGCTCGAGGCCGGGAAGAACTTTCACACCCACAAGGGTTCCTTCCCCCACGACGAGCTGATCGGTGCCCCCGAGGGCACTGTCGTGCGTACCACGGGGAACGTCGCCTACCTCGCGCTGCGGCCCCTGCTCCCCGACTACGTCCTCTCCATGCCGCGCGGCGCCGCGGTGGTCTACCCCAAGGACGCGGGGCAGATCATCTCCATGGCCGACATCTTCCCCGGCGCCCGGGTCGTCGAGGCGGGTGTGGGCTCCGGGGCGCTCTCCACCTATCTGCTGCGCGCGGTCGGCGACCAGGGCATGCTCTCCTCCTACGAGCGGCGGGCCGACTTCGCCGAGATCGCCAGGCAGAACGTCGAGCGCTACTTCGGCGGGCAGCACCCGGCGTGGAAGCTCACCGTCGGTGATCTGCAGGACAACCTGGCGGAGTCCGACGTCGACCGGGTGATCCTGGACATGCTGGCGCCCTGGGAGTGCCTGGACGCGGTGTCCAAGGCGCTGGTGCCCGGCGGTCTGGTCTGCTGCTACGTGGCCACCACCACGCAGATGTCCAAGACCGTGGAGGCGCTGCGCGAGCACCGGACCTTCACCGAGCCGCAGGCCTGGGAGACCATGGTCCGCACCTGGCACCTGGAGGGCCTGGCCGTCCGGCCGGACCACCGCATGATCGGCCACACCGGCTTTCTGCTGACCGCCCGCCGCCTGGCCGACGGGGTGGAGCCGCCGATGCGCCGCCGCCGTCCCGCCAAGGGCGCCTACGGCGAGGACTACGAGGCCGCCACCTCCTGAGCCCGACCCGCTTCGGCGAGCCGTGACCCCCAGGGGCGCGGGGAGCCCCGCACAAGCAGCCCGCGACCTCCGCGGGGCTGCCGCGGGGACCCTGCGCCCCTGAGTCGCTCCCGGCCCGGCTGAGGCCTCCTGCGGGCCCCTCGGGCCCGTCGGCGGTGCGCCGCAGGGATGCCGGGTGCCCGGGGGGTGCGGCGGCGGATCGGTGTGGCAAGATCTGCGGCACATGACATGCCCACCGTGCAGATGTACGGGCACCGCTCCGGTGGAGGGGATCACCAGGTGGACGAAGCAGCCGAGGCCGGTACGGACACGCCGCCCAGCGGCCCCGCGCACGCCCGCTCGGGTCCGGTCCACTGGGCCGTGACCGCTGCGGCGGTGGGCGCGGTGATCGCCACCGCCGTGGTCGGGGCACCGGCCGAGGGCGCGCCGCGCGCCGTACGGTCCCCGGCCCCGGGGCACGCGGAGGCGCCCGTCACGGCCGCCCCCGCCGTCGCGCCGGACCCGTCCAGGGTCCAACTGCCGCTGGACTGCGGCCCGTTCCCGGTGAAGGCGGCGCACAGGTTCAGCGCGGACCTGGACGGTGACGGCCGTCCGGAGACGGTGGTCGCGGCGCACTGCGACGGCACCAACGGCACCCCGCCCGACGGCGTCTACGTCCTGGCCGGGGAGCCGGCCGCGGGGGCATCCGGAGCCGGATCGGCAGCCGGGGGATCGGCAGCGCCGAGGATCGCCGCCACCCTGGTCCGGCCCCAGGAGGATCTCAGCGTGACGGAGCTGGAGTCGGGTCCCGACGGAACGGTGGTCGCGCGGGTGCAGGGCTACTCCGGCGTGGATGTGGCCCGCTGCTGCCCGGATGTGAACCTGATTCTCACCTGGGCCCGGGCCGGGTCCGAGTGGATCCGCGCTCAGGCCTCCGCGCCCGCTCCCGCGGTCGGTTAGGCGTGCGCCGCCCGGTCCCCGGGCGGGCAGCGGGCCGTCGAGGTCCGTCCGTCGAGGTCCTCCGCCCGCGGGCCGTGCGGGCCGGCCCCGTACGGTGCGGGCGCCGGTGCGGCCTCAGTCGGCGTCCGGCCCGTAGACCTCGACCCGGTCGCGGACGCGGCGGACGTGAATGCAGTCCCCGGGGCACTCCTTCGCCGAATCCACCACGTCCTGAAGGACGGTCAGCGGAACGGGCACGCTCTCTCCGGGCTGCTGCCGGAGTTCGTCGTCGGTGCCTTTCACATAGGCGAGGCCGTCGATGTCGAGTTCGAAGACCTCGGGCGCGTACTGCGCGCAGATCCCGTCACCGGTGCAGAGATCCTGGTCGATCCACACTTCGAGGGGCTCGTCGGTCACGGACATCCCGCCTGCCGTTTCTGTCCTGAGTCGCCCCCTGTGGGGGCATTCCCGCCATTCGTACAGCGATCGCACCGGATGTGACATCGGCGACCACGCATTGACCTGATCGACGATACATCTGGTCGCTTTCCGCAGGTGTCGGCTGGGTATCTCCCTGGCGAGGGGAAGCGCGCAAGGGTGAAGATCGGACACGCCCCTTCCGTCTTTCTGATCTAGGGGTTTACACAACCCCCGGCACAGGTAGGGTCTGGAAGCGTCCAGCTCCCCCGGAGGAGGTGAGGACCGTGGCAGCCCACGATGACGACTACAACCGCAGCACCGGCAGGCCGGCTCGGGGTTCCGACGAGGCCGCGCAGGTCTCGTTCCTCGAGCAGGAGATTGCCGTCCTGCGCCGCAAGCTCGCGGACTCGCCGCGCCACTCGAGGATCCTCGAGGAGCGCATTGTCGAGCTGCAGACCAACCTGGCCGGTGTGACGGCCCAGAACGAACGGCTCGCCGCCACCCTCCGCGAGGCCCGCGACCAGATCGTGGCCCTCAAGGAGGAGGTGGACCGGCTGGCCCAGCCCCCCGCCGGGTTCGGTACCTTCCTCGAAGCGGTGGAGGACGGGACGGCGGACATCTTCACCGGCGGCCGCAAGCTGCGGGTCAACGTCAGCCCGAACGTCGACCTGGACGAGCTGCGGCGCGGCCAGGAGGTCCTGCTCAACGAGGCCATGAACGTCGTGGAGGCGCTGGAGTTCGAGTCCCTCGGCGAGATCGTCACCCTCAAGGAGGTCCTGGAGGACGGCGAGCGCGCCCTGGTGCTCGGGCACACCGACGAGGAGCGCGTGGTCCGGCTGGCGGAGCCGCTGCGCGACATCACCATCCGGTCCGGTGACGCGCTGCTGCTGGAGCCCCGCTCCGGCTATGTGTACGAGGTGATCCCCAAGGCCGAGGTCGAGGAGCTGGTCCTCGAGGAGGTCCCGGACATCGACTACCGGCAGATCGGCGGCCTGACCAACCAGATCGAGCAGATCCGCGACGCCGTCGAGCTGCCCTACCTGCATGCCGAGCTCTTCCAGGAGTACGAGCTGCGCCCGCCCAAGGGCGTCCTGCTCTACGGCCCGCCCGGCTGCGGCAAGACGCTGATCGCCAAGGCGGTGGCCAACTCGCTGGCCAAGAAGGTGGCCGACGTCACCGGCCGCCCCCAGGGCAAGAGCTACTTCCTCAACATCAAGGGCCCCGAGCTGCTCAACAAGTACGTGGGCGAGACCGAGCGGCAGATCCGCCTGGTCTTCCAGCGGGCCCGGGAGAAGGCGAGCGAGGGCACCCCCGTCATCGTCTTCTTCGACGAGATGGAGTCGCTCTTCCGCACCCGCGGCTCGGGTGTCAGCTCGGACGTGGAGAACACCATCGTCCCCCAGCTGCTCGCCGAGATCGACGGTGTGGAGGGTCTGGAGAACGTCATCGTCATCGGCGCCTCCAACCGGGAGGACATGATCGACCCGGCGATCCTGCGGCCGGGCCGGCTGGACGTCAAGATCAAGATCGAGCGGCCGGACGCCGAGGCCGCCAAGGACATCTTCTCGAAGTATCTCAAGGCCACCCTCCCGCTGCACCCCGACGACCTCAAGGAACACGGCTCCTCGGCGGACGCCACCGTCGAAGCCATGATCCAGTCGGTGGTGGAGCGGATGTACTCGGAGACCGAGGAGAACCGCTTCCTGGAGGTCACCTACGCCAACGGTGACAAGGAGGTCCTGTACTTCAAGGACTTCAACTCCGGCGCCATGATCCAGAACATCGTGGACCGGGCGAAGAAGATGGCCATCAAGGACTTCCTCGACCACGGCCAGAAGGGCCTGCGCGTCTCCCACCTGCTCGCCGCGTGCGTCGACGAGTTCAAGGAGAACGAGGACCTGCCCAACACCACCAACCCGGACGACTGGGCCCGCATCTCCGGCAAGAAGGGCGAGCGGATCGTCTTCATCCGCACGCTGGTCACCGGCAAGCAGGGCGCCGAGTCCGGCCGATCCATCGACACCGTGGCCAACACGGGTCAGTACCTGTAGGACCAGTCGCCCGGACGGGCCGCCACACGACCGCCAACACCGTCCGGCTGCGGGAGCCCGCCCGGGTCACCGCAGCCGGACGGTGTGCGCGGCGGACGATCCGCCCGATGTCCGCCGGGGGTTCTAGGCTCAAGGGGCAGCGCCGCGCCCGGCAGGGGCGCGGCGCCGGGCAAGGAGGGCCGCATGTCTGTACGGCGCGTGATGGGGATCGAGACCGAGTACGGCATCTCCGTGCCGGGGCACCCCAACGCCAACGCCATGCTCACCTCGTCCCAGATCGTCAACGCCTATGCGGCGGCGATGCAGCGGGCGAGGCGGGCCCGGTGGGACTTCGAGGAGGAGAACCCGCTCCGGGACGCCCGGGGCTTCGACCTCGCCCGCGACGCCGCGGACTCCAGCCAGCTCACCGACGAGGACATCGGCCTGGCCAATGTCATCCTCACCAACGGTGCCCGGTTCTACGTCGACCACGCCCATCCGGAGTACAGCGCCCCCGAGACCACCAATCCGCGTGAGGCGGTGCTCTGGGACAAGGCCGGCGAGCGCATCATGGCGGCCGCGGCGGCGCGCGCCGCGGAGCTGCCCGGGGCGCAGCCCATCCACCTCTACAAGAACAACACCGACAACAAGGGCGCTTCCTACGGCTGCCACGAGAACTACCTGATGCGGCGGTCGACCCCGTTCGCCGACATCGTCCGGCACCTCACCCCGTTCTTCGTCTCCCGGCAGGTGGTCTGCGGCGCCGGCCGGGTCGGCATCGGCCAGGACGGCTCCGCGCACGGCTTCCAGATCAGTCAGCGGGCCGACTACTTCGAGGTCGAGGTGGGTCTGGAGACCACCCTCAAACGGCCCATCATCAACACCCGGGACGAGCCGCACGCCGACGCCGAGAAGTACCGCCGGCTGCATGTGATCATCGGCGACGCCAACCTCTCCGAGATCTCCACCTACCTCAAGCTGGGCACCACCGCCCTGGTGCTGTCGATGATCGAGGACGGGTTCATCAATGTGGACCTCGCCGTCGACCAGCCGGTGCGCACCCTGCACCAGGTCTCCCACGACCCGTCCCTGCAGCGCCTGGTCACTCTGCGCAACGGCCGCACCCTCACCGCGGTGCAGCTCCAGATGGAGTACTGCGAGCTGGCCCACAAGTACGTCGAGGAGCGCTACGGCGCGGACGCCGACGAGCAGACCCGGGACGTGCTGGACCGCTGGGAGGACGTGCTCGGCCGGCTGCAGCGCGACCCGATGAGCCTCAGCCGGGAGCTGGACTGGATCGCCAAGAAGGAGATCCTGGAGGGCTACCGCAACCGCGACGGCCTGGGCTGGGACAACCCCCGGTTGCACCTGGTCGACCTGCAGTACTCCGACGTCCGCGAGGAGAAGGGCCTGTACAACCGCCTGGTGGCGCGCGGCCGCTTCGAGCGGCTGCTGGAGGAGGGCGATGTCACCCGGGCGGCGGTGAAGCCCCCGGAGGACACCAGGGCGTACTTCCGCGGGCGCTGCCTGGAGCAGTACGCGGAGCATGTCGCGGCCGCCTCGTGGGACTCGGTGATCTTCGACCTCCCGGGTCGTGACTCGCTGCAGCGGGTGCCGACCCTGGAGCCCCTGCGGGGGACCCGCAACCACGTCAAGGAGCTGCTGGACCGCTGCCGCACCGCCGAGGACCTCGTACGGGTGCTCTCCGGCGCGTGACCCGGCAGTCACCAAGAGTGAAGGCGCTGCGGATGGGAATCATCGAGGGGAGCCCCGGACGTTGAGAGAGGTGAACGGAACCGGAGCGCTTGTCGTAGCCCGTATGTAGGGTCTGACCAGTATCGCAATCGCAAGCGAGCGGGGTGAGGGATATGGCGACCAAGGACACCGGCGGCCAGCAGCGGGCCAACCGCTCCTCCGAGGAGGTCGAGGAGGAGACGCCCGAGGCGCAGGGCTCCGAGGATCTCAAGGAGCGGCAGGAGAAGCTCTCCGACGACGTCGACGCGGTTCTCGACGAAATCGACGATGTGCTGGAGTCCAATGCCGAGGACTTCGTTCGGGGTTTTGTCCAGAAGGGCGGCGAGTAGTCGCAAAATGTCCGATACGGGGGTCGGACAGCACCGCGGAGCATTCCCCGGAATGCTCCGCGGATTGCTACCCGTATTCAGGTCGAGCCGATCATGTGGATCGCGACCATGAAACGGGTAGGGTCCGTGCCGTACCTGCACTGGCGGGCCGCCGCCTCTTCGGAAGGGATCGTGTGGAAGCCAACACTCACGGCACCGGGCGTCTACCGGCTGCCTTCCTGACCCCAGGGTCCTCGTCGTTCATCGACTTCCTGGCGGAGCACTCGCCCGAGCTGCTCCCCGGTCGGCGTACGCTGCCCGCCGCCCCGGCCACGATCGAGATCCCGCACGGGACCACCATCGTCTCGGCGGTCTTCTCCGGCGGAGTGGTGCTCGCCGGCGACCGCCGCGCCACCATGGGCAATGTCATCGCCCAGCGCGACATCGAGAAGGTCTTCCCCGCCGACGACTACTCCGCCGTCGGCATCGCCGGCACCGCGGGGCTGGCGGTGGAGATGGTGCGGCTGTTCCAGCTGGAGCTGGAGCACTACGAGAAGATCGAGGGCGCCCAGCTCTCCCTGGAGGGCAAGGCCAACCGCCTCTCCACCATGATCCGCGGCAACCTCGGCATGGCGATGCAGGGCCTGGCCGTGGTGCCGCTCTTCGCCGGGTACGACCTGGACCGCGGCCGGGGGCGGATCTTCACCTATGACGTCACCGGAGGCCGCTCCGAGGAGCGGGGCTTCGCGGCCACCGGCTCCGGCTCGGTCTTCGCCCGCGGCGCGCTCAAGAAGCTCTACCGGGACGACCTGACGGCCGATCAGGCGGCCACCCTGGTCGTCCAGGCACTGTACGACGCGGCCGACGACGACTCCGCCACCGGCGGCCCCGACATGGCCCGGCGGATCTTCCCCATCGTGGCCCTGGTCACCGAGGACGGCTTCCGCAGGCTCTCCGAGGAGGAGGTCTCCGAGATCGCCCGCGCGATCACCGCCAAGCGGCTGGAGCAGCCCGACGGCCCGCAGGCACCCCTGCTGTAGCCCCGGCGGCCCCGCCGCATCCCCGACCCACACCCGGACCACCTGACAGAAGGGGACGACAGCCGGTGTCGACGCCGTTCTACGTCTCACCCCAGCAGGCCATGGCGGACCGCGCCGAATACGCCCGCAAGGGCATCGCGCGGGGCCGCAGCGTGGTCGTGCTCACCTACACCGACGGCATCGTCTTCGTCGCGGAGAACACCTCCCGGGCGCTGCACAAGGTCAGCGAGATCTACGACCGCATCGCCTATGCCGCCGTCGGTCGCTACAACGAGTTCGAGAACCTGCGGATCGGCGGTGTGCGCTACGCCGACCTGCGGGGCTACTCCTACGACCGGGCCGATGTCACCGCCCGCGGCCTGGCCAACGTCTACGCCCAGACGCTCGGCACCATCTTCTCCTCGGTCGGCGAGAAGCCCTACGAGGTGGAGCTGATCGTGGCTGAGGTCGGCCGCAGCCCCGAGGACGACCAGATCTACCGCCTCACCCCCGACGGTTCGGTGGTGGACGAGCACAACAGCGTGGTGGTCGGCGGCAACGCCGACTCCATCGGCAACTACCTCGGCCAGCGGCACCGGGCGGGATTCACCCTCGCCGAGGCGTTGGGCCTCGCTGTGGAGTCGCTCGCCCGCGACCCCAACGGCGGCACTCCGCGCACCATCACTCCCGAGCAGCTGGAGGTGGCGGTCCTCGACCGCAGCCGCCCCCAGCAGCGGAAGTTCAAGCGGGTGCTGGGCGCCCAGCTGAACCGGCTGCTGGAGGCCGCCGGCCACAGCGAGGAGGAGGCGCCGGTCGCCCCGCCCGTGGCCCCGCCGGCCGGCGGCTCGCAGGAGGACACCCGTCCGCCCGTCGCCCCCGAGATCGACAAGCCGTCCGCGTCCGGCGACGAGGACGAGCCGACCGATCCGCCCCTGTAGCGGCCGCGTCGCGCTCCCCGGACGCCCGCGCGGGCGTCCGGGGAGCGCGACAGTGTGGACGGCCCGCAGCACCGCAGCGGGCCGTCCGCCCCGCCTGCACGCCTCCGGAGCGGCACAGTGTCCGTCGTCCGCCGCCCCGCGACCGCGGAGCGGCGTGCGGGCGGCCCACCCGGGCGCGCCCGCCCCTGCCGCCGGCCGCGGTCATGCCGCCGTCGTGCCGCCGCGGTGCAGCAGGGTGGTGCTCCGCACCCCGGCGGCCTTCCGGCGGCCACGTCCGGGTGAATCCGAGTGGTCGGCGGGGTCCTGCCGACGCGCATCCGCCGCTCCCGGCGGGCGTGATCGAATCGCCGTCCCCGAAACGGTTTCAGAAGCCGTCCAAAAGCGTAAAGTCCACTCATGGACCGCCGCATTTTCGGGCTGGAGAACGAGTACGGTGTCACCTGCACGTTCCGGGGGCAGCGGCGCCTGTCCCCGGACGAAGTGGCGCGCTACCTCTTCCGCCGTGTCGTCTCGTGGGGCCGCAGCAGCAATGTGTTCCTGCGCAATGGTGCACGCCTCTATCTGGACGTCGGTTCGCACCCGGAGTATGCCACTCCCGAGTGCGACGACGTCACCGAACTGGTCACGCATGACAAGGCCGGTGAACGCATCCTCGAGGGCCTGCTGGTGGACGCCGAGCGGCGTCTGCACGAGGAGGGCATCGCCGGGGACGTCTACCTCTTCAAGAACAACACCGACTCGGCCGGCAACTCCTACGGCTGTCACGAGAACTACCTGGTGGCACGGCACGGGGAGTTCTCCCGGCTGGCGGACATCCTGATCCCGTTCCTGGTCACCCGGCAGCTGATCTGCGGGGCCGGCAAGGTGCTGCAGACCCCCCGCGGGGCGGTGTACTGCGTCAGCCAGCGGGCGGAGCACATCTGGGAGGGCGTCAGCTCGGCGACCACCCGTTCCCGTCCCATCATCAACACCCGCGACGAGCCGCACGCCGACGCCGAGCGCTACCGCAGGCTCCATGTCATCGTCGGCGACTCCAACATGTCGGAGACCACCACCCTGCTCAAGGTGGGCGCCACCGACCTGGTGCTGCGCATGATCGAGGCCGGCACGGTGATGCGCGACCTCACCCTGGAGAACCCCATCCGGGCCATCCGCGAGGTCAGCCATGACCTCAGCGGCCGCCGCCAGGTCAGGCTGGCCAACGGCCGGGAGGCCTCCGCCCTGGAGATCCAGGAGGAGTACTACGCCAAGGCGGTGGAGTTCGCCGACCGGCGCGGCATCCGCACCGGCACCGTGGAGCGGGTGCTGGACCTGTGGGGCCGCACCCTGGACGCGGTCCGCACGGAGGACCTCGCCAAGGTCGGCACCGAGATCGACTGGGTCATGAAGCACCAGCTGATCGAGCGCTACCGGGAGAAGAACGGCATGTCGATGTCCCACCCCCGGGTGGCCCAGATCGACCTCGCCTACCACGACATCCACCGCCGCCGCGGCCTGTTCTACCTGCTGCAGAACCGGGGGCAGGCCGAGCGGGTCACCACCGACCTCAAGACCTTCCAGGCCAAGTCGGTGCCGCCGCAGACCACCCGGGCCAGGCTGCGGGGCGACTTCATCCGCCGGGCCCAGGAGCAGCGGCGGGACTTCACGGTCGACTGGGTGCACCTGAAGCTCAACGACCAGGCGCAGCGCACCGTGCTGTGCAAGGACCCCTTCCGCTCGGTGGACGAGCGGGTGGACAAGCTGATCGCCGGCATGTGACCGGCCGCCGGGCCGGTGATCGGAAGGAATGACCGATCACCGGTCCGGCGGAGCGCGGGCGTCGGCCTGCCGGGGGTTGCGGGAGGTCGGGTCCTATGGTGTCCGGAGAGTCCGGAACGCCGTATGTGACCGACCGTGAGGAACTTCGTGCGCCCCCTGCGCCCCTTCGCCGCACTGCTCGTCCTGCCGCTCCTGGTGATCACCGGGTGCAGCGACGGCGGCGGCGGCTCCAAGACCGCCAGTAGCCCTTCGCCCACCTCGGCCGCCTCGCCGCAGGCCGTGCCGACGCCGGTCCCCTCGGCGTCGCCCATGCCCACCGTCTCGGGCATGGCCGGACAGAAGGCGGACATCACGCTGCCCTCCGGCCGGCCGAGCGGCAAGTTCGTGGTCTCCACCGTCTCCGAGGGCACCGGGGCCACGGTCCGCACCTCGGACTGGGTGACCATCGACTACACCGCCAAGGACTGGACGACCGGCAAGGCCGTGCCCAGCTCCTACGACAAGGGGCAGAAGCCGCAGCTCTACCAGGCCGGCACGGGTCAGCTGATCCCCGCCTTCGACGCCAGTGTGGTGGGACGCAAGGTGGGCAGCCGGGTCCTGGTGGTGGCACCGCCCGCGGCGGCCTTCGGCAGCAAGGGCAGCACCGCGCTGGGCGTGGGCCCCGACGACACCCTGGTCTTCGTGGTGGACATCCTGCAGTCGGTGCCGCAGAACACCGTCCTGACCGGGCACAGCGTCCCGCCGCCGGCGGGGATGCCCCAGGTGAAGGACAACGGCAGGAAGGCCGCGACCATCACGGTGCCCAAGGGCCAGGCGCCGCCGACGACGCTGAAGAGCGCGGTGCTGATCAAGGGCACAGGACCCAAGGTCACCTCGGGCCAGACCATCGTCGCCCAGTACACGGGAGCGCTCTGGTCCACGGGCGCGAACTTCGACTCCTCCTGGGACCACGGCGGGGCCACCGCCTTCCAGATCGGCACCGGCCAGGTCATCAAGGGCTGGGACCAGGGGCTGGTGGGCCAGACCGTCGGCAGCCGGGTGCTGCTGGTGATCCCGCCGTCGCTGGGCTACGGCGACCAGGCCCAGGACAAGATCCCGGCCAAGTCGACCCTGGTCTTCGTCATCGACATCCTCCAGGCCGTCTGACCTCGACCCGGTCGCCCGGGGGCCGGATTCTCAGGGAGACCTGACATACTGCTGCCGCTCTGCGCAGCAGTAAGCGAGGAACGGCGAATTGGGGAGTCATGTCTGAGAACGCGCCGGGCCCGGGTGACCCCCGCCGGACCAGCGACCCGGCCGCCCTGCGGCCGGGCGGGGTCCTGGGCGGCACGGGCGAGTCGATAGTGGTCCAGAAGCCGGAGACGGGTCGCCGGGTGAACCGGCCGGCCGCCGAGGAGGAGCAGCCGGAGGTGTTCGCCTCCAATGTGCGGCGCACCGCCTCGTCCGAGGCCGGGTACGACGAGGCGCCCCCCACGGTGGGCAGGCTCGGCGTGATCCTGGGGACGGTGCTCGCCGTGCTGCTGGTGGGCAGCGGTATCACCCTGTGGATGGCCAACCGGCCGGACGACAGCAAGCCGGCCGCCGACGCCGCACCCACGGCCACCGCGGACTCGCCCGCACCCTCGGCCTCGGCCGCGCCCACGGTGCCGCCGATCAAGGACAATGCCGCGGTGCTGCCCACGGTCTCCGGCGCGACCGGCAAGAAGGCCGACATCGCGGTGCCCAAGCAGAAGCCCGACGGCTCCTTCGTGGTGAAGACCCTCACTGAGGGCGACGGCGCGGTGGTGAAGAAGAACGACTGGGTCACCGTCGACTACAGCGCCAAGGACTGGACGACCGGCAAGTCCATCCCCAGCTCCTACGACAAGGACGGCAAGCCGCAGCTGTTCCAGGCCGGGGCCGGTGAGCTGATCGCGGCGCTGGACAGCAGCGTCACGGGCCGCAAGGTGGGCAGCCGGGTCCTGGTGGTGGCGCCGCCCGCGGCGGCCTTCCGCGACCAGGGCAACTCCCAGCTGGGCATCGGCGCCAAGGACACGCTGATCTTCGTGGTGGACATCGTCCGGTCCATGGACCCGGGCGCGACCGTCTCCGGCACCCCGGCGGCGGCCCCCTCCGACATGCCCCAGGTGAAGGACAACGGCAAGAAGGCCGCGGAGATCACGGTGCCCAAGGGCATCGCCGCGCCCAAGTCGCTGAAGAGCGCAGTGCTCATCAAGGGCACCGGACCCAAGGTCACCAGCGGGCAGAAGGTGGTCGTCCAGTACACCGGTCTGCTCTACAGCAACGGCAAGAAGTTCGACTCCTCGCTTGACCACGGCTCCGCCTTCAGCTTCACCACCGGCGGCGGCCAGGTCATCCAGGGCTGGGACAAGGGTCTGGTCGGCCAGACCGTCGGCAGCCGGGTGGAGCTGGTGATCCCGCCGTCGCTCGGCTACGGGGACCAGGCGCAGTCGGGGATTCCGGCCAAGTCGACGCTGGTCTTCGTCGTGGACATCCTGGAGGCGGGGTAAGAATGACCGGGCGGCCGCCCCGGTGGCGGCCCCCGCACGCACCGAGGAGCCCCGGATCTGCCGGGGCCATGGAAAGAGGCAATGTGAGCATCGAGAAGCCGCTGGTCGACTTCCCGGGCGGAGAGCCGCCGGCGGAGCTGCAGATCCGCGACATCTGGGTGGGCGACGGTCCCGAGGCCAAGCCCGGCCAGACCGTCGAGGTCCACTACGTGGGCGTGGCCTTCAGCACCGGCGAGGAGTTCGACGCCAGCTGGAACCGTAACCAGACCTTCCGCTTCCCGCTGGGTGGCGGCCGTGTCATCAAGGGCTGGGACCAGGGCGTCGTCGGCATGAAGGTCGGCGGCCGTCGTGAGCTGGTCATCCCGGCCCACCTGGCCTACGGCAACCAGAGCCCCACTCCGGCCATCAAGCCCGGTGAGACGCTGATCTTCGTGGTGGACCTGCTGTCGGTCTGACCTCGACGATTCCACCGCCGCCCCCCGGTCCGCCGGGGGGCGGCGCGCGTTGCGGACAACCGCCGCGCATCCGAACCCACTTCACCACCGGACCAGGTTTCACAGCCCGGGCCGGTGACGGTACGGTCGAGGCGCCGGACAGCGTCCGTCCGGCAGGCACCTGCCCTCCGCCGAGGAGGCGGGCGCGCACCCGCAGCACTCCGGAAGGGTCAGCGATGGCGATCGCCAAGGCAGAGCGGCTGATGAACCTCGCCCTGTGCCTGATGAACACCAGGCGCCCGCTCTCGAAGAAGGAGCTGCGGGACTCCGTCGAGGCCTACCGGGAGGCGTCCGCCGCCGGCAGCGAGGAGGCCTTCAACCGGATGTTCGAGCGGGACAAGGACGACCTGCGCGAACTCGGCCTGGTCATCGACGTCGACGAGTCCTCCCTGGACGGCGAGGTCGGCTATGTCGCCCGCCGCGACCGCAACCGGCTGCCGGAGATCGCGCTGGACGCCGAGGAGGCCGCGGCGCTGAGCCTCGCGGCCCGCGTCTGGCAGCAGGCCCGGCTGGCCGGAGCCGCCAGCGGCGCCCTGCAGAAGCTGCGCGCCGCGGGCGTCCCCTTCGAGGCGGCCGCCGACCGCGAGCACACCGCCCTGGAGCCCCGCATCCCGGCCCGCGAGGCCGCCTTCGAGCCGCTGCTGCTCGCCGCCCGCGACCGCCGCCCCGTCGTCTTCGAGTACCGCAAGGCCGGCGCCGTACGCGCCGAGCAGCGCAGTGTCGAGCCCTGGGCCCTGGAGTGCTGGCACGGCCACTGGTACGTGGCCGGCTGGGACCGCGACCGCAAGGACGCCCGGGTCTTCCGGCTGAGCCGCATCACCGGCCGGGTCCGCACCCGGTCGGGCGGCTTCACCGCCGACGTCCCCGACCATGTGGACGTACGGGAGAACGTCGCCCGGTTCGCCGGTGAGGGCGCCACCGCCACCGCCCGGATCAGGCTGCGCCGCGGGGCCGCCTTCCCGCTGCGCGCCAAGGCGCTGGCCAGCGATCCGGTGGACGCCGACTGGGACGAGCTGGAGATCCCCTACGGCTACGGCCTGGGCGCCTGGCTCGCCGAGTTCGGCGCCGACGTGGTGGTGCTCGGCCCGGACGACCTGCGCGCCGACGTGGTGGCCAGGCTGCGCGCCGTGGCCGGCCAGGACACCGACCAGAACGCCACCCAGGGAGCCCAGCGGTGAGCAACGCCATCGACCAGACCCGCCGGATGCTCTCCCTGGTGACCTATCTGCGGGAACGCCCGGGCGCCCGGGTGGGTGAGGTCGCCCGCGCCTTCGGCATCACCGAGCAGGAGCTGATCGGCGACCTCAATGTGCTGCCCATGTGCGGCACCTCCTTCCGCGGCGGCGACCTGCTGGACATCGACACCGACGGTGAGCGCATCTGGTGGCACAACGTCGACGACGTCGCCCAGCCGCTGCGGCTCGCCGCCGACGAGGCCACCGCCCTCCTGGTGGCCGCCCGTGCCGTCGCCGGCCTGCCCGGGCTGCGGGAACGCGACCGGCAGGCGCTCACCCGCGCCGTCGCCAAGATCGAGTCCTCGGCCGGGGAGAGCGCCCAGGGCAGCGCCAGGGTCGGGGTCACCTTCGAGGCCGAGGGCCATGTCTTCGCCGACGTCGACCGGGCGCTGTCCGAGCGCCGCCGGCTCTGGCTGCGGTACTACTCCTACGGCCGCGGCGGCATGACCGAGCGCGAGGTGGACCCCATCCGCATGGTCACCGAGGGCCACACCTATCTGGAGGCCTGGTGCCGGGTCTCCGAGGGCCGGCGGATGTTCCGCCTGGACCGGGTCGCCGACCTGCGGGTGCTCGACGCCCCGGCCGACCCGCCGCCGCTGGAGCTGCGGGACCTCTCGGAGGGCCTGGTACGCCCCGCCGCGGACGACCCCGAGGTGGTGCTGGAGGTGGGCCCCGGCGGCCGCTGGGTCACCGAGTACTACGCCCACGACGAGGCGGTCGAGCTTCCGGACGGCGGGCTGCGTATCACCCTGCGCACCCCGGATCCCTCCGGGCTGCGCCGCCTGGCGCTGCGGCTGGGCCGCGACGGGCGCATCGTCGCCCCCGCGGACCTCGCCGAGCAGGCCCGCGCCACCGCAGCGGAGGCGCTGGCCGCCTATGGTCCCGACGCGGCGGAGCAGGCCCCGGCGGAGAGCTGACCTGACCGGCGCCGGGAGGTGACGGGGGCGGGGCCCGCTGGGTCCGGAGAGGAACGGTGCGCGGTGGCCACCACCACGCGTTTCAAGGCGTTCTGCACGGAGTGCCGCACCAAGGTGGAGCTGGGGGCCGAGGCGCTGCGCCTGGCCGTCGGCCGCACCCGCGAGCGCACCTTCTACAGCTTCACCTGCCCCGAGTGCGGGGCCGCGGTGCGCAAGCCCGCCGGGGACCGGATCGTCGACGCCCTGACCGGCGCCGGGGTGTCCACCATGCGCCTGCATCCTGGCCGGTAGTGGACACCGAGCCCGCCGGGCCCGGGAGCGTCCCGGAGGGTCCGGGCGGGCGCCGGACCTCCGGACGGCCCGGCGGAGGACGGTAGGCTCAGGGCATGCCATGGATGATCGTCGGGGCCACCGGACTGGCCACTGCCGGGCTGCTTGTCCTGGGCCTGTTGGGAATCCGCGTCTGGCTGGACGTACGCCACCTGGCCCGCGAGGTGGAGACCGCCTCCCGTGCGGTGGCCGGGGCCGTCACCGGTCTGGAGCAGGCCGCCGCCCCGCTCGCCGACGCCCTCGCGGCCACCGCCGGCGACGGACGCCCGCAGGCCGCCGGCGGCTGACCCTCGTGCAGCGGGCCTCACGGGGTTACGCTCGGGGAGCGGCCCTTCGATGTGCGGTGGGGGTCGTTGCCGTGGAGACCGCGGGGGGTTGCCTTCCGTTCAACACCTCAGGCTACGATCGCCCGCAGGAGTTGCACGGTGCAGATGGGCCCGCTGCTCCGGCGCCCGGAGGTCACGGGCGCCAAGACCCGGAACACCGCCTCGCTGAAAAGGTAGTCGCTTATGTTTGGCAGGCTCGGAGCACCCGAGATCATTCTCATTCTTGTGGTCGTCGTGCTGCTGTTCGGCGCCAAGCGGCTCCCCGACATGGCCCGGTCCCTCGGCCAGTCGCTGCGCATCCTCAAGAGCGAGACCAAGGCCATGAAGACCGACGGCGCGGCCGACGCCCCTGCGGAGCGCACCGCCGACGCCGCCCCGGCCG
>NZ_LIQR01000790.1 GCF_001418575.1 Peterkaempfera griseoplana
GGCCGCCGCCCCCGCCCGGGTCGTCGACCTCGACCGGGCCGTGGAGCAGCTGCGCCTGGTCAAGGACGAGGATGAGATCACGGCGCTGCGGATCTCCGCCGAGATCGCCGACCAGGCCCTGGGCGAACTGCTGGAGTCCATCCTGGTGGGCCGTACCGAGCGGCATCTGGCGATGGAGCTGGAGCGGCGGATGGTGGACCACGGCGCGGACCGGGCCGCCTTCCCCGTCTCCATCGGCACCGGCACCCATGCGGGTCTGCCCGGACACCGGCCCACCGACCGCCGGGTGGAGGAGGGGGACTTCCTCACCGTCGCCCTGGGCGCCCGCTACCGCGGCTACGGTGCCTCGGCCGCCCGTACCTTTGTGATCGGCACCGCACCGGCGCAGTGGCAGATCGACCTGCACGCGGTGGTCTTCGCGGCCCAGCGGGCCGGCCGGGAGGCGCTGCAGCCGGGCACTCTGTGCCAGGAGGCGGACCGCGCGGTACGCGAGGTGCTCCAGGCCGCGGGCCACACGGAGGCCACGCCGAGGCCGGTCGGGCACGGCACGGGGCTGGAGATCGCGGAGGAGCCGCGACTCGGGCCGGGAGACATGGGTAAACTGGACGCTCGTGTGCCGGTCACCGTCGGCCCAGGGGTTCACCTCCCGGGGCGGGGCGGTGTCCGGATCGAGGACACGCTCGTCGTCCGACCCCTTGGGGAGGGCGGTCCCGAGCTGCTCACCATCACCACCAAGGAGCTCCTCGCCCTGTGACCCCTCGGGGGTCCGCAGGCCACACACCCTTGGTTCCTTGACAGCTATATGCAGGAGTTAGTGCGACCGTGGCGACCACGAACGACCTCAAGAACGGCATGGTGCTCAAGCTCGACAACGGCCAGCTCTGGTCCGTCGTCGAGTTCCAGCACGTCAAGCCCGGCAAGGGCGGCGCCTTCGTCCGCACCAAGCTCAAGCACGTGCTCTCCGGCAAGGTCGTCGACAAGACCTTCAACGCCGGCACCAAGGTGGAGACCGCCACCGTGGACAAGCGCGGCATGCAGTTCTCCTACAAGGACGGCTCGGACTTCGTGTTCATGGACACGGACACCTACGAGCAGATGCCGATCGCGCCCGAGGTGGTCGGCGACGCCGCCAACTACCTGCTCGAGGGCTTCGAGGCCGTCGTGGCGATCTACGAGGGCTCCGCGCTCTACGTGGAGCTCCCGGCCTCCGTCGAGCTGGTCATCGAGTACACCGAGCCGGGCGTCCAGGGCGACCGCTCGACCGGCGGCACCAAGCCGGCCCGCCTGGAGACCGGCTACGAGATCGCGGTGCCGCTCTTCATCACCACCGGCGAGAAGGTCAAGGTCGACACCCGCGACGGCAGCTACCTCGGCCGGGTGAACAGCTAACCGTGTCCGCAGCACGCAGCAAGGCCCGCAAGCGCGCCTTCCAGATCCTCTTCGAGGCCGACCACCGGGGCGTGGACCCGCAGGGCGTCCTCGCCGACTGGGTGCGCCGTGCGAGGGAGCCCAAGCCGGACGAGGGCGTCCCTCAGGTGGGCGAGTACACGATGCAGCTGGTCGAGGGGTACGCGCAGCACGCCGCGCGGATCGACGAGCTCATCGCCGGCTACGCGGTCGGCTGGACGCTGGACCGCATGCCGATCGCGGACCGCAACATCCTGCGGCTCGGCGCCTATGAACTGATCTGGGAGGACGAGGTCCCCGACGCCGTCGTCCTGGACGAGGCGGTCGAGATCGCCAAGGAGTTCTCCACCGACGAGTCCCCGGCGTTCGTCAACGGACTGCTCGGCCGGCTCAAGGAGCTCAAGCCGTCCCTGCGCCGCTGAGAGCGGCGGAGGGCACCGAAGGCCCGGGACGGCACCCCCCGAGGGTGCCGTCCCGGGCCTTCGGGCTGCGTGGGGCCCTTGAGCGGGCCCCTGGTCG
>NZ_LIQR01000791.1 GCF_001418575.1 Peterkaempfera griseoplana
GTATAAGAGATAGGGGTTCAGTAGGTCTCGGGGGAGCCGGTGATCCTGAGCTTGCGCTGGGCGCGCTGGTAGAAGGTGGTCCGGCCGAGGCGCACCACCATGGCCGCGGCGGGCAGCATGTCGATGTCCAGCCGGTCCCCGGGGCCGACATGGCCCACGACCCGTCCGTCCGCCTCCACGGCCAGCCGCCCGCTGCGCGGCAGCACCTCCAGGGCGAGCTTCTCCCCGGCGGAGAGGAACAGCGCACGGTTGAACGCCGAGTGCGGCGCGACCGGGGTCACCAGCAGGCCCTCGGCGCTGGGGGAGACGATGGGGCCCCCGGCGGAGAAGCTGTACGCGGTGGACCCGGTGGGTGTGGCCACGACCACGGCGTCGGCGGCGTAGCTGACGAAGTGGTGCCCGTCGACCTGCACACTCACCGACGCCGAGCGGTCGCCGGGGACGCGTACCAGCGCGATGTCGTTGAACGCGAGCTCGTCGGAGCCGTCGACCCCGGCCCGCACCCCGGAGCGCGGCTCCACGGTGAACCGGCGTGCGTCGATGGCCGAGAGCGCCTCCGGCACCTCGGGGATGTCGACCTCGGCGAGGAAGCCCAGCCGGCCCACATTGACCCCCAGCACCGGCGCCCGCCCGCCGCAGGCCAGCCGCATCGCCCGGAGCATGGTGCCGTCGCCGCCGAGGCTGACGATCAGGTCGGCCCGCCGGGCGAGTTCCGCGGCCTCCACGGCGACGGCGTCGCTGTCGACCCGGGCCGCCTCCTCGGGCACCGCCAGGACCTGCCCGCCGTGGGCATGCGCCCAGTCCAGGATCCTGGTCAGGGTCGTCCCGCACTCCCGCTCGGGGTGCAGCACCAGTCCCACAGCGCCCAGTAGTCCCACGGCCGGCTCCTCACGATCGGCACCCATTACCAGTGACGCACACTCCTGGCGGGGCGGACAAGCGTGGTCACCGGGAGCGGGCCGCCGACATCACGGTGCGCATGCGCGGCGACCCGACATTCTCCAGGGCAGGAACGGAGCACTCGGCCGAGGTGCCGGCGGTGCTGGACGAGGCTGCCGGACGGCTCCGCGGTCGTGGCGTCACCCAGTGGCCCGCACGCTTCGAGCCGCACTGGATCGAGGAGGCACTGCGCCGGGGGGAGACTGGTGCGGGTGGACGGCCGGCTCGCCGCCACCGTCACCCCGGACTGGGCAGACCCGCTGTGGGACGACGATCCCGCCCCCGCCGGCTGTCTGCACCGGATGGCGGTCCGGCGGGAGGCTGCGGGCACCGCCCTCGGCCGCCGGATGATCGACTGGGTGGCGCGGGCGGTCCTCGACCGGGGGCCGGGGCGGCTGCGGCTGGACTGCGTCAGCGCCAACCGCCCGCTGCGGGCCTACGACGAGGCGGCGGGGTTCCGGCACCGCGGTGACGCGGCCGTCGGCGGGGCGCCGGG
>NZ_LIQR01000792.1 GCF_001418575.1 Peterkaempfera griseoplana
CGGCTGGAGTACTCGCGCCCCGGGCCGATGAGTTTCGGGCGGCGGGGAGGTCCACCCGGGGACAGTGCTTCTGTGAGAGGACCCGACATGATCACTACCGATTTCGTCCCGGGCTCCCCGGCTTGGCTGGACCTGGGCACGCCGGACCTCACGGCCACCGCCCGCTTCTACGGCGCGGTGTTCGGGTGGGAGTTCCGCTCCGAGGGGCCCGCGGCCGGTGCCTACGGGCTCTTCCGGCTGGACGGCAAGGTGGTCGCCGGGCTCGGCCGGCTGACTGAGGACGGCGCCCGCTCGGCATGGATGCTCTACTTCCACACCCAGGACGCGGAGGCCGTGGCCGAGTCGGTGCGGCGGCTCGGCGGCGCCGTGCGGATGGCACCGGGGGATGCCGGCGAGGAGGGGCGGCTGGCGCAGTTCACCGATCCGCAGGGCGGCCAGTTCGCGGTCTGGCAGCCGCTCAAGACGGCGGGGGTCGAGCTGGTGGACCAGCCCGGCGGGCTCTGCTGGACGGAGCTGTACACCACCGACGCCGCGGGGGCCAAGGAGTTCTACGGCGGGCTGTTCGGCTGGACCACCCAGGACATCCCGATGCCCGGCGGCGCTCCGGGGACGTACTCCATGCTCGTTCCGGCGGGCTGTCCGGCGGAGCGGATGCACGGCGGCCTGATGGAGCTGCCCCCGGAGCACCTGGCCTATGCGGGCAGCCGGGCCACCTGGCATCCGGTGTTCGCCTCGGCGGACTGCGACGCCACCGTCGCAAGGGTGAAGGAGCACGGCGGGAGCGTGCTGATGGAGCCCGAGGACGTGCCGGGTGTGGGGCGACTGGGGTTCTGCATGGACCCCGCCGGGGCCGACTTCGTGGTGCTCCGGCCGGAGTAGGACGGGCCCGGCCGTCCTGCCGGGTGCCCGCCGGAGGGTGAGCGGTCCACGGGCGGCGACCCCCGGCACGCCGGGTGTCCGACCCGCCGCGGGGGTGGGGGTCGGGCACCCGGCGTGCCCTGCCGCAGGGTGGTGG
>NZ_LIQR01000793.1 GCF_001418575.1 Peterkaempfera griseoplana
ACCGCACCTCGCCGCGGGCGAGCCGCTCCGCGAGGCGCACCGCCTCCGGCGGCAGCAGCCGGCCGGCACCCGTGGCCACGGCCCTGGCCAGATACCCGGCCAGCGCACCCCACGGGTCGGGATCGCCGTGCAGCGCCTCCCGGGCCTGGGCGGTCAGCCAGGCCACCTCCTCCGAGGCGATCCGCCGGACCAGCACCTCCTTGCTCGGGAAGCGCCGGTACACCGTGCCCACCCCGACCCCGGCCCGCCGGGCCACCTCCTCCATCGGCGCCCCGTAGCCGAGTTCGCCGAACACCTCGCGCGCCGCACGCAGCACGCTCTCCAGATTGCGCCGGGCGTCCACCCGCAACCGCCCGCCGGGCCGTCGCCCTCCCGGGCCGGCCGCACCCGGGTCCGGACGCGGCTCCAGCGAGCGCTGCCCCGGCACCACCCCCGGCTCGGCCATACCCAGGGCCATCGGTGACGCGGCGATCGAGACGGCCGCCCGTGCGCCGCCCTGGACACCGGCGGGCACGCCCCCCGGCGCCCCCAGCGCGGCGGACAGGCGTACCCGTGGCTGCTTCTGCTGATCCATGGCTCAGCCCTCCCCCGTGGGCCGGCCGTACCGGCCTGCCCACCGTGCATCCCGCGCGCCCCCCGGCACGACAGGAGTCCAACTTCCACCGGCACGCTCGGCGTCCTCCCCGCCGACCCGGCCGGCCGCACTGCCACTTCCCCCACCGGCACCGTCACCAGGCCTGCACGGACGGCGACCGTCCCTGCCGACAGCGGTGCCCGCACGCCGATTGGCTGACGATAGTTGATGCGCATTCAGCTCCGACAGAGGACGGGGTGAGGATTCGGCCGTTCCGCACCCGCAGCGCCGGTACGGCGGCGGCCACGGCCCACCGGACCTGCGAGGAAACCCGGACCCCCGCCACGCCCACCGGACACGGCGGCCGGCACCCACCCGCCCCGCCGACATCATCCGCCCCACAGATCCCGTACGCACTGTGGACAAGAACCCCCCGCACGGTGCGTCATGGACACGTGAACCAGGTCACATTCCCCCAGGGCTCCCACGACCCCCGGCCGGAGAGCCGCCGGCCCGCCCGCATCCTTGTCGTCGGCGGCGGATACGTCGGCATGTACGCGGCGCTGCGCATCCAGCGCCGGCTCAACCGGGGCGAAGCCGAGATCACCGTGGTCGAGCCCCAGCCCTACATGACCTACCAGCCCTTCCTCCCCGAGGCCGCCGCCGGGTCCATCGACCCGCGCCACGTGATCGTCCCGCTGCGCCGGGTGCTCCGCGGCTGCACCGTGGTCACCGGCGAGATCACCGCGCTGGACCACAGGTCCCACCTGGCCCGCGCCGCCACCCCCGCCACCC
>NZ_LIQR01000794.1 GCF_001418575.1 Peterkaempfera griseoplana
CGACGGCCAGCGCCAGCGCCAGTGCCGCGGCCCGGCTGACGGCGACCAGTCCGTCGGAGGCGTCGCCCTGGGCGACCGAGAGCATGCCCAGGTAGATCGCCGAACCGGGCAGCAGCGGCCCCAGCGCCGCGGTGACATAGGGCAGCGCCGAGGCGTAGCGGTAGCGGGAGGCCAGCTGGCCGAAGAGGCCGACCAGGCCGGCCGCCACCCCGGTGGCGACCACCGGGGACACCCCGACGTCCACGGTGAGCGCCCCGTACACCGCCCACCCGACGCCGCCGTTGAGGGTGACCAGCAGCAGGGAGCGGCGGTGGCTCTGCAGCATCACCGCGAACGCCAGGGTGAGCAGCATCGCCGCCGGCAGCTGCAGCGGCGGGTAGCTGTGCTGCAGCAGGCTCTGCTCGGGCCGCAGCTCGGCGCCGAACCGCACCCCGACGTAGAGCACCAGCAGCACGCCGGTGATGATGCCGGCCACCAGGTAGAGCACTTCGAGCAGCCGGGCGGCCGCGGTGATGTAGAAGCCGGTGAGTCCGTCCTGCACCGCGGAGACCAGGGCCCGCCCGGGCAGCAGGGCGAACAGTCCACCGGTGATCACCACCGAGCCGCGCAGCCCGGTGCCCGGACCGGCGAGGGCGAGCAGGACGCCCATCCCGGCGGCCGGCATGGCGGCGATCACGAACTGGTAGAACTCCGGGAGCCCCCGGCTGGCGACCAGCCAGGCGAGCCGGTCGCCGAGCAGCGCCGCGACGAAGGCGGTGGCGAAGACCAGCCAGGCCCTGGCGTCCAGCTGCCCGCCGACCAGCAGCGACGCGGCTCCGGCCAGGCCGCCGGCGCAGAGCGAGAGCAGCCAGCCGGGGTAGGGGTGGCGGTTGCGGCGGATCTCGGCGAGGCGGCGGTAGGCGTCGTTGACCCCGGCCCGCTCCGCCGTGATGTCGGCGACCAGCCGGTAGACGGCGGCCAGCCGGGTGTAGTCGGAGGCGCGGCGGCGCACCGTGCGGTCGGCGGTGATCGGGGCGTCCACCAGCGAGGGCTGGTAGGAGATGGAGATCATGATGAAGGTGACCTGGGGCTCGCACCGGTCCAGGCCGTAGGCGTGGGTCACGCCCAGCATGGCGGCCTCCACGTCCTCCGCGCTCTCCCCGCTGGCCAGCAGCAGTTCGCCGATGCGGAGACTGAGGTCGAGGACGCGCGGGACGTTGGGCCCGGCGGCGGCCTCGGGACGGCCCTCGTGCGGGGTGCGCTCGAAGACCGGGCGCTCGGACATGGGGGTGCGCAGCAGGGTGCGCATCCGGTCCGGCCAGGGGGCCGCGCCGGGCGCGCCGACCTGCAGTGAGTGCAGGGGTATGCCGGAGGGCGGGGTGTAGCCGACGGTGCGCCAGTCGTCGCCCGTGGAGAGGGTCGGCTCGTCGACGGGGCCCAGCAGACCCGCGGTGGGGGGCGCCTCGGAGGGGTGC
>NZ_LIQR01000795.1:0-918 GCF_001418575.1 Peterkaempfera griseoplana
AGATGGGTATAAGGGACAGACAGGAAGGAACCCCGCCGTGATCCCGACCGCCCTGCCCGACCGCGCCGCACCCGCACCCGCGCTCGCACCCGCCCACGACCGCGAGCACGGCCGCCGCCCGGCACCTCGCACCGCCCCGGCCGCGGGCGTCCGCACCGCGCCCGCGGAGCAGGCCCCCGCCTGTGCCCTGGCCTGCTGGTCGATGGGCGCCGACCCCGCCGAGTGTGAGCTGCACCACACCTGAGCCGACGGCTTCGCTTCAGGTGCACTTGAACTCCGTAGCGTCATTCCCAGGTCGCCGCACCGGATGGTGAGAGCGATCGACACCCCGTCACATCCACTGCCCTGCAAGGGAGTTGTTTGCCATGTCCGCAAGCCTGCTGCTGGTCACCGAGGTCCACGCCGACGAGGCCGACCTGGACCTGGTCGCCAAGAACTGGGCCGAGCACAACGCCGCACACCCCCGCGAGGACCGGGCGCTCTACCGGAGCACCGTGGACGCCACCCTGCTGGAGCTCACCACGCTGGGCAGCCTGGACGAGCTGACCGGGATCCGCGCGGAGTGGACCGACCTCTGGGGCGCCCTGGCGCCGTCCATCACCGCCGACTTCCGCCGGCAGCTGCTGCACTACGTGGAGGCGCCCAAGGACGTGGAGACGGCGCTCCCGCAGACCCCCTACCTCCAGATGCGGCACGTGGAGGTCCGCCCCCAGATGTACCGCGCCTACCGCGAGTGGCGTGAGCGCACCATCTTCGACGTGGTGCGCAACGCCCCCGAGGTGGAGGCGTTCGTCGCCTACCACTCGGTGGTCAGCACCGAGCCCGGGGTGATGTTCGTGTCCGGCTTCAGCTGCGACCCCGAGCGCTACGCCGACGTCTTCCGCTCCGAGCGCTACCAGCAGATCGTCCGCGAGGCCG
>NZ_LIQR01000795.1:980-1619 GCF_001418575.1 Peterkaempfera griseoplana
GCCGGGCGGGACCGCCTGGTGCCGCTGCGGATGGACATCAACAAGCCGGACTCCGTGGAGGAGGGCGTCGCCGAGGTGCTGCGGAGGCTGGGGCGTATCGACGGCCTGGTCCACAGCGCAGGCGACGGTCCGATGGCCCCGTTGCTGGAGACCACCGAGGACATGTGGTGGACGACGCTGAACGCCAAGCTGCTGGGTGCCGTCCGGCTCTGCCGGGCGGCGGGGCGGGTGATGGCGGAGCGCGGCGGGGGAGCCGTGGTGCTGGTCGGGGGTACGTTCCGCAAGGAGCCCGATCCGCTCTTCCCGGTCAACGGGACGGTCAACGCCGCCCTGGCGGCCTTCGCCAAGGCGGTCTCCAAGGACCTCGGGCGTTCCGGGGTGAGGGTGAACCTGGTCGATCCGGGTGTCACCGACACCCCGCTCTGGGCGCAGACCGCCAAGGAGCTGGCCGACCGCGCCGGCAGTGACCCGGAGAGCGTCAACGGCGCCATCGCGGAGGGCACCCCGCTGGGCAGGCTGACCCAGCCCGAGGACGTCGCCGAGCTGGTGCGCTTCCTGCTCTCGCCCGCCGCCCGGCAGCTCACCGGGGCCGCCGTCCCGCTCGACGGCGGTGCCTCCGCGGCGGTCTGACGCCGCAGT
>NZ_LIQR01000796.1 GCF_001418575.1 Peterkaempfera griseoplana
CCAACCCGCCACCGCCGTTCGGCAACGGCCCCTACCTCAAGCCCTGGTACGAGCACCTCACCCGCGGCTACCTCGAGACGATGGCCGCCCTCGGCGTCACCCCCGGCATGGACCCCGACGCCTTCCTCACCGCCATGGCACAGCTCACCGACGACGACTTCAAGGCCGAGCACGCCACCGACCTGATGGTGCTGGCCGCGATCAAGTCCACCTTCAAGGGCGCCATCGGCAAGCTCCGCGAACGCCCCCACGAGATCGGCCGCCGCGCCGGCGACCCCCACGCCCCCTGGCCCGCCCTTAACCGGCCCACCTGGCGACCCGACATCCGCGCCGCGGTCATCTCCCGCTCCCGCGTCAACCTGCACCGCAAGATCCGCGCCACCCTCACCGCGACCGGCGCCGCCCCCCTGGCCGTCCTGACCGACTGCGTCGTCTACGCCTCCCCGACCCCCGACATCCGATGGCTGTGCGGCCACAAAAGCGGCTTCCACCTCGGCCCCAACCCCGGCTACGTCAAGGAAGAGGGCATCCAGACCATGCAGTGGTACCTCGACCTCGCCGAGCAGGCCCAGATCAATCCCGCCCGCCGCATCAAGGCCGGCACCGACGCCGTCCTGACCGGAGGCGAGTGACCCATGGGCCAGGTCATCGACGCCCTGTGGGCGATGCGCTCCCAGCTCATCGGCGAGCTGTCCACCACCGCCAGGCCCACGGTAAGACCCGGCAGGTCGCCGAGCTCCTCGGCGTCCACCCCCACACCATCCGCCGCTACCTCAAGGGCGAGCGCAAGAACCCCCCGCCCGCCTTCGCCGCCCGCCTGGACGAGGAGGTCCGCAAGGCCTTCCGGCCCCGCCTGGGCAAGCGCGCCGATGCCGCCATGCGCGCCCGGGGACTGCGCGCCAACCTCACCGCCCGGTTCGGATTCACCGGCGCCAACGGCACCAGCGACGACCGCCGGGAACGCCAGCTCAACGAAGACCTCACCCCCGCCGCCACCGCCGCCCTCCTGGCCGCCCGCGACGCCGGCGACGAAACCACTGCCCAACACATCCTCGGCCAAGGCGTCGCCGACGCCTACTTCCAACTCCAGGGCACCGGACTGGACGTCGAGGTGACCGACCTGATCTTCATCAAGTTCGAGCTGTGACCACCCCAGCCCCCACCCCGAGGAC
>NZ_LIQR01000797.1 GCF_001418575.1 Peterkaempfera griseoplana
CTGGCCTCCGCGCTGGTCTCCTCCCCGGGGGACAGGAACGGCAGCCCCGCCGCCGCCAGCGCCCCGGCCAGCACCGGGACCCGGGCGTCGGCGGCGATCAGCCCGATCGAACCCTCCCGCTCCAGAGCCTCCCGGCAGGCCTCCAGCACCGCCGCGTCCAGCGCCGGGTGGCCCCACGGGCCACCCAGTCCCGCCGCCCGGTCCAGTGCGGCCAGGTCGTCGGGCGGCTCCGGCGCGGACCCCTCCCCGCCGGAGGAGGGAGGCACCGGCCGCACCTCCAGCGCACCGGGCGTCTCGCGCACCGAGGACGCCGGGGCCAGCCCGGGCGCGATCGACGGCAGCAGCCGGGACGCGTACGCGATCACCTCGCTCGGCACCCGGAAGCCCCGGGTGAGCTCCTCCACCCGGGTCTCCGGCTTGCCCAGATGGTGCAGCGCCTCGGCCCAGGAGGCCGTCGCCCACGGAGTGGTGCCCTGGGCGATGTCGCCCAGCACCGTCGCCGAACCGGTGCTGCAACGGCGCCCCACCGCCCGGTACTGCATGGGGGAGAGGTCCTGCGCCTCGTCCAGCACCACATGCCCCAGCGACGGGGTGCGCTGNNTCGTCAGCACGCCCTCGGCGCACTCCGCCAGGAACGCCGCGTCCGTCAGCAGCCGGTGGACCAGCTTCACCGGATCCACCGGCGGCCAGATCTGCTTGACCGTGGCCTTCACCGCCTGGGAGCGCGCCACCGCGTCCTGCACCCGGTCGTCGGGGGCCTCCCCGCCGTTCTCCATCTTCACCAGGACGGCGTGCGCGATCCGCTGCGGCAGCGCCTCCCGGGCGGCGCCGTAGCGGATGTCCCGGGAGAGCAGCTCGTCCGTGATCTCCTGCAGCTCGTACGCCGGGACGCGCCACCGCCGGGAGCCCCGCACCACCACGCACGGCTCGGTGGGCGCGGTCACCCCCGAGCGCACCGCGCGGCGCAGCACCTCCGCCATCCGGGCGTCGCCCTTCACCCGCGCCGAGG
>NZ_LIQR01000798.1 GCF_001418575.1 Peterkaempfera griseoplana
GGCGTACTGCGCCGCACCCCAGCCCTGGCCTGGCTCCTCGCAGCCCTCGCCGCCGGCAACCTGGTCTCCGGCGTGCTGCAAGTCGCCACCCCCATCACCGTCACCCGGGCCCTGGGCCACTCCAGCGCCGCCACCGGCACCGTCTGGAGCATCGCCGCAGCCGCCTCCCTGGTCGCGATCACCGCCGCCCGCCGCGCGATCGACCGCTGGGGCCTGTTCCCCGTCGGCCTGGCCAGCGCCGCGACGACCTGCGCCGCCACCACCGCAGCGGCGCTGTCCGGCTCCCTGCCCGCCTACACCATCGCCCTCGCCGCCCTGATGGCCGCCGAAGGCGCCCTCACCGTGGTCCTGCGCACCGCCCGGAGCCGGCTGCTCCCGGCCCGCGGCTTCGCCGCCGCCCTGGCCGTCACGGTCCTGCTGGTCCTTCTCCCGCTACCGCTGGCCGGAGTCGTGGTCGCCGCGGTCCCCGCCGCCCACCTGCCGCAGCTCGTCCTGGCCTGCGCCGCACTCCACCTGACGGCCACCGCCATCTGCTTCCCCGGACTGTGGCGCCACCGCGCCTCCTACGAGCACCCCCACCAGCACCGCAACACCCCGTCCGCCGCCCGCGTCGCCTGAAGGCCCCTCACCCCGTTGCCCCGCCCATCTTCGTCCGCCCTTGGAGGCGCCCTACCCATGTCCGACGACGGTGTCCTGCTGGTCCTCAACTCCGGCGAGGCCGCCTACCGCGAGTACTGCCTCGCCCAGGCCGCAGCCGCCCAGCCCCTCGCGCTGATCAATCCCACCGCCCCCACCTGGCAGACCCCCTACATCGCCGACCACGAGGTCGCCGACACCCTCAACCCCCGGGCCCTGCGCGCAGCCGCCGCCGCACTCGCCCGCCGCCACCGCATCGCCGGCGTCATGACCTGGGACGAGTACGCCCTGGTGCCCGCCGCCAACCTGGCCGCAGATCTCGGCCTGCCCGGCAACAGCTCAGCCACCGCCGTCGCTTGCCGCAACAAGGCCGCCAGCAAGGCCGTGTTCGCCGCCGCCGACATCCCCTCCGCGACCTCCACCCGCGTCACCTCCCTGCGCCGGGCCGCAGCAGCCGCGCGCCGCATCGGATACCCCGTCGTCCTCAAACCCGCAGCCCACGCCGGCAGCATCGGCGTCATCAAGGTCGACAGCGCCGACGCCCTCCCCGCCGCCTGGCACTACACCGCCCATGCCGCCACCGAGCAGGGCCGCGAGGGCACCGGGGTCCTGGTCGAGGAGTACCTTGCCGGCCCGGAGATCAGCGTGGAGTGCGTCACCGCCCGCGGCACCACCACCCCCGTCGCCGTCACCCGCAAAGCCCTCGGCCCGGAACCCTTCTTCGAGGAAGTCGGCCATATCGTCATCGCCGGCGACCCGCTCCTCGCCCAAGCCGGCCCCGTCGCCGTCGCTGCCCTGGACGCCCTCGGCGTGGCCAACGGCATCTCCCACGTGGAGATGCGCCTCACCGACACCGGCCCGCGGCTCATCGAGGTCAACGCCCGCATCGGCGGCGACCTGATCGGCCACCTCGTCCACCAGGCCACCGGCATCGACCTTCCCCGCGCCGCAGCCGACATCGCCTGCAACCGCACCCCCGACC
>NZ_LIQR01000799.1 GCF_001418575.1 Peterkaempfera griseoplana
CGTGGGCGGCCTTGGCCAGCAGGTCCGCGGTGGCGGGCGCCACCACGACCAGATCGGCCTGCTGCCCGATCCGCACATGGGGGACCTCGTGGACGGTCTCCCAGACCTCGGTGGCCACCGGCCGTCCCGAGAGCGCGGCCCAGGTCGCCTCGCCCACGAAGTGCAGGGCGGACGCGGTGGGCACCACGGTGGTCCGGTGGCCCGACTCGGTCAGCCGGCGCAGCAGCTCGCAGGCCTTGTAGGCGGCGATGCCGCCGCTGACGCCCAGGACCACCCGCGGGGGCTCCGCCGGATGCGCGGCGCCGCGCCGCTCCGGCTGCGTGGGCCCGTCCGGCCGCACGTGCCCCTCCGGCTGCACTCGCTCCTCCGGCTGCTCGGCGCGCCCGTTCATGCTGCTCAGCTCCGGCCTCTGGTGGGTCTGCAGGTCAGGCCACACTGTACGCGCGCGCCCCGGGCAGGTCAGCGGTCAGGCCGACCGGCGCCCGGCCTCCGGCCCCGGATATGCGGACGCCGCGGGCCGCCGGCGTTCCGGCGGCCCGCGGCGAATGTCCGCGTGGACGGCTGACTACTGGGCGGCCTCGATGGCCTCGGCCGTCAGCATGCCGGCGTTGATCTCGCGCAGCGCGATCGACAGCGGCTTCTCGTGCACATGGGTGTCGACCAGCGGCCCGACGTACTCCAGCAGGCCCTCGCCGAGCTGGGAGTAGTAGGCGTTGATCTGCCGCGCGCGCTTCGCCGCGTAGATCACCAGGCTGTACTTCGAGTCGGTGGCCTCGAGCAGCTCGTCGATCGGCGGGTTGATGATGCCCTCGGGCGCGGTCATGGAAGAGGACACGCGAAAACCTTCCGAAAGGGTGGAGAACAGTCAGACTACGTTCATCAAGGCTAGCAGTTCGGCCGCGACCTGCTCGACGGAGGTGTTGACCAGGGTGACGTCGAACTCCGACTCCGCCGCGAGCTCCACCCGGGCCGCCGCCAGCCGCTCCTCGATGACGTCCTGCGGTTCGGTGCCGCGGCCGGTGAGCCTGCGCACCAGCTCCTCCCAGGACGGCGGGGCGAGGAAGACCAGCTGGGCCTCGGGCATGGACTCGCGGACCTGGCGGGCGCCCTGGAGGTCGATCTCCAGCAGCACCGGCTCGCCGCGCTCCAGCCGTTCCAGGACGGGGCCGCGCGGGGTGCCGTAGCGGTTGCCCGCGAAGACGGCCCACTCCAGCAGCTCGCCGTTGGCCACCAGCTTGTCGAACTCGTCCTCGCCGGTGAAGAAGTACTGGACTCCGTGGCGCTCCCCCGGCCGCGGCCGG
>NZ_LIQR01000008.1 GCF_001418575.1 Peterkaempfera griseoplana
CCGTGGTGCACCACGGTCAGCCAGCCGCCCGGACCGCGCCGGGTGACGGTGTCCGCCACCGCCTGGGAGACCGCGATCACCGCGTCGTTGCGGCCGTAGGTGGCGGCGTTGGCCCAGCGGGTGGCGGTCCGGTAGCGCTCCCACATGTTGTGCTCGGTGTGCACCAGCCGTACCCGGCGCAGCCCCGGCCCGCGCACCAGCAGCCGGGCGGCCACGGCGGGCACCGGCATATGGGTGTGCACCAGCGCGTACCCGCGCTCCACGGCCAGCCGCCGCAGCCGCAGTGGCCAGCGGGGGTCCGGGCGGCCCGGGGTGCCGGGGGTCCCGCCCAGGCAGTGCACCCGGGCGCCGGCCGCCTCCAGGGCGGGTACCAGGGCGTCCTTCCAGGGCAGCACATAGGCGACGTCGACCTCGTAGCGGTCGCGGTCCAACTGCCGGGCGCAGTTGACCAGCAACTGCTCGGCGCCGCCCCGCCCCAGTCCCTTGGCCAGCCACAGCACCCGGGTACGGCCGTCGCGGGGCGGGTTCTGCGCCGGTGCGGGGTCCGGGGCGGCGGCCGGTTCGGTCGCGGCGGCGTCCGTCACCGGTCGTCCCCCTCGGCGCGGCGGACGGACGCGGCGCCGTCGGCGAACCCCACGTCGGCGGGGTGCTCAGGCGGACCGGCGTCCCGGCCGCGGGCCCAGCTGGGGGCGGGCCGTTCGGGCTCCCGGGCGGCGCCCTCGCCGGCGGCGGGGCGGTTCAGGGCCCGGGCCTGACCGCCGCGGCCCAGCGGGGTGACGGCCGCGCCGGACGCGGACGACTCCGAGCGGCGCAGCCCCACCCGGGGCAGCCCGCCGGAGGGCGAGGTGGAGGCGGTCAGCGCGACGCCGGCCACCGGCACCCCGGTACGGGCCAGCAGCTCGCTCACCCGGGCCGCCTGCTCGGGGGTCACATTGCCGCTGCGGACGGTCACCAGCACCGCGTCGGCGTGCTGCACCAGGTCGTAGGCGTCGTTGGCGTGCAGCAGCGGGGAGGTGTCCATCAGGACCAGGTCGGCGTGGCGTCTGGCCCGCTGGAGCACCTCGCCGGCCCGCATCACCAGGGCGGCGGGGTAGGCGTTGGTGTTGCCGGCGCCGATCAGGGTCACCCCCTGGACGTTGGTGGGCCGGATGACGTCCTCGATGCCCAGCGACCGGGTGCCGGCCAGCAGTTCGGCCATGCCGGGGCCGGTTCCGCTGCCCAGGTGCTCATGGGTCTGCGGGTGCCGGAAGTCGCAGTCCAGCACCAGGACCGAGCGTCCGGTCTCGGCCAGGGCCGCCGCCAGGTTGGCCACCGTGGTGGTCTTGCCGTCGCCGCTGCGGCCGGACATCACCAGGACGACCGGCGCCGGGTGGGCGAGCCGCCGGGCGGCGCGGGCGGCCGGGGTGCCGTCCTCCTCGCCCTCCCTGATGTGGAGCGCCAGCGAGGAGGGGCCGGTGAGCAGCAGCGTGGAGCGCAGCGAGCGGTACGCCTCGGCGGCCGGCGCGGACGGCCGGGCGGTCACCACCGGCTCGCGCAGTCGGCGCAGCCGCCGGGAGAGCACCGGGATCTCCCCGATCACCGGCAGCCCGAAGGCCTCCTCGGCGGCGTTGCGGCTGCGCACCCTGCTGTCCAGCCGGTCCAGCATCAGCGCGGCGACCACGCCGAGCGCCAGCCCCAGCAGCACCGCCAGGCCGAGGCGCAGCGGACGGCTGCTGGGCGCGGTGAGGATGTTGGAGGAGGCCGGGCTGCTGTCGATGGAGCCCCACTGGCGCACCGCGTCGGTGCGGGCGGCGTTCTGCAGGTTGGAGATGTCCGTGAGGGTCTGGGTGACCGCGGCCTTGGCGGCGTCGATCTGCGGCTGGAGCTTGACCCGGGTGGCACGGGTGGCGGTGGCGAACTGGGTGTTCAGGGTGTCCAGTTGGCGCTGCTGGACGGTGGCCTGCTGCTGGAGGGCCTGGATGGAGTCCTGGGCGTTGCGCTGCGCCTCCCGGCCGTAGCCGGAGATGGTGGCGGTGGCGAAGGCGCTGGCCACGTCGGAGCAGGCCTGCTGGGTGGGGCCGTGCGCGGTGAACTGCAGCATCTGCGGGCTGACCGCGGCCACCTCACGGCGGGCCAGCAGCCCCTGGATGTCGGTGGTGCCGAGCTTCCTGGCGGCGGCCTCCGCGACGTCCGAGCCGGTGGCGAAGGACATCACCTGGTCGATCTTGACGGTGTCCCCGGAGCCCGCGGCCGGGACGATGCTGACCTTGCACTCCCACTTGCCGTTGTCCACGGCCGTGCCGGTCGGGGTGAGCAGCCAGCCGATGACGAGCGCGGCCAGTGCGCAGCCGGCCAGCAGCCGCCAGTGCCGCCGCAGGACGGTGAGATGGTTTGCCGGTTCCACCGGTGGAGTTCCCCTCGCGATCGTGTGCTGGTGCTGCCGGGACCGGCCGCCTCGCGGCCGTTCCCTGCGGTGCCGGCGCAGCCGTCCCCGCGGGCCGTCGCAAGCCCGCACGGTGCGTACGGCGATGGCGGGGCACGGATACCCCGGCCGTCCCCCTCCCCAGGGGGCGGCCGTGCCTCGCTGGCTGGCCGGTCAGGCCGGTATCGCCATGGCCGGCCCGGACGGCGCCGGCCGCGGACGCATGCCGCAGGGCCGGCCGCCGTCGGCGGTCGCGGGACTACTCGGACGGTTGTGCACCTGTTACCCCCCTGAACGGCCGGAAGACCTGCGTCCCCACCCCCGTGAGCTTCCGGCACCACCTGCGATGCTTGCCCCAGTCGGCGCCCGGCGCAACCACTTTGGCAATTCCGGGCCCCGAGGTGGGGGCGTCAGGCCCTGGCCCGGCCCGCGAGCGCCCGCTCGTAGAAGTCCACGGTGCGGCCGGTCACATGCTGCAGGGTGTAGAACGCCAGGAAGCGCGCCCTGGCCGCCGCCACCCGCTGCCGGGCCGCCTCGGTGTCGCCCAGCGCGTCGGTGAGCGCGTCGGCCAGCGCGCCGGGCCGCTCGGGCGGTACCAGCGCCGCGTACTCCTCGGAGCCCACCGTCTCCCGCAGTGCGGGCACGTCGGAGCAGACCAGCGGCACGCCGACGCCCATGGCCTCCATGGCCGCGCTGCCCAGTCCCTCCCAGCGGGACGGGGCGGTGAAGACGTCGCTGGCCGCCATCAGGTCGAAGACGTCGGTACGGGCGCCCAGGAACTGCACGCTCCGCGGCCCGTCCCGGTCGGCGGCCTCGGCGAGGGCGCGCAGCCGCCCGGTCTCCGCCCCCGGGCCGCCGGCCAGCAGCAGCACCGCCTCGGGGACCGCCCGGCGCACCCGCGGCCAGGCCTCCAGCAGGACGTCAAGGCCCTTCTGGTACTGCTGCCGGGCCGCCGCCAGCACCAGCGGCGCCTCCTGCGGCACCCCCAGCGCCGCGCGGACCTTGGCCCGGCGCTCCGGGGTGACCGTCCCCAGCACCTCGGGGTCGCGGCCGCGCGGTATCACCTCGATCCGGTCGGCGGAGATCCGCAGCCGGCGGGACATCGCCCCGGCCACATGCCGGGTGAGCGCATGGAAGCGGCGGGTCCCCTGCGCGGTGACCCCGTCGACGGCCTGGGCCGCGCGCACCTTCCACGGACTGAGCCCGCGGGCGTGCACATGCTCCGGCCCGTACGAGGAGTTGACCAGGCTGGAGACCACCGGGACCCGGGCCGCCAGCGCGGCGGTGCGGCCCAGCACGTCGGACTCGTAGAGGGTGGTGTGCACCAGGTCGGGGCGGCGCTCGCGCAGCAGGTCGTACAGTCCGCGCACCCGCGCGGCCCGGTGGGGCCGGTGCACACCGAACAGGGTGGCGCCGGCGGCGGTCAGTTCGGGCTGGAAGCCCTCGGAGTCGACCAGGTAGGCGATGTCCAGCTGCACACCGCTGCGGACCAGATGGGGCGCCATGCTGGCCAGCCCCTGCTCCGCTCCGCCGACTCTCTCCAGGCTGTCGATCACGTAGAGCACATGCATGTGCCGGTCTCCCCCCTCGTGCGACGCGCCCCGGCCCTGGCGGCCGGACACCGGCGCGAACGCCGACACAGCATCCCAGGCAGGATCTGGGGCCCGCTGGCGAATACCAGTGCGGATACGTAAAAACTGTCCCCAGCGATGCAAAGATCCGGTCGTCACCGAGCGCGTCGCACCGGAAATCGGTCACTTTCCATGACAGCCGGTCAGCCGCCCCCGGGAACAGGCAATGGCGCCGCCGTGACTGTGCCAGGGTTTGACACCATGCCGGACACCGCGTCAGCCCCCCGCCCCCGCGTGCTCCACCTGGTCACCGACGCCCGTCGGCGCGGCGCCCAGAACCTCGCCCGCGACCTGCACGGCGAACTGCTGGCCCGGGGCCGCGACAGCCGTCTCGCCGCACTCCAGCCGCACCCCGACGCCCCCGCCGGCGACCCGCTGCCCGTGCTCGGCCCCACCCGCTTCCACCCCGCGACCCTGCGCGCTCTGCGCCGCGCCGCCGCGGCCGCCGACGTGGTGGTCGCCCACGGCTCCAGCACCCTGCCCGCCTGCGCCGCGGCCCTGCTCGGCAGCCGCACCCCCTTCGTCTACGTCAGCATCGGCGACCCCCGCCACTGGACCGCCGACCGCTCCCGGCGGCTGCGGGTCCAGGCCATGCTGAGCCGCGCCGCCGCCGTCGCCGCGCTCACCGACGGCGCCCGCGAGGTGCTGCTGGAACGCTTCCGGCTGCCGTCCGCGAAGGTCCGCACCATCCCCAACGGCCGCGCCGCCGACCGCTATCCGCCCGCCGACGGCCCAATGCAGCGCAGCGCCGCCCGTAGCGCCCTCGGTCTCCCGGAGGACGCCGACCTGGTCGCCGCCGTCGGCGCCCTCGCCCCCGAGAAGCGGCTCGACCTCGCCGTCGAGGCCGTCACCAGGACCCCGGGCGCCCATCTCGCGGTGGCGGGCGAGGGACCGCTGCGCGCCGCGCTGAGCGAGCACGCCGAAACCCTGGCGCCGGGCAGGGTGCACTTCCTCGGCAACCTGCCCGACCCGGCGCCGCTCTACCGGGCCGCCGACGCCCTGCTGCTCAGCAGCGACAGCGAAGGGGTGCCGGGCGTCCTCATCGAGGCCGCCCTCGCCGCGCTGCCCAGCGTCGCCACCGATGTCGGCTGGGTGCGCGAGGTGGTCCTGGACGGCGTCACCGGTGTGCTGGCACCCCCGGGTGACGCCCAGGCGCTGGCCGACGGCCTCGGCAAGGTCCTCGGCGGCGACCGCGCCGCCCTGGGCGCGGCCGCCCGCCGTCACGCCCTGGACCGCTTCGAACTGGGCGTCGTCGTGGACGCCTGGGAGCGGCTGCTGGACGAGGTCGCCGTCCTCAGGTAGCGGGCCGCCCGGGGGCAGCCGGGCGTCACCCACCGTCAAAGCCACTGCCACACGGCGCAATTGTCAGTACCATCCCCGCAAGGTGCAGGCGAGGAGAGGGGCGCGGTGGTGTCCAAGACACCGGCGGCGTCGGGAGCGGCGTCGCCCGACCGCATCGGACCGGGCGTGCCCGCGGCCGTCCGGGGCGGCGGACCGCAGCTGTTCGAGCGGGACAGCGAACTGGCCGCCGTCCGCGAGGCGGTGGACCGGATCTGCGACGGGCCCGACGGCGACGGCCGGGGGATCGGCGGCCTGCTGCTGTTCAGCGGCGCCGCGGGCCTCGGTAAGACGACCCTGCTCGCCGAGGCGCGCCGCGCGGCGGCCGCCCGGGACTGCACCGTGCTCTTCGCCCGCGGCAGCGAGCAGGAGCACACCGTCCCCTTCCATGTGGTGCGGCAGCTGCTGCAGCCCGTCCTCGCCTCCCGCACCGAGGCCGAGTGCCGGGAGCTGTTCGGTGGCTGGTACGAGATCGCCGGCCCCGCCGTCGGCCTCTTCGCCCGGGGCGACGGCGCGCTGCCCGACCCGCAGGGCGTCCGCGACGGCCTGGACTGGGTCGTCACCAGGCTGGCCGTCCACCAGCCGCCGGTCGTGCTGGTCCTGGACGACGCCCACTGGGCCGACCTGGAGTCCCTGGCCTGGCTCGCGGCGTTCGCCGTCCGGATCCGGGAGCTGCCCGTCCTGGCCGTCCTCGGCTACCGCCCCGCCGAACTGCCCGTCGAGGCCGAGACCTTCCGCGAGCTGGTCACCGGCCGCACCGCCCGGCCGATCGGCCTGAGCGCACTGAGCCCGGACGCCGTCGCCGGCCTGGTCAGAGCCGCCCTCGGCGAGGTCGCCGACGAGGCGTTCTGCCGCGAGTGCTGGGCTGTCACCGGCGGCAACCCCTATGAGACGGTCGAGTTGATCGCCAGGGTCCAGGACCGCGGCGTCCAACCGGTCGGCGACGCAGCCCCGCTGCTGCGCGACCTCGCCGCCACCGCCCGCGGCAGCGGACTGGTCCGCCGGCTGGAGCGCCTGGGGCCGGGCGCCGTACGGCTCGCCTGGGCCGCCGCCGTCCTCGGCACCGCCATCGAACCCGACCTGGCCGCCACCGTCGCAGGCCTCGGCCCCGCGGAGGCCGCCGACGCCGTGGACCGGCTGCGCGCCGCCCGCATCCTCACCGGCACGGCCGCCCTGGAGTTCGTCCACCCCCTGATCGCCACCGCGGTCTACCACGCCATCCCCCCCGGCCGTGCGCACCGCGCTGCACGGCCAGGCCGCCTGGGCCGTCGACGACGCCGGACTCGGCATCACCGCCGCCGCCCGCCACCTGCTGGAGACCCATCCCGACGGCGACCTCGCCACCGTGGACCGGCTGCGCGCCGCCGCCCGGGAGAACCTGCGGGCCGGCGCCCCCGAAGCGGCCCGCCGCTGCCTGGAGCGCGCCCTGCGGGAGCCGCCGGCCCTCGCCGACCGGGCCGTGGTCCGCTATGAACTCGGCTGCTCCGCGCTGCTCACCGCGCCCGCCCTCACCGTCAACCATCTGCACGCCGCCCTCGCCGAACCCGACCTCGACCCCCAGCTGCGCGAGGACATCGCCTTCCGCCTCGCCCAGGCGCTCGCCCACAGCGACCGGCTGAAGGAGGCCGCGGAGATGGTCGGCGAGGAGTCGGCCCGCACCGAGTCCCGCCGCGGCCGGCTGCGGCTGCAGGCGGCGCACTTCCTCTGGCAGGTCTTCGACGCCGCCGAGACCGGGGGCCCGGTACGCTCCCGCCGCCTCGCCCGGCTCGCCGAGCACCTGGCCGGCCGCACCGAGGGCGAACGCGCCGTCCTGTGCCTGCGGGCCTGGGACGCCACCCTGCGGGGCGAGCCGGCCGCGGTCGCGGTGGGTGCCGCCGACCGGGCCCTCGCCCTGGAGGACGCGGAGCCGCAGGCCGGCGGGGTGCGGCAGGCACCGCCGCCCGGACGGCCCGGCCGTCCGCTCGGCTACACCGACCCCGACTGGGGCTTCGAACTGCCCAGCGTGGCCGCGCTCTCCTTCATGTACGCCGACCGGCCCGACCGGGCGGAGGAGATGTTCGCCGCCGCCATCGCCGAGTGCGAGCAGACCGGATGGAGCGGGGCGCACCTCTCCTTCGCCTTCACCCTCCTGGGACTGGTGCGCTTCCGCCGCGGCCGGCTGGGCGAGGCGGAGGAGTTCGCCCGCGAGGGGGTGCGGCTCGCCGACCGGGTGGGCCGCCGGGTGCCCGCCCAGTGGTACGCGGTCGGGCTGCTCATCGATGTGCTGCTCTCCCGCGGCCGCCTGGAGGAGGCCAGGGAGATCGCCGGGGCCCATGAGTTCGGCCCGCCGTTCCCCGCCGCCGTGGTCTTCCCCGACCCGCAGACGGTGCTGGGCCGGCTGCTGCTCGCCGAGGGGCGGCACGCCGCCGCGGCCGCGGAACTCACCGAGGTCGGACGGCGCATGGAGGCCAAGGGCGCCCTCAACCCCACCTGGTGCCCCTGGGCCGGGCATCTGGCCCTGGCGCTCGCCGGGGACGACCCGGCGGCCGCGCGCCGGCTGGCGGAGCAGACCCTGGAGCGGGCGCGCCGCCAGGGCACCGCCACCGCCGTCGGGCAGGCACTGCGCACCTCCGCCGCGGTGGCGGCCGGTCCCGCGGAGGCGGTCGTCCTGCTGCAGGAGGCCGTGGAGCACCTCGACCGCTCACCCGACGCCCATGAGTACGCCGAGGCGCTGGTGGACCTCGGGGCGGCGCTGCGTGCAACGGGGCGGACCGCCGAGGCTGCGGAGCCGCTGTACCGGGGGGCCGACCTGGCCGTGCGCTGCGCGGCGGACGGCCTGGTGGAGCGGGCGCTGGCCGAGCTCGCCGCGGCGGGGCTGCGGCCGCGGCTGCTGCGTACCGTCGACTGAGCCGCCGGGCCCGGCGCGGGGCCACGGGCGCGCAGAGGTCCGCAGCCCGTCCGGGGGCGGTCCGGCCGCCGGGGCGCATCCGGGCGGGGGTGTTGATCACGTTCACCAAATCACCTCCGGTCGGCCACATCCTGTGCCAGAGTTGGGCAGACCCGGTCCCGGGACGGGGCCGCTGGGGGGACGAAAGGCGGAGGTCCGTGGGGGGACGCAACGCACAGGTGGCCGAGGTGCGCGCCCAGGCAGGCGCGGCCGTGGCGGAGGGGCCGGCGCCGGGCACGGTGTTCAGACGCCGGCTGCGCCCGGGGCAGGTGGCCAGGGAGCTGTGGGGGGCCCGCGAACTGGTCCGGGCGCTGGCCGAACGCGACCTGAGAGCCCGTTACAAGCAGGCAGTGCTGGGATTCGCCTGGGCGGTGCTGACACCGCTGGCGCTCTGCGCCATCTTCACCCTGGTCTTCCACCGGGCGGTGAAGATCGACACGGGTACGGCGCCCTACGCCCTCTTCGCCTACGTCGGCCTGATCGTCTGGCAGTTCTTCAGCAACACCATGAACCAGGGCGCGCTGAGCCTCGCCAACAACCTCAGCCTGCTCAACAAGGTCTACTGCCCCCGCGAGGTCTTCCCGCTGGCCACCATGCTGGTCGCCACCGTGGACATGCTGATCGGCATCGGGGTGCTCGGGGTGCTCTTCCTGGCGTTCTGGACGGTTCCCGCGGCCACCGCCGCCTGGGCGCTGCCGCTGCTGCTGATCCAGTTCACCTTCACCTACGGGGTGGCGCTGGTGCTCTCCATCGCGGTGGTCTACCTGCGGGACGTCCGCCATCTGCTGCCCATCATCACCCAGATGGGAGTCTTCGCCACCCCGGTCGCCTATCCGCTGTCCCAGATCCCGCAGCGGCTGCAGGAGATCTATGTGGCCTTCAACCCCCTGGGCGCCGTCATCGAGGGCTACCGGCGGGCGCTGCTCTACGGCGACGCGCCGGACGCCCGGCTGACCCTGATCGCCGCCGCCAGCTCACTGGTCTACGTGGTGGGCGGCTACCTCCTCTTCAAGAAGCTCGAGACGGGGATCGCCGATGTCGCGTGAGCTGCCCGACGGGACCATCCGCACCGAGCACGTCTGGAAGCGCTTCAAGGCCGACCAGCAGCGGATGCTGCTGCGCGACAAGGTCGAGGCCGTCAGCCGCAGGCTGCGCGGCCTGCGCGGCGAGGACTGGCGCTGGGCGCTGCGGGACATCAACCTCCACATCGAGCCGGGCGAGGCTGTCGGCCTGATCGGCTCCAACGGCTCCGGCAAGTCCACCCTGCTGAAGATGCTGACCCGGGTGATGTACCCGTACGCGGGCGACATCGACGTACGCGGCCGCATCGGCGCCCTGATCGAGATCAGGGCCGGGATCCACCCCGACCTGACCGGCCGGGAGAACATCTACCTCTTCGGGGCCCTGCTCGGCCTCAAACGCCGTGAGGTCGCCGGCCGCTTCGACGACATCGTGGAGTTCGCCCGGCTGAACGACGCCATCGACCGCCAGGTGAAGTTCTACTCCTCCGGGATGCAGATGCGGCTGGGCTTCGCCGTGGCCGCCTATCTGGAGCCGCATGTGCTGCTGGTCGACGAGGTGCTGGCGGTCGGCGACGCCGTCTTCCAGCAGCGCTGCCTGGACCGCATGCGCGAGGTGCTGGACCAGGGCACCACCCTGGTCTTCGTCTCCCACGACCTGCCCGCGGTGGAGTCCATCTGCACCCGGGGCATCTGGCTGGACCGGGGCACCGTCCGGGTCGACGCGGGCATCCGGGACGCCATGGCCGGCTACCGCGACTCCATCGAGGCCCAGTCGGAGGCCGGCGCCCGCACCGGGGAGCCGCTGCAGCTGCTCAAGCACGAGGTCCGCGGCGTCGGCCGGGACAGTCTGCTCACCGACGAGCCCATGGTGGTCGACCTCTTCCTGGGCGGCGACTACCGCGGCGACGCCACCCTGCACCTCGGGGTCAGCGAGGGCACCGCCAGCCCCATCTTCCAGATCAGCCACGAGATACGGCTCGACGGCGCGGACCGCAAGGTCACCTGCACCATCCCGCGCCTGCCACTGCCCCGCGGCCGCTACACCCTCTGGGCCGGCGTGTACTCCATCGGCCGTACCGACGGCGGCACCCTGATGAGCTGGCACTCCGCCGGGCAGTTCGACGTCTTCGGCCCGATGCTGGACACCCCGCCGCGCGCCGTGGTGCTCGCCGCCCCGGTCTTCGTCCCGCACCACTGGGGGGACTGACATGTCGTCAGGCGACGGTCAGGGCATCCGGATCCTCGTCCACCTCAACAACCTCGCCCTCGGCGGCGCCCAGATCAACGCCGTCGACATCGCCCGCACCCTGCGCGACCGCGGACACCACCCGGTGCTCTTCGCCCGCGGCGTCGACGGCCCGGCGCCGCTGGTGGACAAGGCCGCGGCGCACGGCCTGGACCTGGTGGTGGCCGGCGGACCGGCGACCCCGCGCGCCACCGTACGGGCCCGGCTGGGCAGGCTGGCCCGCGAGCACCGCAGCCAGGTGCTGCACGCCTGGGAGGTCCCCGCCGCCCGCAACGCCTACTTCGGCCCCGGACGCTACGGGCGGCTCCCCGTCGTCACCACCTTCTACGGCATCCGGATGCTCCGCGGCATGCCCCGCCACCAGCCCCTGGTCCTGGGCCTGGGGGCGCTGCTGTCCGAGGGACGCGCCTTCGGCCACCGCGACCTGCACCTGATCGAGCCCCCGGTCGACACCGGCACCGACGCCCCCGGCGCGGTGGACGGCGCGCGCTTCCGCGCCACCCACGGCATCCGCCCCGACGAACGGCTGCTGGTCATCGTCACCCGGCTGGTCCCCGACCTGGGCAAGGACGCCGGAGCCGAACTCACCGTGCAGGCCGTACGGGCGCTGGCCGACCCCGGCGTCCGCCTCGCCGTCGTCGGCGAGGGGCCCAGCCGGGCCCGGCTGCAGGCCGCCGCCGCGGCGGCCAACGCCGAACTCGGCCGGGAGGCGGTGCTGGTCCCCGGGCAGATGCCCGACCCGCGCACCGCCTACGCCGCCGCCGACATCGTGCTCGGCATGGGCAGCTCGGCGCTGCGCGGACTGGCCTTCGGCAAACCGCTGATCGTGCACGGAGCCGACGGCTACACCGCCGTCCACGAACCGGGACCGGCGGTGGAGGAGCACGCCTCACGCTGCATGTACGGCTACGGCACTGGCGAGCGTTCCCCGGCGGCGCTCGCCAGGCAGATCCGCGGGCTGCTGGACGACCCGGCGCGCCGCGCCTGGCTCTCCGTCTGGGGCCGCGGCTGGGTGGTGGGCCGCTTCTCGCTGGAGAGCGTCGCCACCGCCTTCGAGCAGCTCTACCAGGCCGCGCTGGCGGCCCCGCCGGGACTGGCCGGCTGGCTGCGCGACGCCGAGCAGATGGTCCGCTACGACTACCTCAAGCCGACCGGCCGCCGTCTGCTCGGACAGCACCGCTGACCCGCCCCCGGTGGCGTACCTCCGGGGCGGGGAGGTGCACCGTGCCCGGGGTCAGTCGGGCGCCGGGTAGGTACGGCCCTTCCAGGCCGCCCCCCGCCCCTGCCAGTGCTGGACCGCGGAGTCGACCGTCATCAGCAGATAGAGCGCGGCCGTGTACGGCAGCAGCAGCGCCGCCGCCAGCGGCTGCCCGTAGTAGCGGAGCATGGGCGCGTACGTCCCCGCCATCAGCGCCCAGGCGGCCGCTCCCAGCCCGGCCACCAGCGGAGCCCCGCCCACCAGCCCCGCCACGGTGGCCACCGGGGGCACCAGGTAGACCAGCGCCAGCCCCAGCACCGTCCCGGCCAGCAGCAGCACCGAGTGCCGCAGCTGGGCGAAGGCGCTGCGGGAGACCATCCGCCACAGCTGGGAGAGGTCCGGGTACGGCCGCACACTGTCGACCTGCTCGGCGAGGCCCAGCCAGATCCGTCCCCCGGAACGCTTCACGGCCCGCGCCAGCGACACGTCGTCGATCACCGCCCCCCGGATCACCTCGACCCCGCCGGCCCGCTCCAGGGCGTCGCGCCGCACCAGCGAGCAGCCGCCGGCCGCCGCCGCGGTGCGGCCGCGCGGCCGGTTGGACCAGCGGAACGGATACAGCTGCGCGAAGAAGTAGACGAACGCGGGCACGATCAGCCGCTCCCAGCCGGTGTGCACCCGCAGCCGGGCCATCTGCGACACCATGTCCAGGCCGGCGGACTCCGCGGCGGCGACCAGCCCGGCGAGCGAGTCCGGCCCATGGGCGATGTCGGCGTCGGTCAGCAGCAGGTACTCCGGCTCCCCGGCCTGCTCCACACCGTGCCGTACCGCCCAGAGCTTGCCGGTCCAGCCCGGCGGCGGGTCCCCCGGAGTGGTGACGGTCAGCGGCAGGCCGCCGGCCGCTCCCAGGCTGCGGGCCAGCTCACCCGTGCCGTCCGTGGAGCCGTCGTCCACCAGCACCACCCGGGCCTCGCCCGGATACCGCTGGGCCAGCAGGCCCGGCAGGCTCAGCGGAAGCACCTCCGCCTCGTCGCGGGCCGGGACCACCACCGCGACCGAGGGCCACCGGGCGGGGGAGTCCGGGCGCGGCGGGAGCCGGACGTCCGTCCGCCAGAAGAAGCCATGGCACAGGGTCAGCCACACCCAGGCCGCCAGGGACACCGCGGAGATCCACCCGAGCACCGTCACGCCCCGCAGTCTGCCGCACCGGGCGCTGTGCCGTGGCCCCGCCGCCGCGGTCACCGTTCGGAGAGCGGCCCCAGCACCGGTTTGACGTCCACGATCGGCGTGCCGTCCAGCGCCTCCAGATCGCGCACCCGCAGCCGGGTGCCCTCGACCGCCAGGATCTCCACCCGGTGCAGCCCCACCGGGTTGGGGCGGTCGGGCGAGCGGGTGCAGAAGACGCCGGTCTCCCGGCGGGCGGCGTCCCCACGCGGCCGGACGGTCAGCACATCGCGCCGGGCCCGGTCCAGCCAGGTCAGCAGCAGCACCTCGGACCCGGCCCGCAGACCGCGCAGGCCCTCGGCCACCTCCGGCTCGAAGACCAGCCAGGCCTCGGGGGAGCCCTCGTCGCCCTGCCGGGGCGCGGAGGCGCGGTCCGTCAGCGGGGACTCCACCCGCCCGATCGGCCGCACCTGGTACGGGCTGCTGTCCATGCCGCTCCCCTCACGCTCCGGCCGTGCCGCCAGCCTAGGGCACCTCATGGGCCCCGGGGCCGGTACATCGTCTAAGGTCGATGACCGTGAAGATCGCACTGATGGACTCCGGTATCGGCCTGCTCGCCGCCGCGGCCGCCCTGCGGCGGCTGCGCCCCGACGCCGACCTGGTGCTCTCCTCCGACCCCGACAGCATGCCGTGGGGCCCCCGCACCCCCGAGAACGTCAGCGCGCTGGCCCTGGACTGCGCCCGGGCCGCCGCCGCACACCGCCCCGACGCCCTGATCGTTGCCTGCAACACCGCCTCGGTGCACGGCCTGGAGGCGCTGCGCGCCGAGCTGGAACCCGGCCTTCCCGTCATCGGCACCGTACCGGCGATCAAGCCCGCCTCCGCCGTCGGCGGCGTGGTCGCGATCTGGGCGACCCCCGCCACCACGGGGAGCCCCTACCAGCGCGGCCTGATCCGTGACTTCGCCGACGGGGCCGAGGTCGCCGAGGTGGCCTGCCCCGGCCTCGCGGACGCCGTACAGCGCGCCGACGAGCGGGCCATGGACGCCGCGGTGGCCGACGCCGCCGCCCGCACCCCGGCGGGGATCCGCGCCCTGGTCCTCGGCTGCACCCACTACGAGCTGGTCGCCGAGCGGATCAGGGCCGCCGTCGCCGGCTCCGCCCACCCGGAGCTGGCCCTCTTCGGTTCGGCCGACGCGGTCGCCGCGCAGGCCCTGCGCCGGGTCGCCGCCGCCGCGCCCGAGCGTGCGGCGGCCACGGGGGGCGGCACCCTGCGGGTGCTCCTCGGCGGCCGGGAGAGCGAACTGCCCCCGGAGGCGCTGCGCTTCGCCGAGGGCCGGGCGATCGCGGGGGCCGCCGTACCGCGCTGAGCGGCGGGCGGTACGCGCCGGGCGGCGGGCGGTGTGCGCCGAGCGGTGTGCGTCATGAGCCGGGCTGCTGCGGGCGGCCCGGGCTGCGCGTCGGTGCCGTCGGGCGCAGCCTGGGCGGGTGGGATCCGCCGGCGCCGCCGTACCGCTTCCGTCCCTGCGGCCGATGCTGGCCGTGGCGGGAGTCCTGCCCGCCCGCCAGGAGGAGTGGGCGTACGAGGTGAAGTGGGACGGCATGCGGGTGCTGGCCGAGCTGCCCGGTGACGGGACGGTCCGGCTCCGGTCCCGCAGCGGCCGCGACGTCACCGCGCAGTACCCCGAGCTGGCGGTGCTGCCCGAGGTGCTGCCCGGCGCGATGGACGCGATCCTGGACGCGGAGATCGTCTCGCTGGGCCCGGGCGGCCGGCCGTCCTTCGGCCGGCTCCAGGAACGGATGAGCCTGCAGCGTCCGGCGGAGGTGCGCCGGGCGGCGGCCGCCGCGCCGGTGACGGCCATGGTCTTCGATGTGCTGTGGCTGCGGGGCGGGCAGGTCACCGCGCTGCCGTACACCGCACGCCGGGAGCTGCTCACGGGCCTGGGCATCGGCCATCCCCGGGCGGTCGTCCCCGCCAACTGGGCCGGTACCGGCACCCTCGCCTTCGACTGGACGCGCTCGGCGGGGCTGGAGGGGCTGATCGCCAAGCGGCTGGACTCGCGCTACCGGCCGGGGGCCAGGTCCCGGGACTGGGTCAAGATCAAGCACCTGCGCACCGCCGATGTCACCGTCGGCGGCTGGGTGCCGGAGGGACCCCGCGCCGAGGTCTGCCGGGCGCTGCTGATCGGCGTGGCCGACCCCGTCGGACTGCGCTACGCCGGCCGGGTCGGCACCGGCTTCACCGAACGCGACCGGCGCACCCTGGCCGGACTGCTGCGGCCGCTCGCCGGGCAGGCACCGCCCTTCACGGCGAACCTGGAGGCGCTCGCCGAGGAGGCGGGCCGGGCGGTGCGCTGGGTCCGCCCGGTGCTCCAGGGGGAGGTGGAGTATCTGGAGCGCACCACCGGCGGGCGGCTGCGGCAGCCGGTCTGGCGCGGGCTGCGCGGCGACGCGGCGGACCGCGCGCCGTACTGACCGCCGCCTTCCGGACGACGGCCCGGCACTGACCGGGTCGGTGTTCTCGGGTCGGTGCGCGGGGGTCGGTGTGCGAGGGTCAGTGCGAGCATCAGTGCGCCGGGGGCAGCGGCCGGGCGCGGTCCGGGTCGGCCAGGGCGGCGAAGAGGTCACCGTCCCGTTCGATGCGTGCCAGCACCTGCCCGGGGGTGAAGGAGAGCTCCTCCGCGCGGGTGCAGCCGGCCACCTCGTCCCAGTGGACGGGCGCCGAGACGGCCGGGGTGCGCCCGGCCCGCAGGGTGTAGGCGGCCGCGGTGGTCTTGGCGCTGGCGTTCTGGCTCCAGTCGACGAAGACCTTGCCCGTCCGCAGCTGCCGCGCCATCCGGTGCAGCACCAGGTCCGGCCGGTCGGCCTCCAGCCGCCGCGCCAGCGCCCTGGCGTAGTCGGAGACCTGTCGCCCGGGGGCCGGGGCGATCGGCGCGTAGAGGTGCAGGCCCTTGGAGCCGCTGGTCTTCACCCAGCACTCCAGCCCGTCCCCGGCCAGTGCGTCGCGTACCAGGCAGGCGACCCGGCAGCACTCCGGCAGGCCCACCCCCGGCCCGGGGTCGAGGTCCACCACCAGGCGGTCGTGGGCGTCGCGTCCGCCGTCCACGGTCCACTGCGGTACGTGGACCTCCAGCGCGGCCAGGTTCGCCAGCGCCATCAGCGTCGCCATGTCGTCCACCAGGACCTGGCGGCGGGTGCCCTCCCTGCCGTGGACCTCCGCGGTGGGCGCCCACTCCGGCAGGCCCGGCGGGGGGTGCTTGATGTGGAAGAGCTCGCCCTCCACCCCGTCGGGGAACCGTACGAAGGACGCCGGCCGGCGCCGTACATGAGGCAGCAGGGCCGGAGCCACCAGGGCGTAGTAGTGCAGCGCTTCGCCCTTGGTGAAGCCCGTCGCCGGCCAGAGGACCTTCTCCAGATTGGCGAGAGCCAGTCGGCGGCCGTCGACTGTCGTGGCGATCCGGTCCGGCATACGGTGAAAGTCCCCCAGAAGGGACAAAACCATGCGCAGTACCTGGAAAGGTGCCATCACCTTCGGTCTGGTGAGCATTCCCGTGCAGCTCTTCCCCGCCACCGAGGAGCACGGCGTCAGCCTGCATCAGGTCCATGCGGAGGACGGCGGCCGCATCCGCATGAAGCGGTACTGCGAGAAGGAGAACCGGGAGGTCCCCTACGCGGAGATCGCCAAGGCCTATGAGTCGCCGGACGGCCGTACCGCGGTGCTCACCGACGACGACCTCTCCGAACTGCCGCTGCCCAGTAAGAAGATCATCGATGTGCTGGCCTTTGTGGACGCCTCGGAGGTGGACCCGCTGCTGCTGGCCAAGCCGTACTATCTGCAGACCGCAAGCCCCGCCGCGGCCAAGCCCTATGTGCTGCTGCGCGAGGCGCTCAGCGGCAGCGGCCGGGCCGCGGTCACCAAGATCACTCTGCGCACCCGGGAGAGCCTGGCGCTGCTGCGGGTCCGCGGCGACCTGCTGGTGCTGCAGACCATGCTCTGGCCCGACGAGGTCCGCCCGGCGGCCGGACTGGAGCCGCAGGGCAAGGTCGACGTACGGCCGCAGGAGCTGAAGATGGCCACCTCGCTGATGGACACCCTCAGCGAGGACTTCGACCTCCAGGCCCTGCACGACGACTACCAGCACGCCCTGGACTCACTGGTCGCCGCCAAGCTGGAGGGTGTGGAGCCGCCGAGCGGCGAGGAGGCCGAGGCGGCCGGGGCGGACAACGTCATCGACCTGATGGCGGCCCTCTCCGCCAGCGTCGAGGCCGCCGAGCGCAGCCGGTCCGGCGGCCCCGCGGGCTCCGGCGCGGGCGGGGCGGAGAAGGAGCCGGGCAAGGCGGCCCGCAAGCAGCCCGCCCGCAAGAGCGCGGCCAAGGCCGAGACGTCCGCCGGGAGCGGCGGCAAGACGGCGGCGAAGAAGACGCCTGCCAAGAAGACCGCCGCCCGCAAGCGTGCCAGCGCCTGAGCCGGGAGGGACCCGCCCGTGGACCCGGTCGAGGCGCTGAACCGGATCGCCTTCCTGCTGGAGCGCGACCAGGCCGCCACCCACCGGGTGAAGGCCTTCCGCACCGCCGCCGCGACCATCGCCGGCCTTCCCAGGACCGAGGTGGAGCAGCGTCGGCGCGCCGGCACCCTCACCGCCCTGCCCGGTATCGGCCCCCGGACCGCCGCCGTGGTCGAGCAGGCGCTGCAGGGCGCCACCCCCGAGTACCTCGACGACCTGGAGCAGCGCGCCCGGCAACCGCTCACCGAGGGCGGCCGGGAGCTCAGGGCGGCGCTGCGCGGCGACTGCCATCTGCACTCGGACTGGTCCGACGGGGGGAGCCCGATCCCGCTGATGGCGGAGACCGCCCGCTCGCTGGGGCACCAGTGGGCCGTCCTCACCGACCACTCGCCCAGGCTCACCGTCGCCCGCGGTCTCAGCCCCGACCGGCTGCGCGAGCAACTGCGGGTGGTCGCGGAGCTCAATGCGACCCTGGCGCCGTTCCGGCTGCTCACCGGCATCGAGTGCGACATCCTCGACGACGGCTCGCTCGACCAGGAGCCCGGTCTGCTGGCGCAACTGGACATCGTGGTCGCCTCGGTGCACTCCAAACTCCGGATGGACGCACCCGCGATGACCCGCCGGATGCTCGCCGCCGTCCGCAACCCCCGGGTCGACGTCCTCGGCCACTGCACCGGGCGGCTGGTCACCGGCCGGGGGCGCCCGGAGTCGCAGTTCGACGCGGAGGCGGTCTTCGCGGCCTGCGCCGAGAGCGGCACCGCGGTGGAGATCAACTCCCGGCCGGAGCGCAGGGACCCCCCGCGCCGGCTGATCCGCGAGGCCCTGGACGCCGGGGTGCTCTTCGCGGTCGACACCGATGCGCACGCCCCCGGACAGCTCGACTGGCAGATCTACGGCTGTGCGCGGGCCGAGGAGTGCGGTGTGCCGGCCTCCCGGGTCGTCAACACCCTCCCGGCGGAGCGGCTGCTCGCCTGGAGCCGCGACCGCCGGTCCTGATCAGCCCGTCCCCTCGGCTGCCTCCATGTCCGCCGCACGGGCCAGCAGCTCCTCGGGGGACCAGGCCAGCCGGCCCTCGCGCAGATCCGTCAGCACCGAGCGGACCCACCGCAGTTCGGCGGCGGCCATCGTGTGCAGGTACTCGTCCTCCAGGCTGACGATCCGCGGCAGCCCGCTCTGCTGCTGCGCCTGTCGGGCGGCCTCGGCCGAGGCCAGTGAGCGCTCCAGAGCGTCCGCACGGCGGCCGAGCGCCTCGGCGATCTCCTCCGGTTCGAGCAGCATCAGATAGGAGAGGGCGGCGGGGAACTCCGGGTACTCCTGCCGGGGGGTGCCCAGCATCTCCAGCATCCAGCTGTGCGCGGTCTCCCGGCCGGCCGCGGTGAGCTCATAGACGGTGCGCTCCGGATAGAGCTGGTCCCGCCCGGTCTCCCGGACCGCGATCAGCCCGGCCGAGTGCAGCCGCTCGATGGTCCGGTAGAGGCTTGCCCGCTGGCTGACGTTGACCACCTGGTCCTTGCCCCACTGCTTGATCAGCCGCTGGATCCCGTAGGGGTGCAGCGGCCGGTACGCCAGCAGGGAGAGCACGGTGAGGGCCAGCGGGGAGCTGCGGGGCGCCGAGGTCATGCGCTCATACTAGACGCAGAAAGACTAGTTGACCTGAGACTAGTTGCAGTGCAACTATCGAGGAGAGGCAGTCAGCCCCGGCCGTCAACCGACGGCCGTCAAGCAGGCAGCCGTCAATCGGGCAGCCGTCGACCCGACAGCCGCCGACCGGACGAAGGAGCCCCGCGATGAGTGTCAGCACCGCCGTCGAGCGCATCCATGTGGACCACGACGTCGCCAGGCGCCTGGGCGACTGGACCGCCGCCGGCCGCTTCGAGATCCGCGCCCGCGACGGCGTCGTCGTCGTCGACCTGCGCGCCCGCCCCGAGCGCGACGAGATCGAGCTCCGGCTGGACCTGCGGCACGCCGTCGTCAAGCTGCTGGTGGCCGAGGACGCCGAGGTCGACGCATGGGACCTGCGCCGGACCGGCCGGGGCCGTACCAAGGACCACGGCGCACCCCGGCTCGCCCCCGCGGCGCCGTCCCAGCGGATCCGGCTCCACGGCGTCGCCCATGACAGCGAGATCCGGGTGCAGCGCGGTGGAGTGGCCCGGATCACCGCGATGTTCTCCCGCGAGTACCTGGAGGAGCTGCGCCGGGTGCACCGCCAGGGCGGCCTGCCCACCATCGACGACCCGGCGCCCGCCGCGGCCGCCCGGAAGCACTGAGGAGAGAGCAGAGATGAGCCGGCAGCACACCCGCACCGCCCTGGTCGTCGGCGGCGGCATCGGCGGCCCGATCGCCGCGATGGCCCTGGCCCGCGCGGGCATCGAGGCCACCGTCCACGAGGCCTACAGCTCCACCGCCGACGGCGTCGGCGGCGCACTCAGCCTGGCCCCCAACGGCCTGGACGCCCTGGACGCCATCGGGGTCGGCGACGCCGTCCGCCGGATCGGCACCCCCATGACCGGGATCGTCCTGGAGAACTGGAAGCGCCGCCCGCTCGCCACCTTCGGCAGCATCCCGGGCATCCCCCCGCAGCAGTTCCTGTGGCGGGGGGAGCTCTACCGGGTGCTCCACGACGCGGCGGAGCAGCGCGGCATCACCATCACCCACGGCCGGCGCCTGGTCGACGCGGAGGAGACCGGCGACGGAGTCGTCGCCCGCTTCGCGGACGGCACCACCGCCGAGGCGGACGTGCTGATCGGCGCGGACGGCATCCGCTCGACCGTACGCCGGCTGATCGACCCGCAGGCCCCGCAGCCCACCCGTCACCCGCTGCTGGGCTTCGGCGGCCGCCTCCCGGACACCGGGCTGCCCTCCACCGGCGGGCGGATGCACATGAGCTTCGGCCGACGGGCCTTCTTCGGCTGGATGGTGGACGCGGACGGCAGCGGCGGATGGTTCGTCAATCTGCCGTACGACGAGCCCATGACGGCCGCCGAGGCCACCGCGCGGGGCGCCGCCCACTGGCTGCCGCTGCTGCGCGCGGCCGTCGCCGGCGACCGGACCCCGGCAGCGCAGCTGCTGGACCGGCTGGACCCGGCCGACCTGGTGATGACCGGCTCCATGGAGAGCATGACCCGTGTTCCGCACTGGAGCCGCGGCCGTCTGGTCATCACCGGAGACGCGGCCCACGCCCCCTCCTCCAGTTCGGGGCAGGGCGCCTCACTGACCGCGGAGAGCGCCGTCCAACTGGCGCGCTGTCTGCGCGACCTGCCCCACCAGGAGGCCTTCGCGGCCTATGAGACGCTGCGCCGGGCCCGGGTCGAGCGCATCATCAAGGCCGCGGCGCGCACCAACTCCGACAAGGCCGCCGGACCCGTCGGCCGGGTCGTCCGCGATGCGCTGATGCCGCTGGCGATGCGGCTGATGAAGCCGGAGAAGCAGGCTTGGCAGTTCAGCCACCACATCGACTGGCAGGCGCCGGTCCGGTGAGCCGCTGGTGGGCGTCCCCGGCCGGGCGGGCCACCTCAAGCAGCGCGCGGGATCCCGGCGGCGGACGGGGGACCTCCCGCCGGGACCGGCCGACTCACCCGTCCACCGCCGGGGCCCCCGCCGCCCGGCGGGCCCTGGCCCGCTGCCGCAGGACGAGCAGCGCGCCCCCCGTCCCCCGGGGGAGCAGCAGTCCGAGGTCGTCCCGGTCCACGGCGCCGAAGCGGTACTTGTAGCCCTCGGTGCCGCGCAGGAAGTCGAAGGTGCGCACCCCCCGCTCGGCGCAGGCCCGCATCGCCTCGGCGATGACCGCGGTGCCCAGCCGCAGCGGCGCCCAGGCCGGGTCCCAGCCGATCTGGTAGTAGGAGAAGGTGTCCCCCCACAGGAAGCCGTAGAGCCCGCCGACCACCTGACCGCCCGAGGAGGCGATCAGCAGGGCCGGTCCCCGGCCCGCGGCGGCGCGCTCCAGCAGCCGGTGGTGCAGGGGACGGCGTGCGGCGTCGAAGGTGGTGGGCCGTCCCAGTGCGGCGCGGCGGAGCAGATGCAGCCGCATCACCTCGTCCAGCAGCTCCGGTCCGGCCTCACCCGGCGGCACCCAGCGGAAGTCCACCCGGGCGGCGGCGAGCTTGCGCCCGTAACGGCGGACCGCCGCCCTGAACTGCCGTGAGCCCAGGGCGTCCACCCCGGCGGAGAGGTCCGCACGGGGGCAGCGGAACCGCTCCACGGTGCGCAGGCCGGCCGGCAGCGGGCCGGTCTGGGCGGGGTCGACGTTGGGAAGCCAGAGACTGGCACCCCGGCTGCGGCGCGCCAGCCACTCCCGGACGTCCGCCCGGCGTCCGGGCAGGGCCGGCAGACCGCAGTGGTCCGCCGCCCCGGGCCCGGAACCCAGCAGGGTGACGCAGGGGACCGAGACGGGGGCCCGCGGATGCAGCCGCAGCCGGGTGCGCAGCAGCGGCACCACCGCCTCCACCGCGCCGCCGGGGCCCTGCCACACCGCGATCTCGGCGGCACCCGGGGCCAGGCCGGCTCCCAGCGTCTCCCACCAGGCCAGCACCCAGTCGGGCGTCATGAACCACGACCCGTCCGGGTCCGCGGCGACCAGCGACCGCCAGCCCTCCTCGACCCCGGCGGGCAGCGCCGGTGAGCGGTACAGCCGCGGCTGTGCCGACCCGTCGGTCCCCACTTCCATCTCGCCCTCCCCCCTTGGCGGCCCGGTCAGGAGCCGCCGCGCAGCCGGTGCACCGCGGGGTGCAGGCCCGAGAGGATGGTGTCGAAGCGGTGCAGGCTGGTGGCGGCGTTCACGCGCAGTCTGCTGATCCGCAGGGGGTCGCTCGGCAGCAGCGCCTCCTGCCGGTGGTCGAAGAGGAACCCCAGGTGGTAGCCCAGCTCCCGCAGGATGCGGTCGGCCCTCGGGTCGGCATTGCCGTTGGGGTAGGCGAAGGCGGTGGGGGGTTCGCCCAGCCAGCGGTGCAGGGCCTGATGGGCTCCGGTGATCTCGGTGCGGACGGTGGCGTCGTCGCAGCGGTCCAGGCAGGGGTGGTCCATGGTGTGGTTGCCGATCTGCACCCCGCCGGAGCGCAGGCTGCGCAGGTCCTCGGCCGACAGCTGGGTCTGGCGCGGTGCCGGGCGGGAGGCGCTCACCCGCAGCTCGGCCAGGCTGCGGCGGCGGTCGGGGTCCGGCAGCGCCTTCAGCCGGCGGACCACGGCCGCGGGCGATCCGCCGGGCGGCAGTGAACGGGCGGTGCCGCCGTGCCGGGCCAGGAAGGCCGCCTCGCGCCACCAGAACGGCTGGTCGCCGCCGATCACCCCGGTGACCACGAACGCCACCGCGGGGATGCCGCGCCGCTCCAGCACCGGCAGGGCCTCGGTGACCACCGACCGGTCGCCGTCGTCGAAGGTCACCAGGGCGCTGCGCGGCGGCAGCGGCCGGTCCTCGGCGGCGGCCTGCCGTACGTCGTCCAGGGAGACCGGATGGGCGGTGCGCAGCAGCCGGTCCATCTGGGCGGCGAAGCTGCGGGGGTCGTCGATCTCGTGGTAGGCGAGGACCGCCAGCCGCCGTGCGGAGCGGGCGCGGAAGATCGGCTGTGCCGGGCAGTTGCGGAGCAGGGCGTCCAGGCGGCGCCTGCGGCGGGGCCCCATCGGGGTGAGGCGCTTGGGCCCGGGTGCGAGGGTGGTGATCATGGCGGTGGACGAACGCGTGGTCGTGTCCGGATGCGGCACGGGTCCCCCTTCCGACGCCTTGGCGGCGCGGCGGCTCCGCCGGAGCGGCAGGACGCCTGCCCTTCCGGCGCTGGTGGTGCGACGGGGTGGACGGCTCCACCCCTGAGGTACGGCGACCCGGGGCAGGCCCCCCAACCCGGCCCGGGGTCGCTCAACGTAGTACAGACCCATACGCTCCGTGGATGGTTGTAGCCGGATGGAGATGAATTTCTGTCCGGCGCGGCGGTCCGGACGTCCCGTGCGGACGGTGCTGAACCCTCATGTGCTTGCCGGTGCCCAGGCCGGGCAGCCGGTATACCGTGAGGGCCATGGAGGATGCGGAGAGCGATCGTGAAGGCGTTCCGGCGGGCGCCTCGGCGTCCGGTGCGGCGGCCTCCTCCGAGCGGCCGCTGTGGACCGGTTCGGCGCACAACGGCCACCAGTGGCTGCTCGCCCTGGTGGGAGCGGCCTGCCTGGCCCTCGGGGTCCTGGTGGCGGTCACCGTCCCCGACACCGACGGCCCGGCGGCCTGGGTGATGACGGTGGCGGGCTGCCTGGCGGTGGGCATGCTGCTGCTGGCCGGAACCCTGGCTTTCGTACATGTTCATGTCAAGATTGACCGTCACGCCCTGGAGGTGCGCTGCGGCCACATGGGCCTGCCGCGCCGCCGGATCCCGCTGACCGAGGTGGTGGACGCCAGCTACCAGCCCTGCACCCCCATGCACTGGGGTGGCTGGGGCTACCGCTACCGCCAGAACCACGGCGCCGCGGTCGTGGTGCGCAAGGGCCCGGCCCTGGTGCTCGAACTCGGCGGAGGGCGCCGCTTCACCGTCACCGTCGACGACGCCGAAGCCGCGGTCACCGTGCTGAGATCGCTGCTGCCCGCCCGGCCGGGGGCGGTGTAGCACAGCACACTTATCGGCCGTTGACCCGAGGCCTTTGCGCTTCTTTCACATTTTGCGGGCATCAGCCCCACAGTTCCCCCTAAGGTGGTCCCGTTCGGGGATGGGACACCACCACCGGGCAGCGGTGCCGGGGAGGGCACCGCCGCAAAAGGGGGGAACCGTGAGCCGCAGCACCGCGCCGTCGCCACCCGCCGGCGCCCGCACCCGGGTCAAACAGCAGCTCGCCCGTGCCGCGGGCAGCCGCCCCGCACAGGGCGCCACGCTGCTCATCTACCACCGCGTCGGCGGCGGCTCGCCCGACGAGCTCGACGTCTCCACGGCGGACTTCACCGCCCAGATGGACCTGCTGGCCGAACTCCCCGGCACCCCCGTCGTCCCGATCGACGAGGCGGTCGACCGGCTGGAGCGCGGAGACCGGGCCGGTACCGCCGTCCTCACCTTCGACGACGGCTTCGCCGACGTCTACCACCACGCCTGGCCGGTCCTGAGGGAGCGCGGCCTGCCCTTCACCGTCTACCTCGCCAGCGGCCACGTCGGCGGCGAGATGCGCTGGGAGGGTTCCACCGCCAAGGCCGCCGGCGCCCCCGCCCTCAGCTGGGCACAGCTCGCCGAGATGGCCGCCGGCGGGCTCTGCACCGTCGCCAACCACACCCGCAGCCACGCCCGCCCCGCCCTGCTGACCACCGAGGAACTCGACGCCTGCAACGACGACGTCGAGGAGCACCTGGGCACCCGCCCCCGGCACTACGCCTACACCTGGGGCGTCCCGGTGCCGCACATGGAGTCCGCACTGCGGGCCCGCTTCCGCAGCGCCGCCACCGGCGAGGTCGGCCGCAACCTCCCGGGCGCCGACCCGGTACGGATGCGCCGCGTCCCGGTGCGCCGCACCGACCCGGTCGACTTCTTCCGCGCCAAGCTCACCGGGCGCCTCCTCCCCGAACGCGCCTACGCCCGCCTGGTCGCCGGCGCCAAGGCGGTGGGCGCCCGTGCCTGACGGCCCGCGCGGCCCCGGCGGCCGGCCCCTGCGCGTCGCCCATCTCACCACCGTCGACATGTCCCTCCACCTGCTGCTCGGCACCGAGCTGCGGCACGACGTGGAGAGCGGCTTCGAGACCTACGGGATCAGCGCCCCCGGACCGCACGTCCCCACCCTCGAGGCGCTCGGCGTCACCCATGTCCCGCTGCCCGCGCTCACCCGCTCCTGGAACCCGCGCAGCGACGCCGCAGCCGCCCGGGAGCTGCTGGCCGCGCTCCGGCGCATCCGCCCGGACGTCCTGCACACCCACAACCCCAAGACCGGAGTGCTCGGCCGCATCCTGGGCCGCGCCGCCCGGGTGCCGGTGGTGGTCAACACCTGCCACGGCCTGTGGGCCCAGGCCCATGACCCGCTCGCCAAGCGGGTGCTGGTCCTCGGCGCGGAGGCCCTGGCCGGCCGCTTCTCGCACGCCGAGCTCTACCAGAACGCCGAGGACCGGCGCACCCTCGCCCGCGCCGTACCCGCCCGCCGCTCCCGGGTGGTCGGCAACGGCGTCGACCTGGAGCGCTTCACCACCGGCCCGGACCGGGCCGCCGTCCGTGCCCGGATCCGTGCCCAGCTGGGCGTCGCCGACGACGAGCTGCTGGTCGCCGGAGTCGGCCGCAGGGTCGCGGAGAAGGGCATCCGGGAGTACGCCGCGGCCGCCCGCGCACTGGCCGGCAAGGCACGCTTCACCTGGATCGGCCCCGCGGACCCCGCCAAGTCCGACGCCCTGGCAGGAGCGCTCGACGGGGTGGAGTTCCTCGGTGAGCGCTCCGACATGTCCGACGTCTACGCGGCGCTGGACGTCTTCGTCCTCCCGTCCTACCGCGAGGGGTTCTCCCGCTCCGGCATGGAGGCCGCAGCCTGCGGGCTGCCGATGGTGCTGAGCGACATCCGCGGCTGCCGGGAGATCGGCACCCACGGTGAACACCTGCTGCTGGTCCCGCCGGGCGACCCCGCCGCGCTCACCGGAGCCGTCGGCCGGCTGCTCACCGACCCGGGCCTCAGGAGGCGGCTGGGGGAGGCCGCCCGCGACCGGGCACACCGGGAGTTCGACCAGCGGGCGGTGGCCCGGGTCTCCGTGCAGACCTATGCCGCCGTCGCCCGGGACCGGGGCCTGGGCTGGACGACCGACGTACCGCACAGACAGCACGGCTCACCGCTCCGCGCCGGTGCGGAGCCGACAGGGGGGAAGCACGCATGAAGCGAGGGGGGGACCTGGCGGTCGCCGTGCCGGCCGGGATCGTCGCGATCCCACTGGTACTGCTGATCGCCCTGCTGGTCCGCGCCACCATGGGCGGCCCGGTGGTGTTCCGTCAGGTACGCACCGGGCGGGACGGCGCCGAGTTCGAGATCCTCAAGTTCCGCACCATGCGCGACCGGCGCTTCCCGGACGAGGAGGACGCACCCCGCATCACCCGCCTCGGCCGGCTGCTCCGCGCCACCAGCCTCGACGAACTGCCCCAGCTGTGGAACGTCCTCCGCGGCGACATGGGTGTCATCGGCCCCAGGCCCACCCTTCCCGAGCAGGTCGTCCACTACTCGCCACGCCAGCGCGGCCGGCTGGCCGTCCGGCCGGGACTCACCGGCTGGGCCCAGATCCAGGGGCGCAACTCCATCAGCTGGCCCGAGCGGATCGAACTGGACCTCTGGTACATCGAGCACCGCTCGCTGCGGCTGGACCTGCGGATCCTGCTCCGCACGGTCGGCGTACTGCTGAGGCCCGCCGGAATCACCGGCGCGGGCGGCGTCAACCCCGGCTTCCCCGCGCCCAGCGAGCCCGTCCTGCGTGCGGTGCCCACCACCGCACCCCACCCCGGCACGGTGCCCGCGCAGGTGCACCGTCAGGGCGGCCCGGTCACCCCGCTGCCCGCCCGCACCCGTTACCCGCAGCCGGCCGCCGCGGCGGAGGAGGCGTCCTGACCGTACGCCGCAGGCACTGCCCGCGCCTGGTCCACCGACCCGGCGCGGGCAGTGCCGTGCGCCGTGCCCGCGGACGTCCGCGGGCACGGTAACGGCGGCCCGCCCGCGGCCGCCGGCCGTCGACGACCGGGGTGACACCGCTGCGGTGAACCCTCGGCCCTGAGCTGCCGCGCTGACCTGCCGCCCTGACCTGCCGCCCTGACCTGCGGGCCGCCGGTGCCGTGCGCCCCGGCGTGCGAGGGCCCTTCCCGGGCCCCTGCCCGAGCCGTACCGGGACGTCGGCGACGAGCCGCACCGGGCGTCCACGACGTGCCGTCCACGGCTGCCGGCCGGTCTGCGGCGTCCCGGCGCACCCGCCCGCCCGGAGGGTGGCGCCCAGCGGCGTCCGGCGGTGACGTGACCCGCCTGCGGGGCAGCCGGCAGACCGGTGCGGCCGGGCCAAGGAGGTCACGAGGGGCCTGCCCGCCAGGGGATTCGGCACGCCCGGGCATGGGGTGGAGGGCGCCGGGTAGGGGCGGATCCGACAGAGACACAGCAGCCGCGCAGGCTGACGTGCCATCAGCGACCGACCCGGTTTGGAAGGTCAGGACATGGGCGACGACAGTGACGGGACGTCCGGCCGAGAGGACAACGGAACGGCCAGGGGCGTGAAGCCCGCGGTGGCCATCCGCAACGCGCGGGAACAACTCTCCGCGCTGCTCGGGCGTGAGCCCGAGTCGGTCTCCGCACTGGCCCGGACCGACCAGGGCTGGACCGCCGATGTGGAAGTGCTGGAACTGGAGCGCATCCCGGACTCCACCAGCGTGCTCGCCACGTACACGGTGCAGCTCGACGCCGACGGCGACCTGATCGGCTACGAGCGGCGCCGCCGGTACAGCCGTGGTCAGGTGGACCGCCGCTGACCGGACCGGCACCGCACCGGCGATCACGGCCGGACACACCATGACCAACCGGGCACCTGACCGACATCGACCCCCCATCGAAAGGGGCGAATCATCGTGACAGTGGCCACACAGCAGACGGCCGCCCCTCAGGCCCAGAAGACCGACGGCGGCCTGTACGACATCCTCGAACTCATCCTGGACCGCGGACTGGTGATCGACGCCTTCGTGCGCGTCTCGCTGGTCGGCATCGAGATCCTGCGGATCGACGCCCGGGTGGTCGTCGCCAGCGTCGACACCTATCTGCGGTTCGCCGAGGCGTGCAACAGGCTGGATCTGGAGAACAAGGGCGGCGCCACCCTCCCCGATCTGGTCGGTGAGACCACGGAGAAGGGCGCCAGGGGCAAGACCCGGGGTGCTCTCTCGGGCGCGCTGGAAAGCATCTCCGACTCCTTCAGCCAGGGCCGGCAGGGCGACTCGCAGGAGGAGGAGCGGGAGGAACGCCCGCGTACCCGCCGCACCACCGCCCGCCGCAAGGAGGAGTCCTAGACCATGTCCGTCTACGTCTACGCGATCACCGACGAGCGAAGCACCCCCGACCTCGCCGACACCGCCGGTGTGGGCGCCCCTCCGGCACCCCTGCGGGTGGTGCGGTGCGGGGGCGTGGCCGCGGTGGTCAGCGACGCGGCGGAGACCGTGCGCGCCAAGCGGCGGGACCTCAAGGCCCATCAGGACGTCCTGCAGAAGCTGCGCCGCACCGGGCCCGTGCTGCCGATGCGGTTCGGCCTGCTGGCGGAGGACGACGCCGCGGTACGGCGGGTGCTCACCGAGCGGGAGCGCGACTTCTCCGAGCGGCTGCGGGCGCTCGACGGCCGGGTGGAGTTCAACGTCCGCGCCGTCCAGGACGAGGACACCGCGCTGCAGGCCGTCCTGGCCGGCAGCGAGCAGGTGCGGCGGCTCAACGAGGCGGCCCGCAGCGGCTCCCACCAGGACCGTCTCGCCCTGGGCGAGGCCGTCGCCGCCGAACTGCAGTCCCGTCAGCAGGCCATGGCCGCACGGGTGTCGGCTGCCCTCCGCCCCCTGGCGGAGGCCGAGGCCTCCGGAACGCTCTCCTCGTCCGGGGACATCTTCCTCAGCGTGAGCTTCCTGGTGCGCGGTGAGCGGGCGGCCGAGTTCGGCGCCGCCGTGGACCGCCTCGCCGAGGACATCGGCCCGGAGGCGGAGCTGCGGCTGTACGGGCCGCTGCCGCCCTACAGCTTCGTGGAGGCGGCGGCCGGGGCTCCGGAGCGGCAGTGGGCCTCCTGACGGGGCTGCTCACCCTGCCGCTGGCGCCGGTGCGCGGGGTCGGCTGGGTGCTGGACCAGGTCGTCGCCGAGGCGGAGCGCCAGTACCGCGACCCCGCACCCGTCGAACGCGAACTGGCGCGGCTGGAGCGGGAACTGCTGGCCGGCCGCATCACCGAGGAGGAGTTCGACCGCCGGGAGGACGAGCTGCTGGACCGCCTGGAGGAGCTGAGGGGCCCGCAGACGGGCACCTTCGGCGGGCCGGCCCGGGACGGATGAACACCACCGAGCGATCAGGAAGTGGAAGCGCGTGAACACCAACACCAAGATAGGCATCGCCGTGGCAGGCGGCTATCTGCTCGGCCGTACCAGGAAGGCCAAGCTCGCCATAGGCCTGGGCCTGTGGCTGGCCGGTAAGAAGCTGTCGATCGACCCACGGCAGCTGCCGCAGCTGCTCGGCGCGCTGCCGGGGGCGGCCGGCCTCAGCGCTCAGGTACGCGGCGAACTGGCGAAGGCCGGCAAGGAGGCCGCCGGCGCCGCGCTGACCCGCAGGGCCGACAGCTGGGCGGAGTCCCTGGGCCGGCGGACCGAGATGCTGCGCGGCGCCCCCGTGGGCGGCTCGCGGGACGAGCCCGACGACGAACCCGACGACGAGTACGACGGTGAACCGGAGGCCGAGGAGGCCGAGGAGCCGGACGCGCCGGAGGCCGAACAGGAGGAGACGGACGCGCCCGAGGACGCGGAGGAGGAGCCCGAGGAGACCGCACCCCGGCGCCGCCCCGCAGCCCGCACCGCACGGAAGACCGGCAGCGCCGCCCGGAAGTCCGACGGCCCTGCCCGGAAGTCCGAGGGCGCGGTACGGAAGTCCGAGGGTGCGGTGCGGAAGACGGCGGGCACCGCCCGGCGGGCCGCGGGAGCCGCCCGGCCGCGCCGCAAGGCCGCGGAGAGGAGCCGGGACGATGGCTGAACACAGCGTCACCGGCACCCTGGGACGGGTCCGTCAGGCCGCCGCGCACAACCCCGGGACGGCCCGGCTGATGGACGCGGCCGAACAGTACCTCCAGGCCAGGGTGAAGCACACCGTCTCCTCCCTCGGCCGCGGCCTCGGTGAGGCGACCACCAGGCTTCAGCAGGGCGACACCCCGCTCCAGGGCGGCAATCCCCTGAAGGGCGGCGCCTCACTGCTCGGCGGAGTGGTCAAGGACCAGGCCAAACAGGCCCTCAAGAACAAGGCCTCGGGTGCCGCGGCCGGCCTCAAGGAGAAGCTCGGCGGCCTGCTCGGCAAGGGCGGCCGTGGCCGGGGCGGCGGCGGTTCCAAATCGGTCACCATCGTCGAGGATCTCGCCGTCGGGGTGCCGGTGCGCACCGCGTACGACCAGTGGACGCAGTTCCAGGAGTTCGGCAACTGGTCCAAGGGCGTCCGCAGCGTGGAGAACGCCGACGAGACCACGACCCACTGGAAGGCCAAGATCTTCTGGTCCAGCCGCAGCTGGCAGGGCAAGGTCACCGAGCAGATCCCCGACCGCCGCATCGCCTGGACCACCGAGGGCGCCAAGGGCACCACCAAGGGCGTCGTCACCTTCCATCCGCTGGGCGAGGAACTCACCCAGGTGCTGCTGGTGATCGAGTACTTCCCCAAGGGCCTCTTCGAGAAGACCGGCAACATCTGGCGCGCCCAGGGCCGTCGCGCCCGGCTGGACCTCAAGCTGTTCCGGCGCTTCGTCACCATGAAGGGCGAGGCCACCGGGTCGTGGCGGGGCGAGATCCGCGACGGCGAGGTCGTCACCTCGCACGAGGACGGCCTGCGTGACGACGAGGACCACGGTGAGGAGCGGTCCGGCGGAGGCGAGCCGGACGACGAGTACGACGAGTACGACGAGCCGGGGGAGGAGTACGCGGAGGACGACGAACCCGAGGACGAGTTCGCCGAGGACCAGGAACCCGTGGACGAGTTCGCCGAGGACGAGGAGCCCGAGGAGGAGTACGTCGAGGAGCCCGAGGACGACCCGGAACCCGGCTACGGTCCCGGGGACGAGGCCGAGGACGACCGCGCGTACGAGAAGGAACCTGCTCGCTGAGGCGAGGGGACGGAACCGTGAGCCAGATCTACGCATCCCCGCCGCAGGGCGGCGGCGCCAACCTCGCCGACATCCTGGAGCGCGTCCTGGACAAGGGCGTGGTCATCGCCGGTGACATCAAGATCAACCTGCTGGACATCGAGCTGCTCACCATCAAGCTCCGCCTGCTGGTGGTCTCGGTCGACAAGGCCCGCGAGATGGGCATCGACTGGTGGGAGAGCGACCCGTCGCTCTCCTCCCGGGCCCGGGACTGCGCCGTCGGCGACCGGCGGGACCAGCCGGACCTGGAGGCCGAGAACGCGCGCCTGCGCGCCGAGCTGGCCTCCCTGCGCCGGCCGGCACCCGAGGAGGTGGAACGATGACGGCGACCTCCGTCTACACCTACGCCGTGCTGCTGCCCTTCCACGGCCACCAGGAGGCGATCCCGGAGCTGCGGGGCGTCGGCGGCCTGCCGGTCCGGCCGGTCCTCCACGGGGGACTGGTGGCGGCGGTCAGCGACGTCCCGGCGGGCGACTTCAGCGAGCAGGCCCTCAGGACCCGGCTGGAGGACCTCGCCTGGGTGGAGACCACCGCCCGCGCCCATCACGGTGTCGTCGCCGCACTGGCCGCCAGGACCGCGGTGCTGCCGTTGCGGCTGGCCACCGTCCACCTGGACGAGGACCGGCTGCGGCTGATGCTGGCCGACCGCCGCTGCGACCTCGCCGAGCAGCTCGCCCGGCTGGCCGGGCACGCGGAGTGGGGCGTCAAGGTGTACGCGCTGCCCGCGGCGCAGTCGCGCACTCCGGAGCCCGGCTCCGCCTCCGGCCCGGCCGACAGCCCGGGCAGGTCCTACCTCCGCGGCCGCCGCGAGCAGCGCCGTGCCCGGGAACGCGGCTGGGAGGACGCGGCACGGTTCACCGAGCGCCTGCGCAGCGAACTCGGCGAGCTGGCGGACGGCCTGCGCCGGCACCGGCCGCAGTCGGGACAGCTGGCCGTCGGTCCCGGGACGAACGTGGCCAACGACGCGTACCTGGTGGCGGAGGACCGGGCGGCGCAGTTCCAGCAGCGCATACGGTCGCTCGCCGAACCGGAGGCCGGTCTGCGGGTGGAGGTCACGGGCCCCTGGGCGCCCTACTCCTTCGCCGCCACGGCGGAGAGCGGCACGGCCGTCCCGGAGCACGCATGACCGCGGAACCGGCCGTGCGGGACGCCGCGGGGCCGCCGGCCGGGCCGCAGCTCGCACTCATCGACCTGCTGGACCGGCTCCTGGACGGCGGGGTGGTCCTCACCGGTGACCTGGTGCTCTGCATCGCCGACGTGGACCTGGTGCACATCTCGCTCCGCGCCGTCATCAGGTCGGTGGAGGAGGCCCTGCCGTCCCTGTGGGAGGAGGTGCCGCGATGACCGAGCGGCTGCGGATGGACCAGGACACGGTGGAGCGGGACCTCATCCGGCTGGTGCTCACCCTGGTCGAACTCCTCCGTCAGCTGATGGAGCGTCAGGCATGCCGCCGGGTGGACCGCGGCGACCTCTCGGAGGAGGAGGAGGAGCGGGTCGGGCTCACCCTGATGCTCCTGGAGGAGCGTATGGGCGAACTGCGGGACCGCTTCGGGCTCAGCCCCGAGGACCTCAACCTCGACCTGGGCCCGCTCGGCACCCTGCTGCCCCAGGACGCGGGGTGACCGGCAGGCCGGGGGCGGCCGTGCGCACCGCTCCGGCCCTGCGGGTCACCAGGCGCCGTGGTAGGCCGCTCCCAGGACCAGGACGGCCGCCGCGGTGAGCAGGAACACGATCCCGCCCACGATGTTGCGGGACCCCACCCGCAGATGGGCGATGATCGCGCCGATGAAGTAGAGCACCAGGCCACAGGCGGCGAGAGTCCCCAGGAGCGGCACGGCGAGCCCGGCCAGCAGCCCCACGGTGCCCGCTGCCAGCAGCATGCCGAGCACCGGCACCCACTTCCGCGGAATGCCCTTCATGTCCGCCTGGGACTTGGGGTACTCATGGCCGATCAGATAGGTGACGGCGGCGGCGCCGTTGAAGACCACGCCGAGTATGGTGACCGTGAGGTACGCGGCGAACACGATGTCTCCGTCTCTGTGGGGCGGGGTGCCGGCGGGCACCGCCGCTGCGGGATGTGGTGTCCCCGGCTGGGACGTCGGGTGGGGCTTCCGGGGCCGTCCGCGGCACCGGTTCCAGGGCGGGTGACCGGCCGCCCTCCCGGGTCGCGGGGGCGGGCCGTCCGGCAGCCCACGCGGCAGAACCGGCGCAGAGGGGGTGACGGGTCCACCAGCCCTGCTGTGCGCCCCCCGCGACCTGGCCCTTCGGCGGAGCCTCCGACACGCCTTCGTCCCCCACTGCTGTAAGCCGGTTGTGCACGGCCGGCCCGCCGCCTGACCCGGGTGGTCCTCCTGCCCCGTCCGCACTCGCCGAGCGGCGGCCAGGTGCTGCCGAAGTCCCTTGCCGTGAACGGCAGTTGAACGTGCACCACTGTGGGACAACCTAAAGGACCAGTCCCCGCCAGCGAGGGCGAACCCGCAGACCCGGTGACGAGCCCCGGGGGCCCCGGACACGAGAGCGGTGACTGTCAGAGGTGCTTGCCACGGTGCACGCGTCCGTCAGGATCCGGTACACGGGGGGTTGTTGTGGGCGGCACCGGCATGCACGCGTTCGGTATCGGTCTGTCCGACCAGTGGACGGCCATGTGGAACGGCGACCTCGGTCTCGTCGACGAGATGATGGCGCCCGAGTTCGTGCTCCGCCACGCACAGGCGGGCACCGACGCCTTCGACGGGATCCGCACCCCGCCGCAGCCGGCCGAGACGGTCGCCGCCTGGCACCGATCCCACGACGGGCTTCTCTTCACGGCGGAGGGCACCGCCGTGGTCGACCTGACACCCGCCGGCGGAGGGCCGACCGGATCGGTCGCACGCCCCTACCTGGCACGCTTCGCCGGCGAGCGGGGCGGAGAGACCGCCAGAAGCGGAATCGACATCCTCAGGGTCTCCGCCGGGCTGATCGTCGAGGTGTGGTCCGTCTCCTCAGGCGCAGGCGGGCGGACCTTCCACCGCCGAGTGCCCGGACCGGTGGCACCCGTGCGCGGGCCGTGCGGTCACCCGGGCCGGACGGCCCCGGAGCGCCGGTCAGCCCGGGCGGGCCCCGCACGACGTCCCGCGCCCGCGACGCGTCGCTACGCGGGAGCCACCTCGGGCCGGCCGTGCCCGGCGCCGGAGTCCTCCTCCGTCAACGGGCGCGCCGTGGCCATGCCCAGCAGCAGACCGGCGCCCACGGTGACGGCGGCGAAGCTGAGCACGTAGTCGATGGTGGCGTGCACCGCCAGGCCGGTCAGTGCCACAGCCGCCGAGAGCGCCACCGCCGTGGGCCGCGGCGAGCGTGCCAGCGACCAGAGCGTCCACAGAAAAGCGCAGATCAGCAGGGCCAGCCCGGGCAGCCCCTGCTCGGCGGCCTGCTGCAGCGCCGCCGAGTGGGTCTTGGTGGTGTCCTGGTCGGCCCGGGCGGTGGGGCTCTGCTCGGCGAACCGGTCCGGCCCCACGCCTCGCAGCGGATGCCGGCCCACCTGGTCCAGCGCGTCCCCCCACAGCTCCAGCCGGCGCTCCGACAGCTGGGCCACCGCATGCCGCTGCAGGGCCGCCGGGACGTGGCCGCGCGCCAGCGCGACCGTGCCGCAGCCCGCCAGCGCCGCACAGAGCGCCAGCACCACCAGCAACGGCCCCCGGCGCCGTGACCGTGCGGCCGCGCAGGAGACCAGCAGCGTCGCGACCGAGGTGGCGAAGGCCGCGGCCGAGCCGACCAGCAGGTTCAGTCCGGCGAGGACGGCTCCCAGCGCCAGCAGCGCCGCGCGTACCCGGATGCCGCGCGCCGACCAGGCGGCGCAGCACGCCGCGCCGACGCCCAGCGCCAGCAGCGCGCCGTCGGCGTTGCCGTAGTGCAGCGGGGGCGCCAGCGGATCACCGGACAGGGCGCCGGGTGTGGCCGCGACCACCAGCCCCACCGCGACGGCGGCCGCCGCCGGGGCCACCGTGGGCAGCAGCGCCCCGGCCACCCGCCCGGCGGCGAAGCCGGCCGCGACCGCCAGCAGGGCCAGCAGCACCCCCTCGGGCCGGGCCGCCTCATGGCCGACCGCGGAGGCCAGCGTCCAGCCGGCGCAACTGGTCAGGACCACCGGGCCCAGCACATCGGGGCTCGACACACGGGACCGGGACGGCAGCACGGCACCGGAGACGGCATCAGAACCCGGCATCCCCGCCCCCTTCGAGTCCCCCCGCTGCGGACCGGCACCGCCGCCGTGCCGTCGGCCCCGGGCATCCGGGCCCGAAGCGGTGCGGCAGGTGGCCGGGCACCCGGACCTGCCCACACCGTAGTGCCGCAGCGGGCAGGATGTGACCATGTCGCAAAGGATTTCCGCGCCGGATGTACACACCGTCCCGCACCCCGCGCCGGCACCGGCGGCCGAACACGGCACCGGCCTGTGGATCGCGGGAGCCGGGGGAGTCGGCCGGGAGGCCCTGGACACCGCGCTGGCCGCGGGCGTCCGGGTGGCGGGATTCCTCGACGACCACCTGGCCGGGGGCACGGTACGGGGGCTGCCGGTGGTGGCGCCGTCGCAGGTGCCGTCCGGTGCCCGCTACCTGGTGGGGATCGCCGACCCCGGGGTGCGGCTGCGCCTGGCGGAGCTGCTGGAGCAGCGCGGCGCCCGCCCGGCCGGCCTGGTCCACCCCCGGGCGCTGATCGCACCGGAGACCGAACTGGCCGAGGGCTGCCTGGTGCTGGGTGGGGCGTACATCTCCAGCAGTGTGCGGCTGGGTCCGCACACCCAGGTCCACTACAACGCCACCATTGGCCATGACGCGGTGCTGGGGGCGCGGGTGACGGTCTATCCGGGCGGCAACGTCTCCGGTGCGGTGCGGCTGGAGGACGGCGCCACCGTCGGCAGCAACGCGGTGGTGCTGCAGGGGCGCACGGTGGGCCGCGGGGCGTTCGTCGGCGCGGCGGCGGTGGTCACCCGGGACGTACCGCCGGGGACGACGGTGGTGGGCTCCCCCGCACGGCCGCTGCGCGGGCCGGGGAGCGCATAGTCTCCCCGTATGGCGATTCCCGAGTTCCTCCGCGATCTGCGCTCCCTGGTGGGCACCCGTCCGCTCTGGCTCTGCGGTGTCACCGCCGTCGTCCTCGACGACCAGGGCCGGGTACTGCTCGGCCGCCGGGCCGACACCGGCAACTGGTCGGTCATCAGCGGCATCCTCGACCCGGGCGAGGAGCCCGCGGACGGCGCCGTCCGCGAGTGCTGGGAGGAGACCGGGGTGGAGGTCGTACCGGAGCGGATCACCAGTGTGACCGTCTCGCGGATGCTGGAGTACCCCAACGGGGACCGCAGCCAGTACGTCGAGATCACCTTCCTGTGCCGGGCGGTGCGCGGTGAGGCCCGGGTCAACGACGACGAGTCCCTGGAGGTCGGCTGGTTCGCCCAGGACGCCCTGCCGCAGCTGGGGGAGAGCGCCACCCGCCGGCTGAACCATGCGCTGAGCGGAAACCCCGAGGCGCACTTCTCCTTCTCGGGTCTGGAGGAGGTCCTCACCCCGGCCCGGGGCGTCTGACCTTCGCGGGCCGGGGAGCAAGTCGGGCCACCGCTCCCCGCCCGTGGGCACCTGCACCGCGCCCACGGGCCGGGCGGCCGTCGTGCCGGCGCCGGGCCCGGGCGCGGCAGGCCGGTTCGAGGCAGGGCAGTTCAGGAGCGTTTCAGGCGCGGAACCACTCCACCGTGCGCTCCAGCCCCTCCCGCAGCGGCACCGGCTGCACCTCCGGGAAGAGCGACCGCAGCCGGGAGTTGTCCGCCTGGGAGTCCCGGACGTCGCCGGGGCGCGGCTCGCTGTGCTCCACCTCCACCGGCCGGCCCAGCACCGACTCCAGCTCGGCGACCAGCTCGGTGAGCGAGGTCCGGCTGCCGAAGGCGAGGTTCACCGGGTCGGGGTGGACCACCCGGCGCAGCACCGCGTCGGCCAGCACCCGGGTGACGGTGCCGACATAGGTGAAGTCGCGGGTCTGCCCGCCGTCGCCGTGCACCAGCAGCGGCCGCCCGGCCAGCGCGGCGTCCACGAACGCCGGCACCACCGCGGCGTAGGAGTGCCCGGCCGGCTGCAGCGGACCGAAGACATTGAAGAACCGGAACGGCAGCACCCCCAGCCCGTAGCAGTGGTGGAACGCCGCGAGGTAGGCCTCGGTGGCCAGCTTGCTGACCGCGTACGGGCTCATCGGCGCCGTACGCATCGTCTCCCGCTTGGGCAGCTCCCGGTTGGCGCCGTACACCGACGACGAGGACGCCGCCACCACATGGAGGTCGCCGGCCCGGCGGGCGGCCTGGAGCACCTCCAGGGTGCCGGTGGCGTTGGCGTGGTGGCTGGCCACCGGGTCGGCCACCGAACGCGGCACCGACGGCAGGGCCGCCAGGTGCACCACGGCGTCGGCCCCGGCGAACGCCTCGTCCAGCAGCGCCGGGTCGAGGACGGTGCCCTCGTGGAAGGCGACGTCCAGCCCCGTCAGATTGGCCTTGCGGCCCGTGGACAGGTCGTCGACCACCCTGACCTGCTCCACCTCCGGCCGCTCCAGCAGGGTCCGGGCCAGGTTGGCCCCGATGAAACCGGCTCCGCCGGTGATGACGACTCGCATGGCGTACCCCCCTCTGCGGCCGGCCCGCTGCGTCCCCCCGGGGCGGCCGGCTCACCCCGTCGGCGATGGTAGCCCCGGGCCGGCCGCCGGCGGGCCGGAAAGCGGACGGAAGCCGGGTCAGCCCTTGCGGAACCGGTAGGCGTCCTCCGCGGCGTCGACCACCGCCGCCAGGTCCCCGCCCGCCGAGGCCGTGACCACCGCGGCGATCGCCCCCTCCACGAAGGGCGCGTTGGCGAACCGGGTCGGGAACGGCAGCCCGTTGCTGTCGGCCTCCGCCAGCAGCGACTTCACCGTCAGCACCGCACTGCCCAGATCCGACAGCAGCACCACGCCCATGCCCTGGTCCACCCGCTTGGCGGCGGCCAGCACCAGTTCGGCGCTGGTGCCCAGCCGGCCGTCCGCGGTACCGCCGGCGGTTCCCACCGGCGCCGGATCACCGGAACCCACCAGGCCGATGGCCAGCGCGGCGGTCGCCGAGGCGACCTCCCGGCTGTGCGACACCAGCACCACGCCCACCCGGTCCAGCTCCGCCGGGTGCGCGATGACCGGGGGCTCCACCGGGGCGACGGCCGGGCGCGGGGCCACCCGGCGGGCGGCGCCCGACTGAGCCGAGGGGGCCTCACTGATCGGGATCACCTCGGCGCCGCCGCCCTCGGAGGTGCTCATCGCGGCCCCGCCTCCGTCCCCGGTGCTCCCGGCGCCGACGCGTCCCGCAGACACGCCAGCAGCAGCGCCGAGGAGGTGGCCCCGGGATCCTGGTGGCCGATGCTGCGCTCGCCCAGATAGCTGGCGCGGCCCTTGCGGGCCAGCAGCGGAACGGTGGCCTCCGCCCCCGCCAGGGCCGCCTCCGCCGCCGCTGCCAGCGCCTCCCGGGCGCTGCCGCCGTCGGTCAGCGCCCCGGTGTAGGCCTGGGAGGCGGGCAGCAGGGCGTCGACCATGGTCTTGTCGCCCGGCTCGGCGCCGCCCAGCTCCCGTACGGCGTTGACGGCCGCCGCCAGGGCCTCGCCCAGTTCGGGCGGGGTCACCTCGGGGGCGTCGCCGAGTGCCTTCCCGGCCCTGCGCAGCGCCGTGCCGTACAGCGGGCCGGAGGCGCCGCCGACGCTGGAGACCAGGGTGCGGCCCACCGTGACCAGCAGCTCCCCCGGCGTTCCCGGCGGCTCGGTGCGCACCGCGAGCGCGGCGGCGGTGAACCCCCGGTCCAGGTTGGCGCCGTGGTCGGCGTCGCCGATGGGGGAGTCCAGCTCGGTGAGCCGGGGGCTCTCCCGGTGTACGGCGTCTACGGCCAGCTCCAGCCAGTGGCGGAAGAAGGCGGTGTCGAGGACGGTCACGGTCGGCATCCGGGTTGTCGCTCCTGCGGTCGAGGGAGTGGGGGGTCAGCGGCCCCAGCGCAGCGCGGGGGTCTGCACCGGCGCGTCCCACAGCCGCAGCAGGACGTCGTCGGTGCGGCACAGCGTGAGCGAGCAGCCCGCCATGTCCAGGCTGGTGACGTAGTCGCCCACCAGGCAGCGGGCGATCGGCACGCCGCGCCGGCGCAGGATCCGGTCCACCTCGGCGCAGACGACGTAGAGCTCCTGCAGCGGGGTGCCGCCCGTGCCGTTGACCAGGACCAGCACCGGGCCGCCCGGGGGCAGGTCGGCCAGGACCGCGTCCAGGCAGACCTCGGCGAGTTCGGCGGCCGGCATCATGGCCCGCCGCTCCCGGCCCGGTTCGCCGTGGATGCCGATGCCCAGCTCCAGTTGGCCGTCCGGCAGGTCGAAGGTGGGCGAGCCCTTGGCGGGGGTGGTGCAGGCGGTGAGCGCCACCCCGAAGCTGCGGGACGACTCGTTGACCCGGCGGGCCGTCGCGGCGACCTGGTCCAGCGGCGCCCCGGACTCGGCGAGCGCCCCAGCGAGCTTCTCCACGAAGAGTGTGGCGCCGGTGCCGCGCCGCCCGGCCGTGTACAGGCTGTCGGTGACCGCCACGTCGTCGTCCACCACCACCTGCCGCACCTCGACCCCGGCGTCCTCGCACAGTTCGGCGGCCAACCGGAAGTTGAGCACGTCACCGGTGTAGTTCTTCACGATGTGGAGTACGCCCGCGCCGCCGTCCACCGCCCTGGTGGCGGACGCCATCTGGTCGGGCACCGGGGAGGTGAAGACCTCACCGGGGCAGGCCGCGTCCAGCATCCCGAAGCCGACGAACCCGGTGTGCAGCGGCTCGTGCCCGCTGCCGCCGCCCGAGACCAGGCCGACCTTGCCGGCCCTGGGGGCGTCGCGGCGCACCACGATCCGGGCCTCCAGGTCCACGGCCAGCTCCGGATGGGCGACGGCCAGACCGCGCAGCGCGTCGGGGACCACCCGATCGGGGGCGTTGACCAGCTTCTTCATCGCCGCTTCCTCCCGTTCCGCCGAGTGCAGCCGGCCGGTCCGCGGGACCACCGCGACCGCTGCTGCCACTGTCGCAAACCCGAGCCCGCTGCGGAACGACCCGGAGCGGCCCGGCTCCCGGCGTGTCCGCGCCCCGGCGAGTGTGCAACCGGGGCAAACGGCTGCTGGCGACGTGCCCCGCTGGCTACGCTGGCTCCCGGACGACGGCGGGAGGAGTGCAGGAGTGTCAGGCGAAAGCACCAGTGTGGACCTCGGCGGACCCGAGGTCCTCGCAGACGGACGGAAGCCGCAGATCGACCTCAGCGAAGCGCAGTGGCTCTCCAGCAGCCAGGGGGTCGGCGATGTGCAGATCGCCTTTGTGGAGGGCTATATCGCGATGCGCGACGGCCGGCAGCCGGACGGCCCGGCGCTGATCTTCACCCCCGGCGAGTGGCGGGCCTTCGTGCTCGGCGCACGGGACGGCGAGTTCGACCTCACCTGACCGCCGCACGGCGTACACGGCAGGCCGCCCCGTCCCGCGCTGCGCCCGGCGGGCGGCCTGCCGTGCGCCCGCCCGGGGACGCCCGGCGGGCGGTGACGGCGGCCGGGGCCGCCGCCCGGCCACGCCCGACGTGGGGCGGACGGCTGCGCGGCCTGCGCCGACCGCCCCGTACGATGTCCCCATGCCGTTTCTCCGCCGCCGCTCCGGCACCCCCGCGGGCCCTGACTTCGATGTGCTCGCGATGGACCCCGGGGACTGGCCCGGCCACTTCGGAGCCGCCATCCTGGCCGGTGCCGACGGGACCTGCCAGGGGATCTTCCTGCGCTACGACCTCTTCGGCGGCCGCGGCCCCGCGATGCTGATCGGCAACCTGCCGGAGGGTTCCCCGGCCAGGGAGCCGGAGGACGGCGTTCCCTTCGAGGTCCGGCAGCTGCTCGCCGCCCTGGAGAACGACGAGCCGGTGAGCGTCGTCTCCACCGAGGACTTCCCGGTGCTGCTCGGCGACGACCTGCTGATCGTCAAGAAGGTCAAGGTCAGCGAGGAGAGGGTGACCTGCGCCCAGTTCGGCCGCAGCGACGGCGTCCAGGTCACCATCGCCTCCTGGGACCGGCCGATCTCGGACGACCTCTACCAGCTGCTCAAGCCGCTGCCGGCCGACATGTTCCAGCAGGGCTGAGCGCCCCCACGCCCCGCCGGGCGGCGGGCCGGGACCGTCGCCGGCGCGGCCCGGCCGTCGGACCGCGGTTGACGCCGCCGAAGCCCGGTTCGTAGATTCCCTCCATGCCGTGCCGTCCGCTGCTGACCCGTCGCAGCCATGTCGACCTCCGGCGGACCGCCAGCGCAGTCTGTAGCGGCGCCGTGCGCGACCGCGCGGCGGCGCCCCTCGCCGCCGCGCGCCGTACGGCCTGACACCTCCGCCGAACCCTCCGCGCCCTCGCGCCGTCCCGCCCCGGCTGCGCCGCCCCGCCGTCGCCGCTCGGTGTCCGGTGCACCGCGCCCCCGCCCGCTGCCGCGCGCAGCGCCGCCACCGTTCCGGAGAACCGCATATGACGACCCTTCAGCACAGCGGCCCCACCACCGTCGCCGCCGCCATGGCCGCGCTGCCCCGCGTGGTCGACCTGCTGGCCGCCCGCGCGGACGAGCTGGACCGCGAGGGCACCTTCCCCTACCAGGGCATCGAGGCCGTCCATGAGGCCGGGCTGCTCACCCTCACCGTCGGCGCCCGCTACGGCGGGACGGCGGCCGGCCTCGCCGACACCGTCCGGGTGCTCGGCGAACTCGGCCGGGGCGACGCGTCGGTGGCGCTGGTCGCCGCCGGTACGCTGCTCCACCACGCCGCCCAGTCCCACCACGGCTTCTGGCCGGAGCCCCTCTACCGGGCGCTGCTGGAGGAGTCCCGCCGCGGGCCGGCCCTGGCCGCCACCCTGCGGTCGGAGCCCGCGGACGACACCGCCGGCCCCTCGGAGATCCCCGCCACCGTGGCCCGCCGCACCCCCGGCGGCTGGCTGCTGCACGGCCGCAAGACCCGCTGCACCGGCGCCGAGGCGCTCTCCTGGATGGCGGTCCCGGCCCGGACCGACGAGCCCGTGCCCCGGGTCGGGACCTTCCTGGTGCGCGGCGACGCCCCCGGGATCGAGATCGACCCCACCTGGGACCATCTGGGGCTGCGGGCCAGCGCCGGGCACGATGTGCTGCTGAACGACGTGCTGGTACCCGAACGGGCCGCCGTCGGCCTGCGCGACCCGGGCATCCGTCCCGGAGCCGGCCAGGACGGCCCCGAGGCACAGGGTCCCGAGGCGCTCGCGGCGGCCTGGCGGAACCTGGCCCTGCCCGCCGTGCAGCTGGGCGCCGCCCGTGCCGCCCGCGACTGGCTGGTGGGCTTCCTGCACCGCCGGGACACCTCCCGGGCACCGGCCCCCCGCGCCGCCCTCGGTGAGATCGAGATCCGGCTGGCCTGCGCCGAGGACCTGCTCACCGCCCTCGCCCAGCGGATCGACCAGGGCGATCCGGCAGCCGTCCCCCGTACCGGCCCCGCCGGGCTGCTCGCCGTACGCGCCGCGGTCTCCTCCGTGGAGCAGGCCCTGGCCCTGGCCGGCGACCAGGGGCTCAGCCGCGCCAACCCCCTGGAGCGGCACCACCGGGACATCCTGTGCGGACGGACCCACTGCCCCCAGGAGGACGCGGTGCTCACCGGGGCCGGAAGCGCCGCCCTGGCCCGGGCGGCGTCCCGCTGAGCCCGGCCGGCGCCGGGGCTCAGCGGGTGCCCACCGCGGCCCGCACCGCACGGCGCGCCAGGGCCGCGTCGTCGTGCAGCCGCCGGATCAGGATGCGCTGCTCCTCACCGGCGCCGGGCACGTCGTACCTGCGCAGCTCCCGCATCAGCACCAGGATCAGGTTCACCAGGAACGCGTCCCGGGGCACCGTCCCGGACGCCTGCGCCAGCTGGCTGATCTGCCGACGTGCGGCAGTGTCGCCGGAGAGCACGCTCCAGAGCACCGCGAGGTCGTAGCCGGGCAGGTACCAGCCGGCCCGCTCCCAGTCGACCAGCACCGGCCCGGAGGGGGCCAGCAGCACATTGGAGAGCAGCGCGTCGCCGTGGCAGAACTGCGCCGGGGTGTGGGCCAGGCCGTGCAGCAGCTGTTGGAGGTCACCGGTGTCCCGGTCGGTCAGCAGGCCCAGGGCGTGGTAGCGGGCGATCTCGGTGGGGTAGTCCAGCGGGGCGTGGAAGCCGGACTGCGGCCGCCACAGGTTGAGCGCCCGGACCGACCCCAGCACCGCACGCACCTCGCCCGGCGTGGGGGCGTCCCCGGGGTGCCGCTCCCGGGCGGCCGGACGGCCCGGCACCCGCTCCAGCAGCAGCACACAGCGGTCCGGGTCGGCCGCCACGAGCTTGGGCAGCCGTACCGGGGGCCGCAGCCGTACGAAGGCCCGGTAGCAGGCCACCTCATGGCGGAAGCTCTCCACCCAGCGCAGCTCCTCGGGGCCGCGCCGTACGGTCGGCGTCAGGCACTTGGCCACCACCGGGGTGCGGCCGACGGTGCCCGCCACCAGGACGTGACGGCTGTCCTCGCGGATCAGCTGGCGCGGGGTGAACGAGGGACATATCCGCGTCACATGGGCCATCGCCGCCCGCACCAGCGGGGACTGCAGGGCGGCGGTGTCCGGCCGCCCTGGGGCCGGCTGGGGCAGCCGGCCGCGCAGCGCGGGGTCGCCCGCCGGACGGGGCAGCAGGGCCGTGCCCACCGGTGTCACGGAACGCCGGGGGACCATGGGGGAGCGGGTGTCGAGGGGATGCCCGGTGTGCACCGGGGCGGACGGCGCGCCCACCGGGCGGCGGCGCAGCGCGGCCGGGGCGTGCAGCGCGGTGGGGGACTGCGCGACAGGGGACGGGGCGGTGGCTGACGGATAC
>NZ_LIQR01000080.1 GCF_001418575.1 Peterkaempfera griseoplana
CAGTTGCGACGCCGCCGCGCGGGGTCGCGGCGCCGGCCGAACCGGAAGGCGGTCATGGACCCCAGGGTGACGACCAGGCCCGTACCGGCGACGGCCTCGTCCGCCCTGGGGGCCGCACCGGTGAAGTGCCAGACCAGGGCCGCGACGAGGGTGAGGGCACCGGCGAAGAAGCCGAAGGCCGCACCCAGCAGGAAGCGTGTCCTGCGGTCCGGGGAGGTCCTGGTGACGACGACCGGCTCCGGCGTCTGCTGCAGGGTGATGTAGTCGTCTCTGCCCGCGCCGACGGCGCCCAGCCCTTCGGATGCGTCACCGCCCGGTGAACAGACGAAGGAGACCGTCCCGCCCGGTTCGACCACGGCGGTGAGGGGCCTGCTGGCGCACCAGTCGACCTTCAGCTGCAGCCGATGGGGTCCCGCGGGCAGGGCGAGGCGCAGCGTCCGCCCCCGGCGGATGGTGCCCACCGTGGCGTCGTCGACCAGCACCGTGTAGCGGCGCAGCGCATCCCGGTAACCGTCCTGAACCCGTGACAGCACCACGGTCCCCTGGCCGGCCGGGGCCGCGTCGTTCCCGGGTCCGGCCGGTGCGGCCCCGGCGGGCGCTCCGGGCTGACGAGTGGGGGCGCTCCGCTCCTCGTCGTTCACCGCACGCTCCTCCCGCCGGGTCCTCCGGGTGGGGCGAGCGTACCCCCGTACCCACACGGGAAGCCCTCCGCTGCGGAGGGCCGTGCGATGGGCACCTCGCGGCCCTTGTCGGTCTCGGCAGCCGGGCGGACGGGGCATCAGCCCGGCGGGACACCGGAGCGGGTCGGCCTCCCGTCGGCTCAGTGCTCGGAGAGCGCCAGGTCAAGGCCGAAGCCGATCAGCACCGTTCCCGTGACGGCGTCCAGGGAGCGCTGCACGGTGCGCCGCTTCAGCCGCAGGCGCCGCAGCAGCGCGCCCAGGCGCTCGGTGCCGAGGATCAGGAGGGCGAACCAGACCATGCCCTCGACGTCATGGACCAGGGCCAGCAGCAGTCCCATGGCGAGGTGCGGGGTGTGCGCGGGGATGAACTGCGGCAGCATCGCGGTGTAGAAGACACCGATCTTCGGGTTGAGCAGATTGGTGGTGAGGCCCCTCCGGTACGAGCCGGACAACCGCGCCGCGCGCGGCTCGGCGCGCACCTCAGGGACGGCCGGCTCCCGGCGCAGGGCGCGCAGCATCCCGATGCCCATCCACAGCAGATAGCCCGCACCGGCGATGCGCAGCGCGGTGTACGCCTCCTGGGAGACCGTCAGCAGCGCGGTGGCACCGCCGGCTGCGGCTGCCCCCCAGGTCAGAGCCCCGGTGCCGATGCCCAGGGCGGTGGCGAAGGCGTGCGCGCGCCCGCGGGTGGCGGCACTGCGCAGCACCAGGGCCGTGTCGAGGCCGGGGATGACGGTGAGCAGACCCGCGACGGCGGCGAACGAGGCGACAGCCGAAAGTATGACCATGGCGTCATGATGGCAGCGTCGTCCGCCGCCCCGGGACGGCCCCGCCGCTCCGCCCGCCCGGCCGGTGGGTTCGGCCGAGCGGGGCGGCGGGAATGCGGGGGCGGCGCCGGATGCGGCCCCGCTCAGGTCTGCGGCTCCGCGGAGGACTGCCGGGCCACCTGGTCCAGTACGTCCCGGCGCAGCGCCGCGGTGTCGACGCCGAGCGCTGCCAGTACCTGCAGGGCAATGCCCTCGCCCGCCGCCAGCAGACCGAGCAGCATGTGTTCGGTGTCGATGGGTTCGCTCCCCAGGTCGGCCGCCTCCCGTACGGTCAGCTCCAGCGCCTTCTTGGCCTCCGGCGTGTAGGCGGGCCGCGGGAAGTGGAAGGCCCCGGGGCCGAAGGTGTCGTCGGCCCGCCGCTGGATCTCGGCGACGTCGATGCCGATGGAGGCGAGGGCGTCCTTGGCGGCCAGCGCGCCGGTCGCGGTCACCCCGGCCTCCTGCAGCAGCCGGACGGACTGCTCCCGGGCCTGCGACAGCTCCACCCCGTGCCGGCGGAGCACTTCGCCTGCCGTGCCCGCGGTCTGGACCAGACCGATGAGCATGTGCTCGGTGCCGATGAAGTCATGGCCCAGTGAGATCGCCACATCCTGGGAGGCCACCACGGCGCGCTTGGCGAGCTCGGTGAATCGGTCGAACACGTCAGTCCTCCTTGCCCATCGCTTTGCGTCTGCTTGCGTGCTTCTCGTGCACGGACTGCCTGCTGACCCGCAGAGCCGCCGCGATGCTCTGCCATGTCCAGCCCTGTTCGCGGGCGTTGTCCACGTGCAGACGCTCCAGTTCCTCCAGGAGGCGCCGCAGCGCGACGACCGCCTGCAGTCCGACGGCGGGGTCCTTGTTGGTGACCTGCGCCGCCAGTCGGGCGGCCGGTGTCTGCTCATCACCCATGCCGTCAGGATCTCCTGACAGCGCGATCGTTGTCAAGGAAACCTGACACCTCGGAGTCGCCCGCGCCCGGGACCAGGCCGTGGTTCCGAGCCCGGGCTCGAAGGGCCCGGCACCGGGGCGCCTGCGGACACAGGCGGCGCCGGTCGGCGGGCCTCGGTCCACCGAGGGCCCCTCGCGGTACGCCGCCTGATAATCCTTTGCCCGGCCCGGCGGACCCCGGGATGATCGCCCCATGGCCCACACCCCGCCCGACGGCCGCGCCGGCATCGACGCCGCCCTCGTGCGGCGCCTGATCGCCGCTCAGTTCCCGCGGTGGGACGGCCTGCCGGTGACCCCCGTGGAGGTGGACGGCTGGGACAACAGGACATATCGCCTGGGCGACCGGATGACCGTCCGCCTCCCCACGGCCCCCGGCTATGTCGCCGCCGTCGACAAGGAAAACCACTGGCTGCCCAGGCTCGCGCCCTCACTGCCGGTCGCCGTTCCACCCGTCCTCGCCAAGGGCGTCCCCGGTGAGGGGTACCCCCACCCGTGGTCGGTGCGCGGCTGGCTCCCCGGCGAGACCGCCGACCGCGGGCGGATCGACGACATGCCGCGGTTCGCCGTCCAGGTGGCCGAGTTCCTCGTGGCCCTGCAGCGCTGCGACGCCACCGGCGGACCCGCGGCCGGGGCGCACAGCTGGTACCGGGGCGCCTCGCCCGCACACTACGACGACGAGACCCGCCGCTGCCTGGCCGCGCTCCGCGGCCGGGTCGACACCGGTCGGGCCGCCGCCGTCTGGGACGCGGCGCTCGCGACGGAACGGCGGGACGCCCCCGTGTGGTTCCACGGCGACATCGCCTCGGGCAACCTGCTGGTCCGGGACGGGGAGCTGACAGCCGTCATCGACTTCGGCACCTCGGGCGTGGGCGACCCGGCCTGCGACCTGGTGATCGCCTGGACGCTGTTCTCCGGCGACAGCCGGGAGTCCTTCCGGAAAGCGGTCTGCCAGGACGACGCCACCTGGGCGCGGGCCCGCGGGTGGGCGCTGTGGAAGTCCCTGCTGGTACTGAGCGAGTGCATCGACACCGACCCGCAGCGGGCCGCCACCAACCACCACGTGATCACCGAGGTCCTCGCCGACCACGACCGCCGGGCCTGACCCGCACCGCGACCCCGGACCGTCCGCGGCGGTCCGGGCGCCGTCGCCACGCCGCCGTTCCCACCCGGGCGCGGGCGGATAATCGCTGGTCCGGCAGGAGGGCGTCCTGCACAGTTGCCCCATGACGATCTCCGGAGCCGCGTTCCTGCCCGGTCTGGAACTGTCCAGGATCCTGTACGAGGAGGCCGTGCGGCCGATCCTCGAGGAGGCCCTCCCGGGCCTGCGCCATGCCGCCGCCCGGGTCGGCAGCGGCTCGGAGGTCCTGGGCTTCGACACACCGCGGTCCGCGGACCACGAGTGGGGCCCCCGGCTGGAGGTCTTCCTGACGGCCTCGGACCACGCCCGGCACGGCTCGGACCTCCACGGTCTCCTCGCGGAGCGACTGCCCAAGGAGATCCGGGGCTGGCCCACCCACTTCCGGGAGAGCGGCGACCCGCTGGACCCGGTCGGGCTGATGGAGCGGTCCGACGGTCCGGTCAACCACCGGGTGGCGATCCTCGACCTGGACCGATGGCTGGCCGGGCAGCTCGGGTTGCCCGCGGCCGACGCGACGCCGAGCAGCCGAGCCTGGCTGGCGATGCCCCAGCAACGGCTCGCCGAGGTCACCGGCGGTGCGGTGTACCACGACGGACTCGGCACCCTCACCGCCGTACGGCAGCGGCTCCAGTGGTACCCGGAGCAGGTCTGGCGGTACCTCCTGGCGTGCCAGTGGCAGCGCATCTCCCAGGAGGAGGCGTTCGTGGGGCGCTGCGCGGAGGTCGGTGACGACCTGGGCTCGGCCGTGGTGGCCGCCCGGCTGGTCCGGGACCTGATGCGCCTGTGCCTGCTGCTGGAGCGACGCTATGCGCCCTACGGCAAGTGGCTCGGCACGGCGTTCAGCCGGCTGCCGGCCGCGGAACGGCTCACCCCGGCCCTGCGCGGCGCGCTGACGGCGACCGGCCACCCCGAGCGGGAGGCGCACCTGTGCACCGCCTACGAGGCCGTCGCCGCGCTGCAGAACGCCTCCGGGCTGATCCCCCCGCTGGACCCCGGGCGCCGTCCCTACCACGCGCGCCCCTTCCTGGTCCTGCACGCCGAGCGCTTCGCCCAGGCCCTCGCGCGGACCGTGACCGACCCGGAACTGGCCGGGCTGCCGCTGGTGGGGGGCGTGGACCAGTGGGCGGACAGCACCGACCTGCTGGGGCAGCCCCGCGCCGTCCAGGCCGCGGTCCACGCCCTCCCCTGAACGCCCGCCGATCCCTCCCGCCGCAGGCGGCCCCGGCCCTCAGACGCCGCTGAGCCGCGGGAGCAGTGCGGCCACCCGTTCCAGTTGCTCGCGCTGCCCTCGCAGGTCGAGGGCGCCCAGGCGGACGACGAGATGGCGCGCCCCGGCGTCGACGTAGCGGGCGAGGCCGTCGGCGACCTGCTCCGGCGTACCGGTGACCACCGCCTGGATCTTCTCCAGTTCGGCCAACGGCATGCCGTAGTTGGCCTGCGCCCAGTCGCCGAGGGCGCGCCGGCCGGCCTCGACGCTGCGGTCGACGCGTACCGACACGAACAGCGCCGGGGTGACGGCCCCCTCGGGGCGTCCGGCCTCGGCCGCGGCCTTCCGTACCGACGTCAGACCGGTCGCGTAGTCGGCGGGTCGGGGCGGGTACGGCAGCCAGCCGTCGTAGATCCGCCCGGTGCGGGCCAGCGCCGCGGGCGTCGCCCCGCCCAGCCAGACGGGCGGGCCGCCCGGCCGGAAGGGCGTTGTGGCGGGCGGAAGCCGGTCGAAGTGCAGCAGCTCCCCGTGGAAGTCCGAGGCTCCGTCCCACAGGGCCCGCCACAGTCGCACGGTCTCGTCCAGGCGGGTGAAGCGCCGCTCCCAGGGCACCTCGGAGAGCGTGTACAAGGGTTGTCCGAAGCGTCCGGGGAAGCCCGCGCCGACCGCGACCACCAGCCGGCCGCCCGACAGCAGGTCGATCGAGGCCAGCGTCTGGGCCGCCTGCACGGGGCGCCGCAGGAAGGGCAGCAGTGCGGCGGTGCCGAGGGTCACCCGCTCGGTCGTCGGGGCCAGCGCGGCGAGCATCGTCAACGCCTCGATGCGCGGGCTGATCAGGGAGTCGTTCACAAAGAGCGAGGAGAAGCCGAGCTGTTCGGCCCGCACCGCGAAGGCGGGCAGCTCCCGGGGCTCGTCACCCGCTCCCCACTGCGCCCTGCCGGTCGGAAGAAGCACACCGATGTCCATGCCGGTGAGGCTGCCCGCCGGCAGGTACCGCCCACAATTCCCCGGAGGGAATGGCCACGCCCTCCCGGCACGGCTACAACAGGGTGGTGGACTTCCCGCATGCGCTCCGAGAACGCCGTACCGGACGCCGTCTCAGCCAGCTCGACCTCGCGCTGCGCGCCGGCACCACCCAGCGCCATGTGAGCTTCATGGAGTCGGGGCGTTCCGCGCCCGGCCGCAGCATGGTCGTACGCCTGGCCGAGTCCCTGCAGCTGCCGCTGCGGGAGCGCAACGAGCTGCTGCTGTCGGCCGGCTACGCACCGGTGTACCCGGAGACCTCCCTGGACGATCCCGCCCTGGCCCCGGTGCGCACCGCGATCGACCACATCCTCACCGGCCATCTCCCCTACCCCGCGCTGGTCGTGGACCGGAACGGCGGCATGGTCGCCCGCAACCGGGCGTTCGGCATCATCAGCGAGGGCGCAGCCGAGGAGCTGGCCCGCCCGGGCGCCAACGCCTACCGGCTCGCGCTCCACCCCCGCGGCATCGCCCCCCGGATCCTCAACTTCGCCCCCTGGGCCTGGCACATCCTGGAGCGCATCGGCCACCTCGCCGAGCTGCGCGCCGAGCTTCTGCCGTATGTCCCGGACCCGCAGCCCTCGGCCGGCCATCTGGGCTTCGCGGTACCGCTGCGGCTGCGCAGCTCCCTCGGGGAGCTGCACCTGATGACGACCGTGACCACCTTCGCCACCGCCGTGGACGTCACGCTCGCCGAGCTGAAGCTGGAGGCGTTCCTGCCGGTGGACGGGGCGACCGCGGAGGCACTGCGCGCGTACTGCGACGAGGCGCCGGAGAACCGGCGGACGGATGCGGGCGGCCGGCAGGGGACGGCCACCACCGGGGGGGCGCACCGGCCCTGATCAGTCCCGGGCGCCGGGCTCAGGCAGATCGGCGTAGGTCGTCACCCCGGGATGCGCCCTGGCCCATTCACGGATCCCGGGGCCGATGTCGCCGTAGATCTCGGCCTCCAGCATCTCCGCGCACTGCCCCACGCGGTGCAGCAGCTCGGCCGCACGTTCGTTGTGCGCGGTGGCCGCAGCCGGGTCGGTGTACTCCTCCAGGACCAGATAGCTGCCCGGCCCGGCGGGGAAGCACCGGTAGGTGAGGGTGCCGGGCTCGTCCTCCGCCTGCGCGCGGAGTGCGCGCGCACCAGGTGCTCGAACTCCGCGTTCCGGCGGTCACGGACGGCGAAACGCGCGCGTACGAAGAAGCTCATGGGCGCATTCAAACAGCCGCACCCACCTCCGGCGAGGCCCGGCTCGGCCGTCCCCCGCCAGGTCGACCGCCATGGTGACGGACACTCAACTCCATTTTCTGGCACAGCGGCCGTCCGTCTCCGGCGTCGCAGCGTGCCCCCGGGCCACCGGCGGCCGCTCCGCGGAGGCACCGAACACGGGTGCCGGTGCGCCGGTTGGGGAAAGCTGCCGCCCATGGACTGGATGCCCCTGCTCTCCACCCTCTCCGGTGCCGTCATCGGCATCGCCGCCACCCTGCTCGCCGATCGCAACAGGTGGCGGCGCGAGGAGGTGCGTCACGCGCTGGAAGTACGGCGCGAGGTGTACACCCTCTATGTCTCCGCGCTCAAGGCCGCGGGCGAGGAGATCCGGGCCGTGGCCCTGGGTGACCACATGTCCGGGTCGGCACGTGATGCGGCGGTACGGGAGGCCGTCCGCGGCACGGGTCTCTACACCGCGAGTGAACGTCTCTGGCTGGTGGGCCCGCCACAGGTCGTGGCGGCGGGGAACGAGGCGTTCCGCAGCCTGCGTCTGATCCGCGACTCCTACGCCCGGGGGATGGCTGTCGGTGCCGCCGAGGAGGCACCCCTGATAGCGCAGCGACGCAAGGCCATGGCCGCGCTGCGCCGCGTCATGCGCGAGGACCTCGGCATCGGGCCGCTGGGGATCGAGTGAGGGTCACGGCGTCACGGTGCGTCAGCGGTTGGAGGAACCGGTCGAGGCGGCACCGCCCTTGGCCTCGGGCTTTCATCACGCCTGACCAGAAGTCGGTCGGAGCCATCGGTGTCGGCCTCTGACGTGCCGCGGTATGCAGATCATCTTCACCAGTAGCGGCTGTTCGCCTGGCACTTGGCGGGTGACGTGCAGGGCTGCCTCTGGAACGCCGTGCGGCGTGGAAGCTTCGCTACTCACTGCTGAGGACTACGCGTCCGCCGATCGCGCCCAGCAGCTTCCGGCTGAGCTGTTCGGCGGAGCTCCGAGTCTCTACCGCAGGATCAAGTCCTGGGAGAACTTGGTGGTGGGCGTCGAGGAGGGCTTCGACACGACCTGGGTCTGGGAGTACCACAGTGACCTGGCCTGCTGTGACTGGCTCCACCACGCCATGCCGATCCTCACCGCGGCCATGCGAACGCCCTGCCAGAAGCGGCTCGAGGAGTTGGATGCCCGCTACCGGGCCGCGACGGGACCGACCAATGCGCCGAATGCGCAGGTGAGCCGGTGGTCCGAGCAGGGACGGTGGTGGCATGACCGCTGGCCACTCCTGATCGACCACGACGAGGAGAACCCGCCGCCGTCCTGGTCACCGGCGCCTTCACGTATCGCCTGAGTGCTCGCCTTGACGACCAGGGGCCGGGGCACCCGGAGCGGGGCCGTTCCTGATAACCCTTCCGGGGCGGTTCAGGGGTAAGTGGGGGGTGCACCCGGTACCCGGTCCTGCGGTGGCTGAGCAGGATGGTCACGTTGCCGAGACGACGCGAAGGACGGGAGAAGAACGAATGACGGGTGGAATCGTGCGCCGCTTGCTGCTCGCCCCGGTAGGCCTGCTGAACGTGCGCCAATCCGGTGTGATTCGCATGCTGTTGGGGTTCGTGATGTCCCTGGCCGCCGTCGTGCTCTGGTTCGACTTCCTGGTGCGGGGAGTCTGCTTCCCTCTGGCCCAGCCGGACACCAAGACGTCCTGGGGCGGCCCCACCATGGCCGGCGCCTGGGCCGTCCACTTCGCCTTGCTGTCCGGCTTGGTCCTAGCCCTGCACGCCGCCGCCCTCGCCCTCGGCCGCAAGGCCCCGCAGCACTGACCGCGAAGCTCTCGGGGCCCCGCCGCATCCGGAGTGGGTCGAACGCCTGGGTGGCATGCCGGGATCGGCGGTCGGACCTGCCCGGGCGAGGCAGGCTGCGGAGAGGCACCGCGCGCTCGCGGAGGAGTTCGCTGACGCGGAGGACTGAGAGACGGTGCGCGCCACGGGTACCTGCTCCCGGGCCTGGGACCTTGATCCGGTGGGTGCGGCGCGACCGCCGCCGCGCCGCACCCACCGGACGAAAGCAGCCCGCGCCGGGGCGGGACGGGTGGAACCTGACGGACCGCCACGGACACCGGGCGTGCACAGGGCGTCAGCGCGCGCGACCGGGCGCTCCTCGGCAAGTTCCCCGCCGGTGTCCTGATGGCGCCGCCGTGTCGGACGGTGCGGCTCAGGTGGCCGCAGCCGGCGTGGGCGCAGCGGCCGCGCCGGTTCCCCCCGTGGCCAGGCCGAGGTCGCCTGCCGTGACAGCAACGGCGGCCGGAGCAGCGATCTTCTTCCTCACCGAGTCCTTTCCTTCGAGGGGAGCCGCGCCGGTCCAGCGGCGCGTGTACTCGTATCAGCTCCCGTAGGGCGACTGCCCGAGCCCTTTCCGGACCCGGGCCTCGCTGTCCTGCTTGGTCAGCGGCTCCCCCCATACCGGCACCACGGGCTACGTGGGTGCCGGGCCGCTGCACCACGAGTCTCGTCGCGCGTCCACCTGGGCACCAGGACCCCAGGTGCTTGGATCTTGACTCACAGCGCAATGCCGAAGGCGTGCCGCAGCAGCGACCGGGGGCGTCGTCGCACCTGCTGAAGCCCTGCTCCCGCCCTCGCGTGGATGCGTCCGCAGAAACACGTACAGGTCCGGTCGCGTACGGACAACCAGATCCGAGCGGGGTCACATCAGGACACGTCCGGTGGGCTCGAAGCAGCGGCGCCCGGAGCCCGGCATCGCCCCGGATCGGAGGGCTGTGCCGGCCGGTCCGCGCGGGGAGTCTCAGCAGGTGACCTGCGCTCGACTCCTCAGCGGCCTTTCGCGATCATGATGCGCCGTGGAAAGGATCCGGGTTGATCCAGGATGTGTTCAACAGCGACAGTTTTCCGCCGGACAGCCGGTTCGAGCAGTGGTGTGAGGTGAGCGGACGGGGCCTCCTTCCGCTGAGCCTGTCCACTGCGCACCCGGAGGAGTTCCGGGGTGGCATACGGCAGCTCGCCCTGGGGCCGGTCCAGGTCACGGAGATGCACTACACCCCCATGTCCGGTCACCGGTTGCCGGTCCATGTCCGCCGCTCCGACCCTGACCTGTACCAGCTCTCCCTCGTCCTGCGCGGCACCGTCACCCTGGAACACCGGCGCCGCCAGGGAACCGCAGCCGCCGGGGACATGCAACTGTTCGGCACCTGGCACCCCTATGCGGCGCACGCCGCGGCCGCCCATGGCACGGTCAGCCACCTCGTCCTGCAGGTTCCCCGTACGGCAATGCCCCTCTCGGAGCGTCAGGCCGTCCGCTTCATCGGCTCCCGGCTGCCGGCCCACCAGGGCGTCGGCGCCCTGCTGGCCCGGCTGCTCACGGAGACGGTCGCCCGCGGCCCACAACTACGACCGTCGGAAGCCGTGCACCTGGGCGGTGCCGCACTGGAGCTGGCCGCCGCCTTCCTCGCGGACCTGGGCGAGGCAGTGGACGCCCTGTCACCGGAGACCAGGCAGAGCGTCCTGGTCACCCGCATCCGTGCCTTCATCGACCAGCACCTCGCAGACCCGGACCTGGGGCCTCCGGCGATCGCCGCCGCCCACCACATATCCGTGCGCTACCTCCACCTGCTCTTCCAACGGCAGGGCACCACGGTCTCCAGCCTGATCCAGCAGAGCAGGCTGGAGCGCTGCCGCCGTGACCTCGCCGACCCTGCCTCCAGCAGCTGTCCCATCTACGCGATCGCCAACCGATGGGGCTTCGCGCACCCGGAGCACTTCACCCGCCTGTTCCGCTCCGCGTACGGGATCTCACCACGTGACTACCGCCGAACCCAGCAAGCCGCTTAGCGCCCGCCAACTGCCGTTCCCAGCACGGCGGCGGCGGGCGGTCGGCCGGGTTCACTGCCGGTCCTCCGGGAGCCGGGCACGCAGCGCCCGAAGGGTCCAGTCGATCGCAGGCGCGGGATCGTCCGGTGGCGTCCAGCCGTTGACCACTGCCAGCAGTTCGAGATAGCGCTGCCGCCGGGGGTCGTTTGCACTCTCCAGCCGGGCGACCAACCGGCGGCGGAAGTCCGGGTCGTCGGGGCTGCCGACCGCGTCCGCACAGCGGGCCGTCAGCTCCGCTACGGTCGGCTCGGCCCGGGCGGAGACCGGCTCGATGCCCGCGGCCAGGGCGGGCGCGACCCGGTCGCGGACGACGGCGACGGGGTCGGGGCGGGGCGGCCCGGACGGCCCGCCCTCGGCGAGGCCGTACGTGTGCTGCTGGACCGTCCTCCCCAGAGCGGCTCGAAAGCCCGGGTCCTGGGAGAGTTCGGCCAGTTCCACCCAGGCCTGCAGCTGCTCGGTGCCGGGGTTGTCGGGCAGTTCGGGGGTCATCGAGCGTCTGATCCCGGCGAACACTGGGTCGGCGGCGGAACCGCCGAGGACGGCGTCGAGGAAGTCGCCGATCAGGGTGCGGCGTTCCTCACCTGAGAGCTTGGCCAGCTTGTGCATCAGATCCATCTCCTCGGAAGTCGCCCCGCGATCGGCCACCGCAGCCAGCACCGCCCGTCTCAGGCGCAGCGTGCGGATCTGCACCGCCAGGGCGTCGGCGTGTGCCGCCGCGACCTCGGGGAGCGAGAGTTCCCGGTCCACGACCTTCCGGATCGTGGCCAGGTCCAGGCCCAGGTCGCGCAGGGTCCGTACCAGTTCCAGACGGGCGGCGGCCTCGGCGCCGTAGAGGCGGTAGCCTGCCGGGCTGCGACGGATCGGCGTCACGATCCCGCGGTCGGAGTAGAACCGGATGGTCTTGACCGTCAGCCCGGT
>NZ_LIQR01000800.1 GCF_001418575.1 Peterkaempfera griseoplana
CCGGCCGCGCGGCCGGGCTACGCTGCCCCCGTGATCACCACCTGGGATCCCGCGGCGACAGGGGTGCTCCGGCTGCCCTCCGGCAGGCTCGTCCGCGGACGAGGGCTCAGACGCCCCCTTCCGGCCGGCGATGTACCCGCCTTCGGGCTGTATCTGCTGGGCCATGAGCCGCCTCCCGTCACCTGGGAGTCCCGCTGGCTCCGCTGGCCGGACTTCTGGCTGCCGTCGGACCGCACGGCCCTGGAGCACGCGCTGCGCGAGGCCTGGACGCGCGCCGAGCACGAACGCGTCGAGATCGCCTGCGCCGGCGGCCGGGGACGCACCGGCACCGCACTGGCCTGCCTCGCCGTGCTGGACGGCGTACCGGGCCACCAGGCGGTCCCCTGGGTCCGGGAGCACTACGCACCCCGCGCCGTGGAGACTCCCTGGCAGCGCCGCTTCGCCTCCCGCTTCCGCCCCCGGCCCCGGTGAACCGGCCGACCCCCTGGCGCCTCCGGGCCGCCCGGCGGAGTTGACGTCACGCCAGCCGAGCTGTCGAGTTCCGTCACCGCCGGGCTCATCCACGGGACACGACGCAGCCACCGCCGGTGGAGACGACGGGCTCCGGCGCTGGTCCCAATGGCTCATCAGCTGTTGCAGCGCATCGCGCCGCTCGTTGGGATGGGGGTCATGCAGCCGAACTCCGCGCACTCGGGTTCCCGCGCCGTCCCCGCGGCCGACCGGACCCAGTGGGTGACGTTCGCCGGGATCATCCTGATGCTGGGGGGCCTGTTCGGCGTGATCAACGGGCTCGTCGCCCTGCTCGACCACGGCTACTACGCCACGACCCCCGACCACGGCACCCGGCTGCTGGTCTTCGGCTTCGCCCTGTGGGGCTGGATCTGGGTCCTCTTCGGCTGTGTGCAGATGCTGACCAGCCTGGGGGTGTTCCTGGGGGTGCGCGGGGCGCCGATCACCGGCGTCGTCCTGGCCTCAGCGAGCATGATCGGCCAGTTGGCCTTCCTCTCCGCCTTCCCTCTCTGGTCACTGGTCAGCATGGCCATGTCCGTGCTGGTGATCTACGGGCTTCTCTCGGTGCCCCGGCCCGTCGTGGCGACGCAGGACTGAGTGGTACGCGCAGTCGCCGCCCGTACGGGGGCGCCGGCGCGGCCGCGGTCGGCCCAGCCGGGTCGGAGCAGCGCCGTGCTCCGGACACGGGACGCCGCCGGGATGCCGCCCTCGACGTTCGGTGGCGGCACCCCACCCCGGCCCCGCCCGAGCCCGGCTGATC
>NZ_LIQR01000801.1 GCF_001418575.1 Peterkaempfera griseoplana
AGCAGTTCCAGCAGGCGGCGCAGCGCGGGGGCGCTGCCGGCGGGGGTGCTGTCGCTCATGGTTCGGGACATCGTGCCAGGTGGAGTCGGAGAACGGGAGTGCCGCGGCCCCGGCCCGGCCCGTCGGGGCCGGGCCGGGGCCGCTGCGGGCCGGCGTGGGAGGGTGGCCACGCCGGCCCCGGGGCGGGGGTCAGACGGCGTTGTGCGCGGTGAGACCGGACTCGGCCCCCGCTGCGGCGGCCGGCTCGCCGCTGACCTCGGCCAGGTCGCGGTGACGGGTCTCCCGGGCGGCGAGCATCGCCAGCACGGTGACCAGCGAGGCGATCGCCACATAGACCGAGATGGGGGTGGACGAGCCGTACCCCTTCAGCAGCGCGGTGGCGATCAGCGGCGCGGGCGCACCCGCCGCCACCGAGGCGAACTGGGCACCGATGGAGGCACCGGAGTAGCGCATCCGGGTCGCGAACAGCTCGGAGAAGAAGGCCGCCTGCGGTGCGTACATGGCGCTGTGGAAGACCAGGCCCACGGTGATGGCGACCACCATCGAGGTGAAGCTCCTGGTGTCCACCATCCCGAAGAAGACGAACGCCCAGACGCCGACGCCGACCGCACCCACCAGGTAGACCGGCTTGCGGCCGACCCGGTCCGACAGCGCACCGAAGAGCGGGATCAGCGCGAACTGGATCGCGGAGGCGATCAGCACCGCGTTCAGCGCGGTCTGCTTGGGCAGCCCGACATGTTCCACGGCGTAGGCGAGGACGAAGGTGGTGAGCACGTAGTACGAGATGTTCTCGGCCATCCGGGCGCCCATGGCGACCAGTACGTCCCGCCAGTGGTGACGCAGCACGGCCACCAGCGGCGGCTGCTCCTCGGCCTGCTGGGCGGCCTTGCGGGCCTCGGCGCGGGCCAGCGCCTCCTTGAAGAGCGGCGACTCGTCCACCGAGAGCCGGATCCACAAGCCGATGCCCACCAGCAGGGCGGAGAGCAGGAACGGGATCCGCCAGCCCCAGGAGAGGAAGGCCGAGTCGGACAGGGTGCCGGTCAGCAGCGAGAGCACACCGGCGGCCAGCAGGTTGCCGGCCGGGGCGCCGCCCTGCGGCCAGGACGCCCAGAAGCCCCGTCGCCGGGCGTCGCCGTGCTCGGAGACCAGCAGCACCGCGCCGCCCCACTCGCCGCCCAGCGCGAAGCCCTGGACCAGGCGCAGCACGGTGAGCAGCACCGGCGCCGCGACGCCGACGGAGGAGTACGTCGGCAGGCAGCCGATCAGGGTGGTGGCGCCGCCCATCAGCAGCAGGG
>NZ_LIQR01000802.1 GCF_001418575.1 Peterkaempfera griseoplana
GGTGTAGACCGCCACGGCTGCGGCGGCCGCCACCGTCACGGTCACCGCCACCGCCGCCTTGACCACGGCCCCCACACCCTCCCCGACCGCAGCGGCGGCGGAACCGCCGGAGCCGCCGGCCGCAGCCCCGCCCACCGACGACCCGCCGGCGACCGCCGCTCCGCCCGCGACCGCTGCCGCGGCGGTGAAGTAACCGGCGCCGACCCACACCAGCACACCCCCGGGCAGCACCGCCCGCAGCCCCGCGTTGAGGTCCACCAGCTCCAGATAGGCGGCCGAGCAGCGGTCGCACTCCTGGAGATGCGCACCCACCTCCGCCGACGCCCGCTTGCGCAGCGAACCCCGCGCATAGGCACCCAGCCGGTCGGCGTGCCGCCGGCAGGAGTCCTCCTGCGCCGAGGCCACATGCGCCTGCAGGAACGCCGTCGCCAGCCGGTCGCGCGCCCGGTGCGCCTGCACCGCCGCGGCGTTGGCCGTCTTGCCGAGCAGCACCGCCACCTGCTTGGGGGTCTCCCGCTCGACCTCGGTGTGCCACAGCACCATGCGGTCGTCCTCGGGCAGCGCGACGAACGCCCGCAGCAGCATCCGCCGGTCGGACCTGGCCATCGCCCAGACGTCCGCACCGGGATCGGTGATGTCCAGGCGCTCCTTGGCCGCCGAGCTCGACGTGAAGGCGGTGAAGTCCTCGACCAGCTGCTCGCGCCGCTCGCTGCGGGTCCACGCCGCCGCGACGTTGCGCACCGCGGTCAGCAGATAGGCGCGCACCGCGAGGTCCGGGCCCCGCCCGGCCCGCAGCGCCTGCAGCGTCCGGGCGAACACCTCGCCCGCGAGGTCCTCGGCGGTGAAGTTGTCCCGGCAGCAGGTCCTGGCATAGCGGCGCACGGCATCGGCATGGCGCCGGTACAGCTCCTCGTACGCCGCGTCGTCGCCGCCGCGGACCAGGGCGGCCAACTCGGCGTCGGACGGCGGGAGATCCCCGTCCACGGGATCGGCCGGGGCCGGCACGGCGGGAACCGAACCGGCGGCGGGCGCCTCGGGGGCGGCCGCCGCCGGCGTCACACCGCCGAACCCGGCCGGAGCCTGTCCGGGCACCCGGGGCGCACCGGCGGCGTCCGAACCGGCCGGCTGCTCCTTCCCGGGCGGCCAGCCCTGGCCCGGTACCTGTCCCTGGCCGGGCACCTGCCCGTGACCCGGCAGCCGGCCCCCGGTCCCCTCGTCGTCCGCCGAGTCGCCCCCGCCGGGGTCGGGCCGGTCCGGGTCGTCCGCGTTCACAGCTGCCACCCGGCCGTACTCACACCCTGCCGGGTGGGGCCGCAGCACGACCCGTCGACGCCCTGCACAGGGCTCTGGCCTCCCGTCACCGGCAAAGGATGGCACAGCGGTCCGGCGCTGCGGGCCGCTGCGACGGCGTATCCCACCCTTCAGGGGAGGCGTGCGCCCCTCCCGTCCGCCGGTTTCGCCCGTTCGGCCCAACCAGGCGTCCAGCGGCGCCCGTTGCCGTCGTCAGGACGCCCGCAGACCGTCGAGCAGTATCCGCAGCAGCCGCTCGCAACGCGCCTTCTGCCCGTCCTCCGCGGGCACCCCGGCGTCGGCTGCGGCACCGGCGTACGCCACCGCGTCACCGTCCGGATCCGGATAGGAGGGCACCGCCGCGGTCAGCACCAGCACCACATCCGCGACCGTCACACCACGCCGCAGCTCACCCGCGGCACCAGCCCGGTCCACCAGTGCGGCCAGCAGCTCCAGCAGCACCGCCGGATCGGCATCGGCCCACGACTCCTCCTCCCCGTCCGCCC
>NZ_LIQR01000081.1 GCF_001418575.1 Peterkaempfera griseoplana
CCAGCAGCGGCACCCCGGCCTCGGCGCACAGGGCGGCGGCCTCGGCGACCGGCTGCACGGTGCCCACCTCGTGGTTGGCGGACTGCAGACAGGCCAGGGCGGTGCCGCCGCCGGAGCCGTCGGCGGGGCGCAGCGCCGCGGCGAAGCGTGCGGCGTCCACCCGCCCGGAGCGGTCCACCGGCACCTCGGTGACGGTGCCGCCGGCGGCCGTGTGCACCTCGGCGGCGTGCAGCAGGCTGGAGTGCTCCACCGCGGAGTGCACCAGGTGACGTCCCCTCCGCCGGTTGCCGGAGAGCGTTCCCAGCGTGCCGAGTTGCACGGCCTGCGTGCCGGAGGCGGTGAAGGAGACCTCGTCGGGCCGGGCGCCCAGCACCTCGGCGACGGTCTCGCGTGCGGCGTCCAGCAGCATCCGGGCCCGCCGTCCGTCGCGGTAGAGCCGGGCGGGGTCCGCCCAGCCCTCGTCCAGGGCGGCGGTCAGGGCCTGCCGGGCGACCGGGTGCAGGGGGGCGGTGGAGGCTGCGTCAAAGTACGGCACACCCGCCACGTTAGCCCGGTCACCGATCGTCAGCCCGACGCGGTGCAGCCCTCGCCGCAGCATCGGTACGACGGTCGGACGGTCATAGGAATACCCCGCGCGGACGCGCCCCATGCGCGCCGCGAGGCCCCTGGCGAGGGAGTCCCCCGATCGGCTGTACGACCGCTGTGACCTGCGATTCCACCCCTTCGGGGGCTGATCGGGTACCCGGACGGCGCGTTAGCGGGACCTGCCCGTGAGACCTCGACAAGCCTGGAGTAGGGTTTGGCGCGCATAAACATCCAAACCCTGCCCGTGGCCGGGCCCCACGGGGTGGAAGGCGCCAAGCCCTTCCTCCCCGAGCGGTGCGATCGCGGGCGAGACTTCGGGAAGGCGCTACGTGAGTCCCAACGGCTCCGACCGCTCGCCGCGGCGCACGATGCGGCGGAAGCTGCCTCAGGCGCTGGCACTGGGCCTCGTCATCGCGACCGCCACCGGCTGCTCGTCCCAGGACCTCCCCAGGCTCGGCCTGCCCTCCCCTGTCACCAAGGAAGGACCTATCGTCCTCCAGATGTGGCAGGGTTCCTGGATCGCTGCACTCGTTGTCGGCGTGCTGGTCTGGGGCCTGATCCTCTGGAGTGTGGTCTTCCACCGGCGCAGCCGCACCAAGGTGGAGGTCCCGCCCCAGACCAGGTACAACGTGCCCATCGAGGCGCTCTACACCGCGGTCCCCATCATCATCGTCTCGGTGCTCTTCTACTTCACCGCGCGTGACGAGTCCCGTCTGCTGGAGACCTCCAAGAAGCCGGACCACGTCATCAACGTGGTGGGCTTCCAGTGGAGCTGGGCGTTCAACTACGAGAACGACGAGCACGGGAAGAACACCGCCGGTGCGTACGAGGTGGGCTCTCCGGCCCAGCCGCCGACGCTGTACCTGCCCAAGGGCGAGTCGGTCCTCTTCAAGCTGACCTCCAGGGATGTCATCCACGACTTCTGGACGGTCAACTTCCTGATGAAGATGGACGTCGTCCCGGGCCTGGTCAACCAGTTCCAGGTGACCCCGACCGCCTACGGCACCTTCCGCGGCAAGTGCGCGGAGCTGTGCGGTGTGGACCACTCGCGGATGCTCTTCAACGTCAAGGTCGTCTCCCCGGCCGACTACCAGAAGCATCTGCAGGAGCTCCGGGCCAAGGGTCAGACCGGCGCGGTGCCCTCCGGCATCATCACCACGGGAAGTGAGAAGTGACCATCCTCAACGAGCCCCACGGGGCAACCGGGGGTGCTGCCGCGGCAGAGTTCGGCGGGGGTGAACCGCGCACCCGCAAGGGCATGTCCGCGGTGAAGTGGCTCACCACCACCGACCACAAGACGATCGGCACCCTGTACCTCGGCACCTCGTTCGCCTTCTTCCTGATCGGTGGCGTGCTCGCCCTGGTCATGCGTGCCGAGCTGGCTCGTCCCGGGACCCAGATCCTGTCGAACGAGCAGTTCAACCAGGCCTTCACCATGCACGGCACGATCATGCTGCTGATGTTCGCGACGCCGCTCTTCGCCGGCTTCGCGAACTGGATCATGCCGCTGCAGATCGGCGCGCCCGATGTGGCCTTCCCGCGGCTGAACATGTTCGCCTACTGGCTCTACCTGTTCGGCTCGCTGATCGCCGTCGCCGGCTTCCTCACCCCGCAGGGTGCCGCCGACTTCGGCTGGTTCGCCTACTCGCCGCTGTCCAGCGCCATCCGCTCGCCGGGTGTCGGCGCGGACATGTGGATCATGGGTCTGGCCTTCTCCGGCTTCGGCACCATCCTGGGTTCGGTCAACTTCATCACCACGATCATCTGCATGCGCGCTCCCGGCATGACGATGTTCCGGATGCCGATCTTCGTGTGGAACGTGCTGCTCACCGGTGTGCTGGTGCTGCTGGCCTTCCCGGTGCTCGCCGCCGCGCTCTTCGCGCTGGAGGCCGACCGCAAGTTCGGCGCGCACGTCTTCGACCCGGCCAACGGAGGAGCGCTGCTGTGGCAGCATCTCTTCTGGTTCTTCGGCCATCCCGAGGTCTACATCATCGCGCTGCCGTTCTTCGGCATCGTCTCCGAGATCATCCCGGTCTTCAGCCGCAAGCCGATGTTCGGCTACTCCGGCCTGATCGCCGCCACCATCGGCATCGCCGGCCTCTCCGTGACCGTGTGGGCGCACCACATGTACGTCACCGGCCAGGTGCTGCTGCCGTTCTTCTCCTTCATGACCTTCCTGATCGCGGTCCCCACCGGTGTGAAGTTCTTCAACTGGCTGGGCACCATGTGGAAGGGCTCGCTGAGCTTCGAGACACCGATGCTCTGGACGGTCGGCTTCCTGGTCACCTTCCTCTTCGGTGGTCTGACCGGTGTGCTGCTGGCCTCGCCGCCCATCGACTTCCACGTCTCGGACTCGTACTTCGTGGTGGCCCACTTCCACTACGTGGTCTTCGGCACCGTGGTCTTCGCGATGTTCGCCGGCTTCCACTTCTGGTGGCCGAAGATGACCGGCCGCATGCTGGACGAGCGGCTGGGCAAGATCACCTTCTGGACGCTGTTCATCGGCTTCCACACCACCTTCCTGGTGCAGCACTGGCTGGGTGCCGAGGGCATGCCCCGCCGGTACGCCGACTACCTGGCGTCCGACGGCTTCACCACCCTGAACACGGTCTCCACCATCGGTTCCTTCCTGCTGGGCCTGTCGATCCTGCCGTTCCTCTACAACGTCTGGAAGACCGCCAAGTACGGCGAGAAGGTCACCGTGGACGACCCGTGGGGCTACGGCCGCTCGCTGGAGTGGGCGACCTCCTGCCCGCCGCCGCGGCACAACTTCCTCACGCTGCCGCGGATCCGGTCGGAATCCCCCGCGTTCGACCTGCACCACCCGGAGATCGCCGCCCTGGACTACCTCCAGAACCACGGCGAGCCCGCCAAGCACCTCACCGCGGCCGCGGCCCCGGGTGCGCAGAAGGAGGGTGACGCCTGATGAAGGAACAGGGCAAGATCTTCGCCGGTCTGGCGGTCTTCATCCTGGCCGTCGCGATCACCTACGGTGTCTGGTCGAAGGAGGCCGCGGGCACCACCGCGCTCTTCCTCGCCTTCGGCCTCTGCATCTTCATCGCCTTCTACCTGGGCTTCACCGCCCGCCGGGTGGACACCGGCGCCGGGGACAACCCCGAGGCCGAGGTCTCCGACGACGCCGGCGAGCAGGGCTTCTTCAGCCCGCACAGCTGGCAGCCGCTGGCGCTCGGCATCGGTGGAGCGCTCGCCTTCCTCGGAGTGATCTTCGGCTGGTGGCTGCTCTACTGGTCCCTCCCGATCATCCTGGTCGGCCTGTGGGGCTGGGTCTTCGAGTACTACCGTGGCGAGAGCCAGAACCAGTGAACCGCTGACCCCAGCGGCTCGACGGCCGGGGCCGGACACCTTCGCGGTGTCCGGCCCCGGCCGTTCGGCGTCCCGGCACGCGGCAGCCCACAGGGAACCACCCACCCGGATGGCGGTATCCCCTTCACCCTGAAATGCCCCGAACATCCCTTCTTTTTACGATGTGATGGGTTGTTGGTGATACGGAGGCGGCGATGGGCACTGCGGTCAGGACCCCGCGAGCGGCGCTGCTGCTGCCCGTACTGGGGCCACTCGCCCTGCTCGGAGCCGCCTGCACCACCGCGCACCCCGGCACCGACACGGCCCGCCCCGCGCGGCAGGTGGACGTCGCCCCGCTGATCCGGATGACCCCCGCGGCCGGCGGCACCGCCGACCCGGCCATACCGCTCACCGTCACCGTGGTGCGCGGCCGGCTCACCGACGTCACCGTCACCGACGCCGCCGGCCGCCAGGTCGCCGGCGGCCTCTCCGCCGACCAGCGCAGCTGGCACAGCACCTCCCCGCTCGGCGCCGGGACCCGGTACACGGTACGGATCAGCGCCGACGACGGCCACGGCGGACGCGGGGACACCACCACGGTGCTCACCACCGGAGTGGGCACCCAGCTGCTCACCGCCGTGCTGGGGCCCTCCCAGGCCGTCGACGGGGGCAGCGGCGTCTACGGAGTGGGCGAGCCCGTCACCGCCCAGCTGTCCCGGCCGGTGCACGACCCCGCGGGACGCGCCGCGGTGGAGCACGGGCTGAAGGTCACCTCCCAGCCCGCCGTCAGCGGCGCCTGGCACTGGGTCGACGACAGCACCCTGCACTTCCGCCCCGAGCACTACTGGCCCGCCCACGCCCGGGTGCAGGTGGCCTTCGACGCGCAGGGCCGCCGGATCGGCAAGGACCTCTACGGCGGCCCCACCAGCCGGGTCGCCTTCAGCACCGGGGACCAGGTGGAGGCCCTGGTGGACGCGGCCACCGACTGGATGACCTTCCGCCGCAACGGAAAGGTGGTCAGAACGCTCCCCGTGACCACCGGCAAACCCGGCTTCGAGACCCGCAACGGCATCAAGGTGGTGCTGGGCCAGGAGGCCGAGGTGCGGATGGACGGCGAGACGGTGGGCATCGCGGCCGACAGCGCCGACAGCTACGACCTGGAGGTGCAGTGGGCCACCCGGCTCACCTGGAGCGGCGAGTACGTGCACGCCGCGCCCTGGTCGGTGGCCTCCCAGGGCCACGAGAACGTCAGCCACGGCTGCACCGGCATGTCCACCGAGAACGCCCACTGGTTCTACCAGCAGGTGCGGATGGGCGACGTCCTGCGGGTGATCAACAGCCATGGGCACCCCATGGAGCCGTTCGGCAACGGCTTCGGCGACTGGAACGTCTCCTGGAAGGACTGGCTGGCGGGCTCCGCCACCGGTGTCGTGGTCTCCACCGGGGCGCCCGGGGCGGCCCTGCCCGACGGCGTGCGGATCCGCGCGACAGGAGCGCTGGCACCGCTGCTCTGAAGTCCTGTACACCGCGAAGGGCCGTGAACCGACCGTATGCCTCCGCCGGGTCCCCCCGGGGCGGGGCGCCTGGGAAGGAAGTGACCATGGGTGGTGCCTCTCGTCCCACCGCACGCCGCCGCAGGCCCCAGGGCGCGGGCGGTCTGCTGGCCGGCGGCCTGCTGGTCACCGGGACGGCCGTCGCCCTGGTGGCCGCGTTCTGGGCGGACGACACCTCCGCCGTCAACAGCGGCCTGCCGGTGGTGAGGGTGCTCGGGGTCAGCCAGAGTTCGGACTGCGCGGCCCTGACCGCCGCGCTGCTGGCCGGACGGAGCGTCGACACCGCACAGGCCATCGCCTGCGACCAGCAGGAGTCCGCCCGGATGGGCGTACTGCGCAGCCGGGCCCGGGCACGCGGCGAGCAGACGACGACGGGTTCCAGCCCCACCTGCGCGGCCGTCGACCGGCGAGCGGCCGCCGGCGACCCCACGCTGGACCTCGACCTCGCCTACCACTGCCGTCAGCGGGAGCGCTTCGCGGACCGCAGCGACGGGCTGGGCGGTATGGCCGGCCACGACCTCACCTCGCTCTGCCGTGGCGTCAGGGCCCGCCGGGACCGCGGTGAGCCGGTGGCGCCGCTGCCACTGGCCTTCTGCTCCCAGGAGACCGCGGCAACCGGGCGGCCGGCGCTCACCGGCTGAGCAGCCGGCGTCGCCCCGCCCGGCCCGCAACCCGGCGGGAGGGGCGGCCCGCGCGCCCCCATGCGGCGCTCGAAGCACGCAGGGGGCGTGTCACTCCTGCGGCGCGTCCGGTGTCTGGGGTCCGTACACGGCGCGCAGGGCAGTCACCGAGGCCCGCAGGGCCTCGTCCTGGGTGAGGCCCAACTGGAGCGTCCGCCGGGCGAAGTCCTCAGCCGCGGCGGCGGCATGCCGCCGGGCGGCGTCACCCGCGGCGGCGATCACCGTGCCGTGCCGGCCGCGGGTCTCCACCACCCCGTCGGACTCCAGCTCCCGGTAGGCGCGGGCCACCGTGCCCGCGGCCAGCCCGAGGTCCGCGGCCAGCGCCCGTACCGCGGGCAGCCGGTGCCCGGTGGGCAGCTCCCCCGAGCGGGCCAGCTCCGCGATCCGGGCACGGATCTGCTCATAGGGAGGGACGGGGGAGGAGGGGTCGACGGAGAGCTGCATGCGGTACCTCGTTCTACGGCCGAGGGCCCGCCTCCGGCAGATGCCGGGGACGGGCCCTTGGGTGGCGTTGCGTGCGGACGGTCAGTGGTGGCCGTGGCCGCTGGTGATCTCGCGGTACTCCTCGGCGCTGGGCTTGGGGATCTGCCCCTCGTCGCCGAAGTAGCCGCGGGACAGCTTGGCGCGCAGCTTCTGGGTGAGGCTCACCTTGCGGGCGACACCGTTCTCGTCCACCGCTGCCGGCAGCTCGGCGGGCCGGTGCTGGTCGTGCGCGGTGAGCTTGTAGAGCTGGGCCTGGGTCAGCGGCTCGTGCACCTCGATGAACTCACCGTGGGGCAGCCGCTTGATGATGCCGCTCTCGCGGCCGTGCAGCACCTTGTCGCGGTCGCGGCGCTGCAGACCCATGCAGATCCGCTTGGTGACCAGGAAGGTCACCACCGGGACCACGAAGAAGCCGATCCGCATCGTCCAGGTGATCGCGTTGATCGACAGGTGGAAGTGGGTGGCGAACAGGTCGTTGCCGCCCGCGATCAGCAGGACGAGGTAGAGGCTGATCCAGGCCGTACCGAAGGAGGTGCGGACGGGGGCGTTGCGCGGGCGGTCCGCGATGTGGTGCTCGCGCTTGTCACCGGTGACCCAGGCCTCCACGAACGGGTAGACCCAGATGGCGACCAGGACCAGCGGGAAGATCATCAGCGGGATGAAGACACCCAGGTTGAGGGTGTGGCCCCAGGCCCGGATCTCCCAGCCCGGCATCAGCCGGATGAGGCCCTCGGAGAAGCCCATGTACCAGTCGGGCTGGGCGTCGGTGGAGACCTGGTCGGGCCGGTAGGGGCCGTACGCCCAGATCGGGTTGACCGTGGCGATCGCGGAGACCACCGAGATCACACCGAAGACCAGGAAGAAGAAGCCGCCGGCCTTGGCCATGTAGACGGGCATCAGAGGCATGCCCACGACGTTCTTCTCGGTCCGGCCGGGGCCCGCGAACTGGGTGTGCTTGTGGTAGAAGACCAGGATCAGGTGGGCCACCAGCAGGCCCAGCATGATGCCCGGGATCAGCAGCACATGGACGGTGAAGAGCCGCGGGACGATGTCCGTACCGGGGAACGGTCCGCCGAACAGGAACATCTGCAGGTAGGTGCCGACCAGCGGCACCGCCAGCACGGCGCCCTCCATGAACCGGATGCCGGTGCCCGACAGCAGGTCGTCGGGGAGGGAGTAGCCCATGAAGCCGTCGAACATGCCCAGGATGAGCAGCAGGGCGCCGAACATCCAGTTGATCTCACGGGGCTTGCGGAACGCGCCGGTGAAGAAGACGCGCATCATGTGGACCAGCATCGCGGCCACGAAGACGATCGCCGCCCAGTGGTGGATCTGGCGGATCAGCAGACCGCCGCGGACATCGAAGCTGATGTCCAGGGTGGAGGCGTAGGCCTCCGACATCCTGATGCCGTTCAGCGGCGCGTAGGAGCCGTGGTAGACGACCTCGCCCATGCTGGGCTTGAAGAACAGGGTGAGGTAGACACCGGTCAGGATGATGATGATGAAGGTGTAGAGGCAGATCTCACCCAGCATGAAGGACCAGTGGTCCGGGAAGATCTTCCTCAGGTTGGACTTGGCGAGGCTGTAGATGCCGAGCCGTCCGTCCGCCCAGTCGGCTGCCGCCTCGGCCTTGTTGGCCGGCTTGGCGCGACTGCTGCTCGGCTGCGCGCCGCCGGAGGCGGCGCTGCTCGCGGCACTCATGCGCGCTCCCAGTAGCTCGGGCCGACGGGGGCGTTGAAGTCACCCGTGGCGATCAGGTTGCCGTCCGTGTCCGTCTTGATCGCCAGCTGCGGCAGCGGGTGGCCGGCCGGGCCGAAGATCACCCGGGCGCCGTCCGACAGGTCGAAGGTGGACTGGTGGCACGGGCACAGCACGTGGTGGGTCTGCTGCTCGTAGAGGCTGATCGGGCAGCCGACGTGGGTGCAGATCTTGGAGTACGCCAGGATGCCGTCGAAGCCCAGCTTGCCGGAGGCGCGGTCCTTGATGTCCTGCGGTGCGATGCGCACCAGCATGACCGCGTCCGTGGCGATGGCCTCCTGGAAGTTCTCGGCGGACTCCGCCAGGCCCTGCGGCTTGGCGAACACCAGCGAGCCGACCTGGATGTCCTCGGCCTTCAGCGGCTCGTCGGTGTTCATCGAGACCAGCTTGATGGGCGAGGCCGGAGTGGCCTTGTCCCAGCCGGTGTGCTCCAGCTTCTTCTCGGGCAGCGGGCCCAGGTCGCGCAGCAGCACCACACCGGAGAGCGGAACCAGCGCCATCGAGCCGATCAGCGTGGTGCGCAGCAGCTTGCGGCGCCCGAAGGCGCTCTCGTCCGCGCCCTGCTTGAAGTCGGCGATGACCTTGGCGCGGACCTCGTCCGAGGCCTCGATCGGGTGCCGCTCGTCGGCGACCTCCACGTCCGACATCAGCGTGCGGGCCCAGTGGACCGCACCGGCGCCGATGCAGAACAGCGCGACGCCGAGGGTGATGCCCAGGGCGAAGTTGAGGATGCTGACGTGGCCGAAGGGCCAGATGAAGACGATCTTGTCGATGTCGAAGGCGACATACGACGCGATGAAGGCGATGGTGGCGATCATCGAGACCGTGAACAGCAGCGCGACCTGACGCTCTGCGCGCCGGGCGGCGCGCTCGTCGATGTCCGTGCGGCGGACCTCGTGGGGCGGCAGCCCCGGGTCGGCGAACGGGTCGGCGTGGGGCTCGACCTCGTGGCCCTCGGAGCCGTGACGCTCCGGCAGGTTCTCTTCAGACATGTCCTGGCTCATGACTTCTTGGCCTTGGTGGTGTGGGCGGCGACCCAGATGGCGACGGCGATCAGCACGCCGAGCCCGAAGATCCAGCCGAACAGGCCCTCGGTCACCGGGCCGAGGCTGCCGAGGTCCATGCCGCCGGGGGACGGAGCCTCGGCGGTGTGCCGGACGTAGGCGACGATCTGGCGCTTCTGCTTCTCGGGCATGACCGAGTCGGGGAAGGACGGCATGTTCTGCGGGCCGGTCTGCATGGCCTCGTAGATGTGCCGCGGCGAGGTGCTGTCCAGCGCCGGGGCGTACTTGCCGTTCGTCAGCGCACCGCCCTTGCCCGCGAAGTTGTGGCACTGCGAGCAGTTGGTACGGAAGAGCTCTCCGCCCGCGGCGACGTCATTCGGGTCCGACGAGGTGTACTGGTCCTTCGTCGGGGTGACCGGGCCGGGGCCGAGCGAGGCGACATACGCGGCGAGCTGGTCGATCTGGTCCTGCGGGTAGATGTTCCTCTTCGCAGGAACCTGAGCGCCCGGCTGCTGGGCCGGCATACGGCCGGTGCCGACCTGGAAGTCGACCGCTGCGGAGCCGACGCCCACCAGGCTCGGGCCGTCGCTGGTGCCCTGTCCGTTCAGACCGTGGCAGGAGGAGCAGCCCACGGCGAAGAGCTTCTTGCCCTGCTCGATCGCGAGCGACTGCGACGAGGAGTCGGCCTGTGCCTTCTCGGCGGGCGCGAACGCGGCGTACAGCCCCCCGGTGGCCGCGAGCGCGAAGAGTAGGACGACAAGCGCCGCCAGCGGGTGGCGCCGTCGTGCGGAGAGCTTTTTCACGGATAACCCCGGTGTGAGGATCTTGGTCGTCTGGGATGTCTGTCGGCAGGTGGTCGACCTGCGACCGCTACTTGATCAGGTAGATGGTCGCGAAGAGGCCGATCCAGACGACGTCGACGAAGTGCCAGTAGTAGGACACCACGATCGCGGCCGTGGCCTGCTCGTGGGTGAACCGCCTGGCTGCGTACGTACGGCCCAGGACCAGCAGGAACGCGATCAGACCACCCGTCACGTGCATGCCGTGGAAACCGGTGGTCAGGTAGAACACCGTGCCGTACGCGTTCGAGGACAGCGAGAGGCCGTCGTCCCTCACCAGCGAGGTGTACTCGTAGATCTGACCGCCGATGAAGATCGCGCCCATGATGAAGGTGATCACGAACCACGAGCGGAGCTTCTTCACGTCGCCGCGCTCGGCGGCGAACACACCCATCTGGCAGGTGAAGGAAGAGAGCACCAGGATCGTGGTGTTGGTCGCCGAGAAGGGCACATTGAGCGCGCTCGCGTGCTCGTGCCAGAAGGCAGGCCCCGTCACGGACCGGAGCGTGAAGTACATCGCGAAGAGGGCCGCGAAGAACATCAGCTCGGAACTCAGCCAGACGATGGTTCCGACGCTGACCATGTTCGGCCGGTTGACCGATCCGTGCGCGTGCCCGGTTTCTACTGCTGTTGCTGTCGCCACGACCGACATTATGTCGGTCCCTTATTCAGCCTTCACTCCGGGGGTGGTCCCTCGGTGTGTCCGGGTTGTGACGTACCCTCCAACGGCTCACACGGGGTGTCGCGAGCCGTGATCGGGAGTACCATCCACCAGCAGCGAAGTGGTCCCGATCACATCCCGCCAAGACCCCCGGGGGCATCTCCCATGGCGCACGAGACCGTCACCGTCCTCGTCTACAGCGACGACCGCAACACCCGCGAGCAGGTCCGCCTGGCGCTGGGCCGACGTCCGGCGGCCGATCTGCCGACGGTGGAGTACCTGGAGTGCGCCACGGCGCCCGCGGTCGTCCGCGCGCTGGACGCCGGGGGCATCGACCTCTGCGTCCTGGACGGAGAGGCGGTGCCGGCCGGAGGCATGGGGCTGTGCCGCCAGCTCAAGGACGAGATCTACGGCTGCCCGCCGGTGCTGGTGCTGATCGGCCGGCCGCAGGACTCCTGGCTGGCCGCCTGGAGCCGCGCCGACGCCGCCGTCTCCCACCCCGTGGACCCGGTCGCGCTGGCCGGCGCCGCGGCGGAGCTGCTGCGCGCCCGTACCGCCCGGCAGGTCCACGCCTCCTAGGGCCCGCGCGCCCGGCGCCGTCCGCCGAAGGCGGCGCCCCGCCGGGCCGCGGCCTCGGGTGCGGCGCCCGGTCTCAACAGGAGAGACCGGGTTGCGCTGTCCGGGCGCCCGGCGGCCACGGCTGGATAGGGTGGCCTTCCCCTACTGTCCACAGGCGAAGGCTGGAGTTGGTCATGGCGAACGTGGCACCTGCGAGCGGCGGCGGCGACCCCGTGCAGGCACGGTCCTGGCCGGACATCCTCACTGCACTGATGCAGCGCGAGGACCTCACCGAGGCCGACACCTCCTGGGCCATGTCGCAGATCATGAGCGGGGAGGCGACCCCCGCCCAGGTGGCCGGCTTCGTGGTCGCGCTGCGGGCCAAGGGTGAGACGGTCGAGGAGGTCGGCGGCCTGGTCGAGGCGATGTACGCCTACGCCGAGCCGCTGGAGATCCCCGGCCCGTCCGTGGACATCGTCGGCACCGGCGGGGACCGGGCCAAGACGGTCAACATCTCCACCATGTCGGCGATCGTCGCCGCGGCCGCCGGTGCCAAGGTCGTCAAGCACGGCAACCGCGCGGCCTCCTCCGCCAGCGGCTCCTCCGACGTGCTGGAGAAGCTCGGCGTCAGCCTGGACATCTCCCCCCGCAGGGTCGCCGAGGTCGCCGAGGAGGCCGGGATCACCTTCTGCTTCGCGGCCAAGTTCCACCCTGCGATGCGGCACACCGCCCGGGTCCGTGTGGAGCTCGGCGTCCCCACCGCCTTCAACCTCCTCGGCCCGCTCACCAACCCCGCCCGGGTGAAGTCCTCCGCCATCGGCTGCTTCGACACCCGGATGGCCGGGATCATGGCCGGAGTGCTGGCCCGCCGCGGCTCCACCGGACTGGTCTTCCGCGGCGACGACGGCCTGGACGAGCTCACCATCACCGGCACCTCCCGGGTCTGGGTGGTCAAGGACGGCGCCGTGACCGAGACCCCCTTCGACCCCCGCGACGTGGGGATCTCCGTGGTCGGGATCGAGGCACTGCGCGGCGGCGACTCCTCGTACAACGCCGAGGTGGCGCGGCGGCTGCTGGCCGGTGAGCGGGGCCCGGTGCGCGATGCGGTGCTGCTGAACACCGCCGCTGCGCTCACCGCCCTGGACCTCGGCGACGCGCCCCTGACCGAGCAGCTGGCGGCCGGCATGGAGCGGGCCGCGCAGGCCCTGGACTCCGGCGCCGGGCTGCGCACCCTGGAGCGGTGGGCGGCCGCCACGGCCCGCGACTGAGCACACCGCCAAGGGGGCGGCAGTCGGCAGGGCCGGCTGCTGCCCCCTTGCACGGGGACCGTCCGTATCGCGGACAGCGATTGGGACGGCGGCCGGTCCTCTGCCATACTCCTCGGCAGGTCATGAGTGACAGCACCACAAGCCCCGGCTTGCTGTCCGGCAACCCTCCGTCCGTGGCGGGGTGCCCCGGGTGAAGACCAGGCCGCACGGTAGTCGTGCCTGCGGCAAGCGCGGACCCCTCGTGTCTCCAGGGGTCCTGGTCCGAGGAGCCCAACCCTGATGAAGCGAATGCGCTAGAGGCCAGCGGCCTCCCCACCCCCGCCGCCGCCCGGTGCGCCCCAGCAGCGCCCGACCGGCCCCGGGACGACCCCGT
>NZ_LIQR01000082.1 GCF_001418575.1 Peterkaempfera griseoplana
GGCGGCGGCGGGGACGGTCTCCACCCGGTCGACCTCGGGGGCCAGTCGCCGGACGGCCGCCTCGACGGCGGCGGTGAGCGCCGCGCCGCCGGAGCCGCAGCCGCCGGCGGCGGCCACCTCGATCCGGGCGGTGCCGCCGTCCAGGGAGAGCAGCCGGGCTCCGTCGCCCGCCTCCTCCAGGGCGCGCCGGACGCGCTGCTCGACCGGCTGCGGGTGGAGGTCGTGGACCAGCAGCAGATGGCCGAGCAGTTCGTCGCGGGCGAGGTCCTCGGCCAGTGCCGCGGCGTCGGGGTGCGCGGCGAGGCGGTCCATGACGCGGGCCAGGCACTCGCCGTACAGGTCTACCAGCGCCTCCACGGTCTCGGTGGCGCGGGCGCGGGCGGCGTCGTCCGGCAGGGCGCCGAGTGCGGCGATGAGCGCCTCGACCCTGGTCACATGGGTGCGGGTCTGTGCGTCGTCCCAGGTCATCGTGGCCGCCTCAGACCCGGGAGCCGAAGGTCGGGGAGTGGAACTGCTCCAGGGTGCGGCCGCCGCCGAGGTACATGTGCACGCCGCAGGGCAGACACGGGTCGAAGCTGCGGACGGTGCGCATGATGTCGATTCCCCGGAAGTCGTCGGGACCGTTCTCCTCGAAGATCGGCGTGCCCTGGACGGCGTCCTCGTAGGGGCCGGGGGTGCCGTAGGAGTCGCAGGGGGAGGCGTTCCAGGGGGTGGGCGGATACGGCTGGTAGTTGGCGATCTTGCCGCCCTTGATCACCAGGTGGTGGGAGAGCACTCCGCGCACCGCCTCGTGGAAGCCCACGCCGATGGCCTCGTCGGGGACGGTGAAGTCCTCGAAGACCTGGGTGCGGCCGGCCCGGACCTCGGCGAGCGCCTGCTCGCAGAAGTGCAGCGCCATGGCGGCGGCGTAGGCGACGAAGTACATCCGGGCGCGGTTGCGCTCGATGGTGTTGGGGAACGGCGGCGGCTTCCACTCCAGGGTGGCCTCGGCGGTGGCCGGGGTCCGGGGCAGGTCGATCTGCACGGAGTGGCCCGTGGAGCGGACGTAGGGGGTGTTGACCTTGCCGGCCAGGGCGGTGGCCCAGAGACGGGCGATGGGCCCGCCGCCGGTGTCCAGGGCCAGGTGGTCGCCGGTGCGCTTGTCCAGCCAGCGGGGGCTGACCACCCAGCTGTACTTGCCGCCGTCCAGCTCGCGCTTCTGCGGGGCGGGGAGGGTGGTCTGGTTCCAGGGGTGGCGCTGGTCGACGGGGTTGCCGAGCGGGTCCTCCTTGACGAAGGTGTGCTCGTCCGCCCAGTCGTGGTAGTAGGAGCTGCCGAGCAGGATCCGCATGCCAAGGTTGATGTCGACCAGGTCGGTGGTGACCAGCTGGTTGTCGACCACGATGCCGGGGGTGACGAACATGGCGTTCCCCCACTCGTTCATGTGCCGGTAGTCGTAGTCGACGACGTTCGGGTCCTGGAAGCAGCCCCAGCAGGCGAGCAGGGTGCGGCGGCGGCCGACCTCCTCGTAGCCGGGCAGCGCCTCGTAGAAGTAGTCGAAGACGTCGTCGTTCATGGCGACGGCCTTCTTCACGAAGTCGATGCAGCGCATCAGCCGCACCAGGTAGTCGGTGAACAGCTGAGGGGTCGCCACCGTGCCGACGCCGCCCGGGTACAGGGTGGAGGGGTGCACATGGCGGCCCTCCATCAGGCAGATCATCTCCCGGGTGAGCCGGCTCATCTGCAGGGCGGCCTTGTAGACCTCCCCCTCGAAGGGGTTGAAGGCGCGCATGATGTCGGCGACGGTCCGGTAGCCGTGCAGGTCGCCGCGGGGCGCCGGGGTGTTCTCGGCACGGGCCAGGACGCTGGGGTTGGTCTCCTTGACCATGCGTTCGCAGTAGTCGACGAAGACCAGGTTGTCCTGGAAGATCGTGTGGTCGAACATGAACTCGGCGGCCTCGCCGAGGTTGATGATCCAGTCGGCCAGCGGCGGCGGCTTCACCCCGTACGCCATGTTCTGCGCGTACACCGAGCAGGTGGCGTGGTTGTCCCCGCAGATGCCGCAGATGCGGCTGGTGATGAAGTGCGCGTCCCGGGGGTCCTTGCCCTTCATGAAGACGCTGTAGCCGCGGAAGATCGACGAGGTGGAACGGCACTCCACCACCTCGCGGTTGGCGAAGTCGACCTTGGTGTAGATGCCGAGGTTGCCGACGATCCGGGTGATCGGGTCGAAGGCGACCTCGGTCAGCTCGCGCGCGCCCGGCTGGGTCGTTGTCACAGGTGGTTCCTCTCGGGGTTCAGCCGACCGGCCAGCGCGGCGAGAAGCCGCTGGTGAGCACGGCCTTGTTGTGCCGCCACTTGGGTTCCTTGTTGGCGCTGCGGTTGGTGATGCTGCGCAGGGTGCGGATGAACGGCCCGTAGGCGTTCATGATCGCGGAGGAGAGGGAGCCGCCGGGCGGCTCGTCCATGAAGGGCATGAACTTGTCGGGGAAGCCGGGCATGGTGCAGCCGATGCAGATGCCGCCCACGTTGGGGCAGCCCCCGACGCCGTCCATCCAGCCGCGCTTGGTGACGTTGCAGTTCACCACCGGGCCCCAGCAGCCCACCTTCACCTGGCACTTGGGCGAGTTGTAGTCCTTGGCGAAGTCGCCCTGCTCGTAGTAGGCGGCGCGGTCGCAGCCCTCGTGCACCGTCTTGCCGAAGAGCCAGGTCGGCCGCAGCTGCTCGTCCAGCGGGATGGTCGGTGCCAGCCCTGCGGCCTGGTGGAGGACCCAGGTCAGGGTCTCCATGAAGTTGTCGGGCTGGACGGGGCAGCCGGGGACGTTCACCACCGGCAGTCCGCCGGCGGAGCGGAAGTCCCAGCCCAGGTAGTCGGCGAGGCCCATGCAGCCGGTGGGGTTGCCCGCCATCGCGTGGATGCCGCCGTACGCGGCGCAGGTGCCGACGGCGACCACCGCCCAGGCCTTGGGTGCCAGCTGGTCCAGCCAGTCGTTGAGGGTGATGGGCTGGCCGGTCTCCAGGTCGTTGCCCATGGAGGTCCAGTAGCCGTCGCCGTTGATCTTCTCATTGGGGATGGAGCCCTCGACCACCAGGATGAAGGGCTCCAGCTCGCCGCGGGCGGCCTGGCGGAAGACCTCGAGATAGCGGTCGCCGGTCTCGTAGGCCAGCACCTTGTTGTGCAGATGCACCTTGGGCAGGCCCGGGATGGCCCCCAGCACCACGTCCTCCAGGCTGGGCAGCGAGGCCGCGGTGACGGACACCGTGTCGCCGTCGCAGCTCATGCCCTCGGACGTCCAGAGGACGTGTATCTCGTCAAAGGGCGGCGTCTTGGGTTCGGAGCTCACTGGCAGTCCCTTCTGCGGCCGCCGGGGGGGCGGGCCGCCGCCGATGGACCTCGGCGGCGGTGGCGCCCCGCCGACGGGGCACCACCTCCGGTGCTTCTGCCCGGAATGCCGGAAGGATGCCGCGGCACCGCCCCGGTTCACCCGATCAGCAGACCGACGGATCCGCAGCTCAGCAGATCCGCGGCAGCTGCTCGCCCAGCGGCAGGTCGACGATCCGGGTGCCGCCCAGACCGGTACGCGCCACCACCAGTCCCGGGTGGTCGGCGACGCACTCCCCCACCACCGCGGCGCCGCGGCCGTGCGGATGCGCCCGCATGGCGTCCAGCACCGCCTCGGCGTGCTCCCTCGGCACGAACGCCACCAGCCTGCCCTCGTTGGCGACGTACAGCGGGTCCAGGCCGAGGAAGCCGCAGGCCGCCGCGACCGGCTCCGGCACCGGCACCCTGCGCTCGTCCAGCACCACCCCGGTGCCGGAGGCGGCGGCGATCTCGTTCAGCGAGGCCGCCAGCCCGCCCCGGGTGGGATCGCGCAGGGCGTGCAGCTGCGGGGTGACCGCCAGCATCGCCTGCACCAGGCCGGCCAGCGGCGCCGTGTCGCTCTCCACCTCGGCGCCGAACTCCAGGCCCTCCCGGACGCTCATGATGGCCACCCCGTGCAGGCCGATCGGACCGCTGACGATCACCACGTCGCCGGGTGCGGCCCGCTGCGGACGGATGTCGACGCCCTGCGGGACCAGGCCGATGCCCGCCGTGTTGAGATAGACGCCGTCGCCGTGCCCCGCGTCCACCACCTTGGTGTCCCCGGTGGCCACCGCCACCCCCGCGGCCCGGGCCGCGGCCCCGACGGCCTGGGCGACCCGGCCGACCGAGGCCAGCTCGGTGCCCTCCTCCAGGATGAAGGCGCAGGACAGGTACGCCGGGACGGCGCCGCTCATGGCCAGGTCGTTGACGGTGCCGTTGACGGCCAGGTCGCCGATGCTGCCGCCGGGGAAGAAGAGCGGGCGCACCACATAGGAGTCGGTGGAGAAGGCGATCCTGGCGCCGCCCAGCGGCAGCACCGCGGAGTCCCCGAGTGCGGCCATCTCCGGGCCCCCGTAGGCCGGGGCGAAGAGATGCTGCACCAGCTCGGCGGAGAGCGCCCCGCCGCCGCCGTGCCCCATCACCACCACCGGGTGGTCGCGCAGCGGCAGCGGACAGCTCCACCGGGAGAGGTCCGGTGCCGGGTCGACGAGGTCAGCCAACGGGGGTCGCCTCCTCCGTCGTACGCGCCGGCGCGGGCGTCTCCGTGCCGAGCCGCCGGTAGAGGTGGTACGCCGCGCAGGCACCCTCGCTGGAGACCATGGTGGCGCCCAGCGGGGTACGGGGGGTGCACTCCCGGCCGAAGGCGGCGCACTCATGGGGTTTGATCAGCCCCTGGAGCACCTCGCCGCTGCGGCACAGCCCCGACTCCCGGGTGGTGATCCCGGAGACGCTGAAGCGGTGCTCGGCGTCATGGTCGCGGTAGGCGTCGGAGAGCCGCCAGCCGCTGCGCGGGATCACCCCGATGCCGCGCCATGCGCGGTCCCCGACGGTGAAGACCTCCTCCAGCATCCGCAGCGCCGCCGGGTTGCCGCCCTCCTGGACGGCCCTGGGGTAGGCGTTCTCCACCCGGTGCTCGCCGCGTTCCAGCTGGCGGACGGTGCGGCGGATGCCCTCCAGGATGTCCAGCGGCTCGAAGCCGGTGACCACGATGGGGACCCGGTACCGCTCGGCCAGTTCCGGGTACTCCGCGGTGCCCATCACACTGCAGACGTGCCCAGCGGCCAGGAAGGCCTGCACCCGGCAGTCGGGCGAGCGCATGATCGCCTCGATCGCGGGCGGCACCCGGACGTGCGAGACCAGCAGGCTGAAGTTGCGCACGCCCAGCCGCCGCGCCTCGTGCACGGCCATGGCGTTGGCGGGGGCGGTGGTCTCGAAGCCGACGCCGAAGAAGACCACCTCGCGGTCGGGGTGGCGCCGGGCGATGGCCAGGGCGTCCAGCGGCGAGTACACCACCCGTACGTCGCCGCCCTCGCCCTTGACCCGGAAGAGGTCCCGGTCGGTGCCGGGCACCCGCAGCATGTCGCCGAAGGAGCAGAAGACCACACCGGGCCGGGAGGCGATCTCCAGAGCCTTGTCGATCATCTCCAGCGGGGTGACGCAGACCGGGCAGCCGGGGCCGTGGATCAGCTCGACGCCCTCCGGCAGCAGCTGGTCGATGCCGTGCCGGATGATCGAGTGGGTCTGGCCGCCGCAGACCTCCATCAGCGCCCAGGGGCGGGTCACGGTGGCATGGATGTCGTCCAGCAGCCGCCGGGCCAGCTCGGGATTGTTGAACTCCTCGACGTACCTCACCGTGCGGCCTCCTCGACCGGGCGGACGGCGCCGGCCTCGGCCGCCGCGCGGCCCCAGGCGTCGCCGAACTCCTCCTCCAGGACACCGAGCTGCTCGAAGAGCTCCAGCGTCGAGCGGGCCGACTCCTCGTCCAGCCGCTGCAGGGCGAACCCCACATGGACGACGGCGTAGTCGCCGACCTCGATGTCGGGCAGATAGGCGAGGCACACGTCCTTGACCACACCGCCGAAGTCGACCTGCGCCATGCGGGTGCCGTCCCGCTCCTGGATGTCGACCACCTTGCCGGGCACTGCCAGGCACATGGCTGTCCTCCTCACTTGACTTGCTGGGCTTCTGACTTGCTGGGCTTCTGACTTGCCGGGCTTCTGACTTGCCGGGCTTCTGACTTGCCGGGCTTCTGACTTGCCGGGCCTGCCCGCCCGGCCTCCTCGCCGGGCTCGGCTCGGCGCCGCCCCCGGTCAGCCGTGCGGTGCCGTACGGGCCCCGGCCACCGCGGCCTGACCCAGCGACAGTCCCCCGTCGCCGGCCGGCACCACCCGGTGCCGCAGCACCCCGAAGCCGTCCTCGGCCAGACCCGCCGCACACGCCTCGTCCAGCAGCGCGTTGCCGAAGACACCGCCTGACAGGGCGACGGTCCGCACCCCGGTACGGCGGCGGGCCGCGCCGCAGACCGCACGGACCGCCTCCACCACCCCCCGGTGGAAGCGGGCCGCCACCACCGGGGCGGGCACCCCCGCCCGGACGTCGTCCGCCACCGCCCGGATCACCGGCCCCGGGTCGAGCAGCAGCGGCCGCCCGCCGTCCGGGCGCCCCTGCTCCCGGAGCCCGAAGGCGTAGCCGTGCTCCTCCCCCGCCGCCCGGACCGCGGCCGCCTCCAGCTCCAGCGCGGCCTGGGCCTCGTACCCCGCGCGGTGGCACACCCCCGCCAGCGAGGAGACCGCATCGAAGAGGCGGCCCATGCTGGACGTGGGCACACAGCCGATCCCGCGCTCCAGCTGACGGCCGAGGACCCCGAGCTCCTCCGGGGAGCAGGCCGCGGCGCACGGCAGGTCCGCGGCCCAGGGCACACCGGCGGCGCGCAGATGGGACAGCGCCATCCGGCAGGGGTTGCGCACCGCCGCGTCGCCGCCCGGCAGCGGGACATAGGCCAGGTGGGCCAGCCGGCGGTGGCCGCGGTAGTCGGCCAGCAGCACCTCGCCGCCCCAGATCGCGCCGTCGTCGCCGTATCCCGTCCCGTCGAAGGCCACCCCGATGACCGGGGCGGTCCCCTCCCAGCCGTTCTCGGCCATGGCGGCGGCGACATGCGCATGGTGGTGCTGCACCAGGACCGGCGGGCACCCGTCCCCGGCCCGGCGCCGCGCCCACCGGGTGGAGCGGTAGCCGGGGTGGCGGTCGGCGGCCAGCAGCACCGGGGTGACACCGGTGAGGGTCCGCAGGTGCTCCTCGGCCCGCTCGAAGGCGGCGAGGGCGGCCGGCTCCTCCAGGTCCCCGATGTGGGCGGACAGCCAGGCGGAGTCGCCGTCGGCGAGGCAGAGGGTGTTCTTGAGGTCGCCGCCGACGGCGAGCACGGGACGTACCGGGACGGGCAGCGCGATCCGGCCCGGCGCATAGCCCCGGGAACGCCGCAGCGGCATCGTACGGCCGTCCGCGGCCGCCCGGACCACCGAGTCGTCGCAGGCCACCCGGATGGCGCGGTCGTGCCAGAGCCACGCGTCGGCGAGGCCCTCCAGCCGGGTCCTGGCCTCCAGGTCGTCGGTCACCAGGGGCGCCCCGGAGCGGTTGCCGCTGGTCACCACCAGCACCCGGGGGCCGGGCGGGTCACCGGGAAGGCCGAACAGCAGCCGGTGCACGGGGGTGTACGGAAGCATCACCCCGACGTCGGGGCTGCCGGGGCAGACGGCGGCGGCCAGACCGTCGGGGGTGCGGCGGCGCAGCAGCACGATGGGCCGGACGCGGCCGGTGAGCAGGCCGAGCTCGGCCGGGCCGACATGTCCCAGCCGCTCCGCGGCGGCCGGGTCGGCGGCCATCACCGCGAAGGGCTTGCCGCCGCGTGCCTTGCGGCGGCGCAGCTCGGCGACGGTGTCCTCCCGCCGTGCATCGCACACCAGGTGGTAGCCGCCGATGCCCTTGACCGCCACGATCGCGCCCTCGGCCAGCAGCCTGCGCGCCCCGCTGAGCGCCCGGTCGTCCTCCGCGGCCGGCCCCCCGCCCCCGGGGTGGTCCAGCCGCAGCCGCGGGCCGCAGCGGGGGCAGGCGACGGGCTGCGCATGGAAGCGCCGGTCGGCGGGGTCCGCGTACTCCGCCGCGCACTGCAGGCACATGGGGAAGGCCGCCATGGTGGTGGAGGCCCGGTCGTAGGGCAGCGCCTCGGCGATGGTGAAGCGGGGGCCGCAGTGGGTGCAGGTGATGAAGGGGTGCCGATGGCGGCGGTCGGCCGGGTCGGCCAGCTCCTCCAGGCACTGGTGGCAGGTGGCGGTGTCCGGCGGAAGGAGGGTGCGGCCCTCGCCGGTACGGGAGGCCAGGATGGCGAACCCGGTGCCGTCGCCCGGCGGCAGGTCCTCGTGGTGGACCGAGGCGACCTCGGCCAGCGGCGGCGCCTCCCGGGCCACCCTGCGGCAGAAGGCCTCGACGGCGGGGGCGGGGCCCTGGACCTCGGCGACCACGCCCTGCGGGCCGTTGGCGACCTGGCCGGTGAGCCCGAGTTCGACGGCCAGCGTGTGCACGAAGGGACGGAAGCCGACGCCCTGGACGACGCCGCGTACGGTGACCCGGCGCCGGACGGGCGATGCCGTGCCCGGCGCCGGACGCACCCCGGGGGCGCTGCTCACCGTGTCCATGGCGCCGTTACCGGGCCGTGCTGCCGGGGGCGGCGTCGATCAGGGCCCCGGCGGGGGTGTGCTCACGGGCGGGGGTGTGCTCATGGCTGTGGCCGTGCTCACGGGCGGGGGTGTGCTCATGGCTGTGGCCGTGCTCACGGGCGTGGACGCCGGCGAGCGGCGGGCGGTGGACGGGCGCGCCGCCGCAGACGGCGGCCACCCGTGCCCACAGCTCCGCGACGCCCCGCCCGTCGCGGGCGGAGGTGGTCAGGATCTCCACACCGGGGTTGACCTGGGCGACGTACCCGGTGAAGGCCCGCTGGTCGAAGCCCGCGGCCGCGGCCAGGTCGGTCTTGGTGAGGACCACCAGGTGCGCCAGCCCGAAGGCGGTCGGGTACTTGACGGGCTTGTCCTCGCCCTCGGTCACCGACATCAGGGCGACCCGGAGGGTCTCGCCCAGGTCGTAGGAGGCGGGGCAGACGAGGTTGCCGACGTTCTCCACGAAGAGCGCCCGGGTGCCGTCCGGGAGCCAGCCGTCGAGGTGGGAGCGGAGCTGCTCCGCCTCCAGGTGGCACAGGCCCCCGGTGAGCAGCTGCTTCACGGGCGCTCCGGACTCGGCCAGCCGTTCGGCGTCGTGCTCGGTGGCGAGGTCGGCCGTGACCGCGGCGACGGGGACGCCGAGCGACCGGGCGTGGCCGAGGATCCGCTGCAGCAGCTCGGTCTTGCCGCTGCCGGGGCTGGACAGCAGGTTCACCATGGTGACCCCGCGGTCCGCCAGCTCGGTGCGCAGCGCCCCGGCCAGGCCGTCGTTCTTCGCCAGTACGGACTGCTGCAGATCAATGACACGGCACATCCGCGGCCGCCTCCTCGGGGTTGGGGCGGGTGGTCGCGCCACCCGGGGCCGGTTCGGCGAAGCGGACGCCGGCCAGGTCGAGCTCGCGGCCCGCGGTCACCTCGACGGCGGGTGCGTCGCAGCCCGGGCAGTGCAGGGAGAGCGGCGAGCCCACCACGAAGGACGTCCGGCAGGACGCGCAGCGGGCACGGGCCTGGACCTGCTCCACGACCAGCCGGGCCCCTTCGAGCACGGTCCCCTGCTGCGCCACGGTGAAGGAGAAGCGGAGCGCGTCGGGTTCCACCCCGGCGAGGGTGCCGATCCGCAGCCGTACCTCCTCGGTCCGGTCGGCCCCGTGCTCGCGGGCGAGCTCCTCGACGGCCTCCACGACGGCCACCGCGATGGACAGCTCATGCATGGCGCTGCTCCTGTCGGCTGGTGGTGGCGTTGCGCCTCACGCTAGGCAATGACTCTCCGGAAAATCCGGACGGCAGCATCCAAACCGAACATCCCACCCGTACAGCTCACATCATCTGAAATGCTGTCCCGCGCATGGCCGGTCCCCGTACGGCCGCCCCGGCACAGCCCGCGCGTTCAGCCGCGCCGGGTGGTGGGCAGGGCCGGATGGCGGCCCAGGACGAAGACCCCGGCGACCACCGCGAGCAGACCGATCACCTGCCCGGCCAGCGCCCCCGGCGTGACCCGCAGCCGGTCCCCCAGGAAGCCGATGCCGCAGGCGATCCCCGCCAGCGGCTCGGTCGCGGTCAGGGACGGCAGGGACATCCTCAGCTCACCGGCCTCGAAGGCGCTCTGCACCAGCATCAGCCCGGTCACCGCCAGCGCCACGATGGTGTACGGCTCCCAGCTGCTCAGCAGCCCGGCGACCCCGGAGTCGTCCACGATCCGGCTGGCGGTACGGGTGAGGGCGTCCTGCAGCCCGTACAGCGCACCTGCGGCGGCGGCCAGCAGCGGCGGGTCGTCGACGACCGGCACATGCTTGGCGACGGCGATCAGGGCCAGCGCGACACCGACCACGCCGCCGAAGACCAGCCAGTGACGCAGGGCCCCCACCTCGGCGGAACCGCTCTGCGGCCGCCCCGCGATGATGAAGGCGGCCACACCCCCGCTGAGCAGGACCACTCCGCCCCAACCGGAGCGGCCCAGGCGCGGCCCGCCGCGCCACCGCGCCAGGGCCATGGCGAAGATCAGACTGGTGGCCAGCAGCGGCTCCACCCGGGAGAGGTCGCCGCGGGCGAACGCAAGCACGCTGAAGAGCTGACCCAGCACCATGCAGCCGATGCCCCACAGCCACAGCGGCACCTTCATCAGGTCCAGCAGCAGCCGGAAGCTGAGCATGTCGGACAGCGGCGCCTGCTCCGCGGCGTGCTGCTGGAGGACGAAGCCCAGGCCGAGGAGACACGCCGCGATCAGGCTGTACACATAGATCACGACTGTCACACCCCTGTCCGGCACCCATGTCGGCTGACATCGGTACCCCGCCCGGGTCGGCGGATACCACCCGGGCCGCCCATGGCGCCGCACCACGGCAGGCCCCCGCGGCGCGGGGGGATCTCCGGCGGGCCGGGCGCGTGCCCGGGGGTGCGGGCCGTGACGCGCGCCGGGCGCGGGCCGGGGTGCAGGGCGCGCGGGGGCCCGGCGGTGCGCGTCCTGCCGCCTGCTGCGGCCGTCCGCCCGGAGAACTATGGTTAGTTGATATCAGCTAACCACCAGGGGGGTGGGCCATGACGGCACCGGTTGAGCGGTACGGATGGATAGCCCTGTCCAACACCACGCTGGGCACGCTGATCGCCACGATCAACAGCTCGATCGTGCTGATCTCCCTGCCGGCGATCTTCAACGGGATCGGGCTCGACCCCCTGCTGCCCGGCAACGTCAGCTATCTGCTCTGGATGCTGATGGGATACATGCTGGTCACCGCGGTCCTGGTGGTGACGCTGGGCCGGCTCGGCGACATCTACGGACGGGTGCGGATCTACAACGCGGGGTTCCTGATCTTCACGGTGACCTCGGTGGCGCTCTCCCTCGACCCCTTCCACGGCGGCTCCGGCGCGCTGTGGCTGATCGGCTGGCGGGTGCTCCAGGCCGTCGGCGGCTCCATGCTGATGGCCAACTCCGCGGCGATCATCACCGACGCATTCCCCCTCTCCCGCCGCGGCATGGCCCTGGGGGTCAACATCGTCGCCGGCATCGCCGGCTCCTTCATCGGCCTGATCCTCGGCGGCATGCTCGCCGAATGGAACTGGCGGTCCATCTTCTGGGTCAACGTCCCCATCGGCGTCCTGGGCACACTGTGGGCCTACCGGTCGCTGCGGGACACCGGGGTGCGCCGCCCCGCGCAAATCGACTGGTGGGGCAACGTCACCTTCGCCGTGGGCCTCACCGCACTGCTGGCCGCCATCACCTACGGCATCCAGCCCTACGGCGGCCACACCATGGGCTGGACCAGCCCCTGGGTGCTGACCGGTCTGATCGGAGGCGTCGCCGTACTGGCCCTCTTCTGCCTCCTCGAGGTGCGGATGCCCGAGCCGATGTTCCCCCTCGCCCTCTTCCGCGACCGGGTGTTCGCGGGCGGCAACGCCGCGACCCTGCTGGGCTCGGTGGCCAGGGGCGGGCTCCAGTTCATGCTGATCATCTGGCTGCAGGGAATCTGGCTGCCGCTGCACGGCTACGACTACGCCGACACCCCCCTCTGGGCGGGGATCTACCTGGTACCGCTGACCGTGGGCTTCCTGGCCGCCGGACCCGTCGCCGGGCATCTGTCCGACCGGTTCGGATCCCGTCTCTTCGCCGCGGCCGGACTGGTTGTGATGGCGCTGTCGTTCGCCGGACTGCTGCTGCTCCCGACCGACTTCGGCTATCCCTGGTTCGCCGCACTGGTCTTCCTCAACGGGCTGGGCGGCGGCCTGTTCGCCGCCCCCAACACCTCACTGATCATGTCCTCGGTACCGGCGGAGGCCCGCGGCGCCGCCTCCGGGATGCGCGCCACCTTCCAGAACGCCGGCATGGTGCTCTCCATCGGCGTCTTCTTCTCCCTGATGGTCGCCGGCCTCTCACAGTCGCTGCCCGGCGCGCTCAGCAGCGGACTGACCGCCCAGGGCGTCCCCGCCCCGGCCGCGCACACCATCGCCGGGCTGCCCCCGGTCGGCACCCTCTTCGCCGCCTTCCTCGGGTACAACCCCGTCCGGCAGCTGCTGGGCCCCGACGTGCTCGGCGGGCTGCCCGCCTCCCGCACCCACACCCTCACCGGCCGGGAGTTCTTCCCCCACCTGATCTCCCAGCCCTTCCACGACGGCCTGGTGGTGGTCTTCTGGCTGGCCATCGCCATGTCCCCGGTCGCAGCCGCCGCCTCACTGGTACGGGAACGCGGCGGCCGGGGCCGGTCGGCGGATACCGTGGACCAGTCGGACCCCACCACCGCACGGGCCCGCTGACCGGCAAGGGAGACCCCAGCAGCCATGACCGAGCCGAGCGCGCTGCGGACGGCCGGCGACCCCGGCGACCGGGCGACCCCGCCGCACGCCGCCCTGGACCCCGCCGAACTCACCCGGCTGCGACTGGCCGTCGCCAGGCTCAACCGGCGGCTCACCCAGGCCGCGGGCGGCCAGGACCTGACGGCCGCCCAGCTCTCCGCACTCGCCAGGATCGAGCAGCACGGACCGCTGCGCCTGGGCGAGCTGGCCACCCGGGAACAGGTCGCCGCGCCGTCCATGGTGCGCACCCTGGCGCCGCTGACCGCGGGCGGACTCGTCGGCAAGGAACCCGACCCGCAGGACGGCCGGTCCTGGCTGATCACCCTCACCCCGGCCGGCGGCGAACTGATCGCCCGGCTCCGCCAGGAGCGGTCCGCGGTGCTCTCCCGCAGCGCGGCACACCTCACCCCCGAACAGTCCGAGGCGCTGCTCGCGGCCATCCCGGTGCTGGAACTGCTCGCCGAGGGGACCGGCGGGGCACCGGCCGCCTGATCCCGGGCCGCCCGGCATCACTGCGTACGGTCGTTGAACTGGAAGACGAAGCCGGCCACCCCGGCCGCGGTCACTCCCAGCCCGATCAGGAAGAGCCACAACCCGACGGCCACCCCCAGCCCCAGCAGCGCCGCACCCACGGCACAGAGCACCGGGTAGTGGCTGCGCGGCGGGAAGAAGTCCAGCGGACCAGCCGTCTCGGCCACCTCGGCGTCGCGGTCCTGCGGCCGCTGCCCACGTCGCCCGTGCTGCACCCAGAAGAAGAAGGCGACCAGCCCCGACATCAGAAAGGCGACGATCAGCGCCGCCGTACCGGCCGGCTCGTGCGAGGCCCAGCCGTAGGACGCCGCCATCACCGCGAAGAACGCCGACACCCCGGTGAACAGCACCGCCTCGGCCTTCACGGCGTCGGCCCCGAGTGGCCCGGGTCCCGGGGCTGCTCCTCCGACTCGGCGGCGACCACCTCGGGGTGGTGCAGGTCGAACGCCGGGGACTCGCTGCGGATCCGGGGCAGCGCATGGAAGTTGTGGCGGGGCGGCGGGCAGGAGGTCGCCCACTCCAGGGACCGTCCGTACCCCCAGGGGTCGTCCACGGCGACCCGCACGCCGTACCGGGCCGTCCGCCAGACGTTGTAGAGGAACGGCAGGGTGGAGAGCCCCAGCAGCAGTGCCCCCGCCGAGGAGACGGTGTTCAGCGTGGTGAAGCCGTCCGACGGCAGATAGTCGGCGTAGCGGCGCGGCATGCCCGCCGCGCCCAGCCAGTGCTGCACCAGGAAGGTGGTCTGGAAACCGACGAAGAGCATCCAGAAGTGGATCCGTCCCAGCCGCTCGTCCAGCATCCGGCCGGTGAACTTGGGCCACCAGAAGTAGAAGCCCGCGAAGGTGGCGAAGGCGACCGTGCCGAAGACCGTGTAGTGGAAGTGCGCCACCACGAAGTAGCTGTCGGAGACATGGAAGTCGATCGGCGGCGAGGCCAGCAGCACCCCGGTGAGACCGCCGAAGAGGAACGTCACCAGGAAGCCCACCGACCAGAGCATCGGCGTCTCGAAACTCAGCGAGCCGTGCCACATGGTGCCGATCCAGTTGAAGAACTTCACCCCGGTCGGCACCGCGATCAGGAAGGAGAGCAGCGAGAAGAACGGCAGCAGCACCTGCCCGGTGACGAACATGTGGTGGGCCCAGACCGTCATCGACAGCGCGGTGATGGCGATGGTGGCACCGATCAGACCCCGGTAGCCGAAGACCGGCTTGCGGCTGAAGACCGGCAGGATCTCCGTGACGATGCCGAAGAACGGCAACGCGATGATGTACACCTCCGGGTGGCCGAAGAACCAGAAGAGGTGCTGCCACAGGATCGGGCCGCCGTTGGCCGCGTCGAAGGCGTGCGCGCCGAACTTCCGGTCCGCCTCCAGCGCCAGCAGCGCCGCGGTGAGCACCGGGAAGGCCAGCACGCCCATGATCGAGGTGAAGAGCACGTTCCAGGTGAAGATCGGCATGCGGAAGAGGGTCATCCCCGGAGCCCGCAGGCAGCAGACGGTGGTGATGAAGTTGACCGACCCCAGGATGGTGGAGAGACCCGCCACCACCAGCCCCATCACCCACAGGTCGCCGCCCAGCCCGGGGGTGCGCACCGGACCGTTGAGCGGCGCATAGGCGAACCAGCCGAAGGAGGCCGCGCCCTCCGGCGTCAGGAAGCCCGCCAGCACCATCAGACCGCCGAAGAGGAACACCCAGTAGGTGAAGGCGTTCAGCCGCGGGAACGCCACATCGGGCGCACCGATCTGCAGCGGCATCACCGCGTTGGCGAAACCGGTGAAGGTGGGGGTGGCGAAGAGCAGCAGCATGATCGTGCCATGGATGGTGAACAGCTCGTTGTACTGCTGCGCGGTGACGATCTGCAGCCCGGGCCGGGCCAGTTCGGCCCGCATCAGCATCGCCATCACCCCGGCCACCAGGAAGAACCCGAACGAGGTCGCCAGATAGAGGTTGCCGATCACCTTGTGGTCGGTGGTGGTCAGCCAGCGCACCACGGCGGAGCCCTGGACCAGACGTGCCCGGGTGCGTTCCGGCGGCTGCCCGGCCGGCCTGTCCACCAGCGCCATCGGTGCCCCTCCTCCGCGGGTCGCGGGTGCCGGCCCGCGTATGCCGCCGTCCCGGCCCGGGGCGGCACCGGCAATGCGTTCCCGGCGCGTCCCGGGTCAAACCCGGCCGTACGGCGGCCGCCGCGTCCCGTCGGTGCCGGCCGCCGCAACCCGTCGGCGCCGGCCACGGCTCGGTTCGACGGGGCTCGGCAGGGCGGCCGATCCGGCCCGTACGGGGCGCCCCTCCCCCGCCGGGCTCAGCCGAACCGGGCGGCCAGCCGGCGGTAGAGGCCCGGGGCGATGCCGTGCAGCCGCGCCGGGATGCGCAGCCAGCCTGGTACGAACACCTCGCTGCGCCCGTACGCCACCGCCTGGCACACCGCCTCGGCGACCTGCTCGGGCGGGATGGGGCGCGGCAGGGTGCGCCGGTAGGGGGCGCCGCGGCGGGTGAAGAACGGGGTGTCCACCACCCCCGGCACCACCAGGGTGACCGTGACACCGGTGCCGGCGAGTTCGTAGCGCAGGCTCTCGGCGAAGGCCCCCAGCGCGGCCTTGGCCGCCGAGTACACCGCCTCCTCACGGACGGAGACCACCCCGGCGATGGAGCCGATCAGCACCACCTGGCCGCCGCCCCGGCCGACCATCTGCGGCAGCACCAGCCGGACCAGCCGGACCACCGCCTCCAGGTCGACGGTGAGCACCTGCTGGATCGCCGCGGCGGGCATGGCGGTGAACGGGCCGGCCCAGCCGACCCCCGCCCCGGCGACCAGCAGATCCACCCGGTCGGCGACGGCCAGCGCCCGGTCGGCGAGGTCTGCGCATCCGCCGGGGTCGGCCAGGTCGGCGGGCAGCGCGGTGCCCCGGGTCCGGGCGGCGATCTGGTCCAGGCGGCCGTGGTCGCGTCCGCTGAGCAGCAGGTGCCACCCACCGTCGGCGGCCAGCGCGGCGGCCACCGCGGCGCCGATGCCCGAGGAGGCGCCGGTGACCAGGGCGACCGGCCGGGGCTCCCGGGCGCCCGCGGCCGCCTGGGTGCCGTGGGCTTCGGGTGCGCAGGCGGGGTCCAGGACGGCGCTGCGGACGGAGTGGATCCTCCGGGGCGGGTCTGCGGCTACCCCCACTGCTGGCTCCTCGGGTGGGCTGTCTGCCGGGCTCCCAGGTATCCGCGTGGGGACCGGGTAAACACCCTCGCACGGCTTCGTTCGCCGTGCGTGTCCGACCCGTCGCCTAGGGTGATCCGTGTGCGCCCGCCCCGGTGGCGGGCGGGTACCGCCGGCGGGTGCCCGCGGGCGGTCGGTGAGAGGCGGGTTTCCTTGGCGAGGCGCTTCCTGATCCTCAGCGCCCGGATGGGCGCGGGTCATGATGCGGTGGCGGCGGAGCTGGTGCGCCGCCTGGAGGGCTGCGGCCATCAGGCGACCCGGGTGGACGTGCTGGATCTGCTGCCGGCCGGACTGGGGACCGCGCTGCGGGCGGGCTACCGGGGGGCGGTCGGCCGGCTGCCGTGGACGTATGCGGCGCTGTACCGGGCCTTCTTCCACCCTGCCCGGGGTCCGCGGCCGGGCAGCGCGCCGCTGGCCGCGCTGGCCGAGGGCCGGCTGCTGGCCGTGGTGCGGGAGCGGACACCGGATGCGGTGGTGCCGGTCTTCCACCTGGCCGCGCAGGTGACCGGGCGGCTGCGGGCGCAGGGCCGCCTGGAGGTGCCGTGCCCGGTGGTGGTGACCGACTTCGCGGTGCACCGCCAGTGGCTGCACCCGGGCAACGACGGGCATCTGTGCGTCTGCCCGGCGGCGGCGGAGGAGGTGCGGGGGGCCGGTGGACGGGGGGTCTGCGCACCGGGACCGGTGGTGCCGCCGTGGTTCACCGCGCAGGCCGCGGGCGCGCAGCCCTGGGGGCCGCTGCTGCGGCGGGCCGGTGAGGGCCGGCTGCCGGTGCTGGTGTCCGCCGGGGCCTGGGGGACCGGGTCCGGTCTGGTGGGGACGGCCCGGACGCTGGCGAGGGCCGGTTATCTTCCGGTGGTGCTCTGCGGCCGCAATGAGCGGCTGCGGCGGCGGCTGGCGCGGCAGGGCGGGGTGTGGGCGCTCGGCTGGGTGACGGAGCTGCCCGGCCTGCTGGCCTCCTGTGCCGCGCTGGTGGACAACGCCGCAGGCCAGACCGCCGTCCAGGCGCTGGCGGCCGGGGTTCCGGTGGTGGGCTACCGGCCGATCCCGGGGCACGGTGCGGCGGGGGTCCGCCGGATGGCCGCGATCGGTGTCACCAGCCATGCCCGCGACGAGACCGAACTGCTCACCGCCCTGGCGGCGCTGACCTCCGCGGGCGCCGCACGGGAGCAGCGGATCGCGTCGGGGCGCGCCCTCTTCGCCGCCGACCCGGCACAGCTGCTGGCGGCCGCGGCCGCGGCCGAACGGCCGGGGCGGCTCAGTCCCCGGCCCGGTGCGCGGCCCCGGTGAAACGGCTGATGATCTGCAGCAGGGCACCCAGCTGGGACGGCTCCAGATCACGCACCTGCTGGGCCTCCCGGATACCGGTGAGGCGCAGCAGTTCGTGCGCGGTCAGCAAGCCCACGCCGGGCAGTGCCCTCAGCAGCGCAGAGACCCGCATCCGCGCTGCGGTCTCGTCGCCCTGTTCGGCGTCCCGAAGCACCCGGCTGATCGCCAGCGCCCCGTCGGTGGACACCTCACTGAGCAGCTCCGCCTCGTTCCGGGGGTGCGAAGCCGCTCCGCCGGGGTCCCCGGTCCTCCCGGGGTGGCATCCGGTCATGCGTCGCCTCCTTGTCGTCCGGCCCCCTTGCCGAGAGCCGGACGGGTCGGCCCTGCGCACGGTGGAGCGACTCGGCACCGGAGTGCGCCGGGGTCAGGCGACCTCGGCGTCCTGCCGGGCGCCGTCCTCCGCCAGCCCGCGGCCGGCGACCATCCTGGCGCTGCCGTCGGCCAGCCGGTAGGACAGGCCGACGACTGCGAGCCGGCCCTCGTCCACGGCCTCGGAGAGTACGCGGGAGCGGTCCAGCAGCAGGTCCACGGTGTTCCGGATGTGCTCGTCGACGATGTCGTCGGGGTGCTCGATCCCGGCGGCGCGGGCGGCCAGCACACTCGGGGTGACCCGCTCCACGACGTCGCGTACGTAGCCGGACGGAGCGAGCCCCTCGGCCACGGCGGCGCGGGCCGCGGCGACCGCGCCGCAGGAGTCGTGGCCGAGGATGACCACCAGGCGGCAGTCCAGCATGCTCACGCCGTACTCGATGCTGCCCAGCACCTCGGGGCCGAAGACATGGCCGGCGGTGCGGACCACGAAGAGGTCACCCAGCCCGCGGTCGAAGATGATCTCCGCGGCGAGTCGGGAGTCGGAGCAGCCGAAGAGGACGGCGAAGGGGTGCTGCACCGGAGCCAGCGAGGCACGCCGCTCGGCGTCCTGGTTGGGGTGGTCAGGTATGCCTGCGACAAACCGCTGGTTGCCTGCCATCAGCAGGTCGAGGGCTTCGCGCGGCACGATTGTTCGATCAGCAGCCATGGCGGAAGGATACGCGGGAGTGCGGCGACTCGCCCGGCGTGATCACTCCTCGAAATCGTCGCCCTCGGCCTGTGAGTGCTCCTGGGCGTGGGCCGTCTGCTCCGAGGTGGTGTCCTCGACGACCGGTTCGCCCCCGGCCGCGGCTGCGGTTCCGGACGTGTCGGTGCCGGCCGCCTCCTGGGGCGTCCCGTCCTGGGGCGCTGTCTGCTGCGACATCGCGACCTCCCGCGAGAGTGAAGGGATGGACCCTTCCAGCATGCCGCTGCGGCCCCGCGGCCGCCATGGACCGCGGGGCACCCCCGGCGCGCGGGAGCGACAGCACGGTCAGAAGTCGAAGACCTCACCGCGCGCGCTGAGCAGCGCGCAGTGGTTGCCGAAGGTCTCGCGGTAGGAGACGCGCCTGCCGCGCCACACCCCGTCCGCGGTCACCGTCACCGGGTCGGCGAGGGCCGGACAGAACCGCCGCCCGCCCCTGAGGGCACGCGGCGAGCCCCCGGCCTGCGCCAGCCGGGTGCAGGCCTGGGCGGAGGGGGGGTGGGGGCCGGAG
>NZ_LIQR01000083.1 GCF_001418575.1 Peterkaempfera griseoplana
AGCGGGCCCGGCTGGTGGCCTGGCTGCGACGGCTGGGCATGCCGCTGGCCCGCATCCGTACGGTGTGCGACCTGGAGCCCGCCGCCGCGGCGGACGAGGTCGCCGCCTACTGGGCGCAGGTGCGGGCCGACATCGCGGCCCGGGAGCGGCTGGCCGCCTTCCTCGTCGACCATCTGTCGGGAAGGACCGTCACCATGTCCGATGCAGCAACCCCGCTCACCGTCCGCTTCGCCGCGCGCTCCCACCCGGGGCTGGTCAGGGACGGCAACCAGGACGCCGTCCATGCCGGACGCCGGCTGGTCGCCGTGGCCGACGGCGCGGGCGACCACGGCGGGATCGCCAGCGCGGCAGCCATCGACGCGCTGAAGCCGCTGGATGCCGAACTGCCCGCCGGAAACCTGCTCAACGCACTGGAGCAGGCCGTGCAGCACGCCGACGGCGAGCTGCACAGCCTGCTGGAGTCCGACCCCTCCCTGGAGGGGCTCGGCACCACGCTCACCGCCATGCTGTGGTCCGGGTCCCAGCTGGCGCTGGTGCACATCGGCGACACCCGGGCCTATCTGCTGCGCGACGGCGAGCTGTTCCGGATCACCCATGACCACACCCATGTGCAGTCGCTGGTGGACGAAGGCCGCCTCACCCCCGAGGAGGCGGCCTCGCATCCCCAGCGCGCCCTGCTGATCCGGGCGCTGTTCGGCACCGGTGCTCCGCAGGCCGACCTCTCGCTGCACGAGGCCCGTCCCGGCGACCGCTATCTGCTCTGCTCCGACGGCCTGTCCGCGGTCGCCCCCGAGGCCGAGCTGCATCGTGTCCTCGGCTCGGTCGCCGACCCCGAGGAGGCCGCCGGGTGTCTGATCGACCTGGCCAACCGCCTGGGCGGGCCCGACAACATCGCCTGCGCCGTCGCGGATGTCAGCGTGACGCCGTCCAGCGAGGGCTGAGCCCGATCTGCCGCACCTGCTCCAGGCTGAGCGCGGGCTCCGGGCGGGTCACCGGACCGCCCTGGCTGTAGGAGTTGCAGACCAGGACGGCCACCCGGCGGCCGTCGGGGTGCAGCACATCCGCCTGCCTGACCACGGTCCTGCCGGTCTTCTCGTCGGGGCCCTGGGTGAGCAGCACCTTGGTGCCGTCGGAGAGGGTCTGCAGGGTGCAGGTGCCGGTCTTCACCCGGGAGCAGTCGTACCAGTCGCCGGTCAGCTCCGTGTGGGGGCTGACCTGCACCTGGACCAGGGAGCGGCCCCGGCCGTCGTTGTAGGAGAGCGCCACGAAATCCGGCCCGGCGTCCTTGTCGGTCAGTTCACCGCCCGGGGGCAGCAGCCGCGTCAGGTGCTCGATCATCTGCGCCGCCGGGACGGCGTCGGCGTCCGTCGGGACACCCGGGTGGTCGACGGGTGCGGGAAGGCTGCTGATCGCACGCCGCCAGTCGCCGCTGGTGGCGATGGAGCTCAACTGGTCGATGCTCAGCGCTGGTTGGGCGTTCCCGTTGACCGCCTTCTCGGCGCCTCCGGCGAACTCCTCCACGGTGATCTCGGCGTGCGAGGGTGTGGTGAGGATGACGTACCAGCGGCGCTGGCCGTGGTTGTTGCTGGGATAGGTGAACGACTTGGTGGTGACCAGCACCGAGCCGTCCGCCAGGGTCCTCCGGGTGCACTGGTCGTACGGTCGGACCTGCACCGGCAGGCATCCGGCGACGTCGTCCTGCGGGCCTCTCTGCAGGATGGACAGGTCGACGGCGGCGGTGCCCCGGGGGCCGGTCCAGGTCAGTGCGGCCCGGTATGCGCCGGGCAGTCCGTCGGCCGGGCCCTGCCCTGAGGTCTGTGACACCTTGCCGCCCTGGGGGAGCAGCCGCGCCAGGATGCCGAGGACCTCCGTGCCGCTCAGCGGCGCCGGCGTCGAGGCCGACGGTGACGCCGAGTGGACCGGGGTCGTCTGCTCCAGCCGGGCGGGGCCCGGGGTGGAGGCCGCCGTTCCCTGAGGGGGACCGATCAGCAGCGTCCCGCCCATGGCGGCCAGCGCGGTGGCGGCGGTCACCGCACCGACCCTGACGGCCCTGGCCCGGCGCATCCGCCGCCCTCGTACGGCACCGGCCTGCGCCAGGTCCGGTGGGGGCGGGCGGAACTCCCCCAGGGTGCTGTTCAGTGCGGCCGGCAGCCGGCGCTCGAACTCCTCGTCATGCAGCATTCGTGGGCCTCCGTTGTCAGTGCGCGGCAGGTGTCGGTGCGCGGGGTGCATCGGTGCGCGGCAGGTGTCGGCGTGCGTCGGTGCGCGGGATGTGTCAGTACGCGGCAAGGTCGGCCAGCTGGTCGCCCAGCAGCGTGCGCAGCCTTCGCAGGGCGCGCAGGCTCTGGGAGCGCACCGCTCCCGCCGAGAGGTCGAGGACCTGGGCGGTCTCCTCCACGGAGCGGTCCTCCCAGTAGCGGAGCACCAGCACCGCCCGGTCCCTGGCCGACAACTGGGCCAGCCCGTCCAGCAGGGTCAGCCGCAGCTCGCGGTCCTCCGGCCGGTCCACGGCGTCGGGCAGCCGGTCGCTGGGGTACTCGGTGGAGCTGCGGTTGCGCCGGTGCGACAGGAACGTCCGGACCAGCACGGTGTTGGCGTAGGCGACCGGGGACTCCCGGCGGTTGATGCGGCGCCAGGACCGGTACATCTTGCCCAGCGTCTCCTGGACCAGGTCCTCGGNNGCGGCGGCGAACTCCAGGTAGTCGGCGGGCGGTTCTCCCACAGTGCGGTCCCTCCGTGGTCGGACGTCACCCTCTTACACGCAGGGGACCCGTTCCCGCGTTACGGGTCTCCGCCGGTCGCGCCGGGACCCGTGACGCGGGACGGGGGACGCGGGACGGGGG
>NZ_LIQR01000084.1 GCF_001418575.1 Peterkaempfera griseoplana
GCGCCGCCCGCTCACCCGGCTGCTCCTCCTCGGCGGCCGGCGGGGCGGCGGCCGAGGCCAGCAGCTCGGCGAGGGGGGCGTGACCGACGTCGGCGCCGGCCGGGCGCCCGTCGAGCAGCCGCTCGGCGGTCTCCCGGTCGATCCCTCGGAATCGGTTGGTCCTCATCTCATGTCCTTCAGCGTCGACGGGCTCGTCCGTGTCACACCCCGGTCCGAATCGCCCTCCGGGGGCAGGGACCCGGAGCGCTCCAGCAGCTCGGCGAGCCGGCGCAGGCCCCGGTGCGCGGCCATCCGGACGGCGCCCGGCCGCTTGCCGAGGATCCGGGCCGCGGCGGCGGCGTCCAGGTCCATGACGACGCGCAGCAGCACCGCCTCGGCCTGGTCCCGGGGGAGCGTCCTGATGAGGGCGAGTGCGGACTCCGTGGCCACCGTGGAGAGCGCGGAGCCCGCGGGGTCGTCGGGGGCGGGCAGCTCGGCCAGGTACTCGACGGGCGCCCCGGTGCGCGGGGCCCGGCTGAGCCGGCGCAGATGGTCCATGGCGCGGTGGCGGCCGATGGTGGCGACCCAGCCGCGGAAGCCGTCGGAGTCCCCCTGGAACGCCCGCAGGTCCCGGGCGACCTGCAGCCAGGTCTCGGAGGCCACGTCCTCGGCGTCGTCGCCGACGAGCGCCCGCAGATAGCGCAGCAGACCGGGCTGGACGGCCCGGTAGAGGCTGCGGAAGGCCTCCTCGTCCCCGTCGGCGGCGGCCCGCACCGCGGCGGAGAGATCGGCGGGGCCGGGCCGGCGCGGTACGGCCCGGCCGGCCTCCGCGGCAGGGGCCGCACGGCCGCCCCCGTCGTACTTCTCACGTCTCTGCACGCGGGCCATCATGCGGCACCGCCGCCCCTCGGTGGGCCGGGGGCGGCGGTGCGGTGGTCGGAACCGGGCGGCGGGGACCGGGGCCTGCGGCGGCCCGGCCGGTCAGAACATGTCGGGGCACCAGGGGCGGAACGGGGTCCGCAGCGTGAGGTCGGCCCGTGCGGCGGCGGCGGGCACCAGCTCCGCGACCAGTCCGGCGGCGGCCAGCCGGGGCACGGTCTCGCCGCCCAGGAGCAGCGAGCCCAGGGCGCCGACGCCCAGGGCGAGGTCCGCGGGGTCGGCGGTGCGGGTGCAGATGCCGCTGCCGTCGGCGGCGGTCTCCAGGGCCCAGCGGCCCTCGGCGTACCCGGCGGGGTCCGCCACCTCGAAGACGATCCGGCCGGGCGCTCCGTAGGTCCTGGAGCCGAAGGCGGCCACCGGGTCCAGCACCCGCAGCCACATGAAGTCGTCGCTGTCCGCGGTGGCCCGGGCCGCGCGCGGGTCGTTGAGCAGCAGCGGCAGCGGGTCGTCGGGGGCGATGTTCCGCACCACCAGCCGGCGCACCCAGTCGACGGAGAAGGCGTACCGCCACAGGGCCGCGGCGGTCGCCCGGTCCAGGGCGAAGTGGTCGCGGACGGTCAGGGTGCAGTCGGGGCGCTTGCCGTCCCAGGTGCTGTCCACGGCGTACGTCAGCATGCCGGTCACCTGGCCGTCGGCGTCCCGGTGGACGGCGGCGAAGGGTTCCGTCCAGTCGCTGTGCGGTCCGCGCAGCTCACCTGTGCGGATGCGCCAGTTGACCTCCCGGCGCTCGATCGCTCCGGGCTGGGTGCGGCGGTAGCGGTCGAAGAGGCCGGGGGCCAGCTTGCGGACCTCTGCCATGGAGGCGAGGTCGATCCGGCCGGCGTCCTGACCCGGTACCGGCCGCAGACCGCCGGCCCGCGTCAGGTCGATCTCCAGGCCGCCGCAGCGGGTGGCCGGGCCGAAGCCGAACCGGCCGTAGATGTTGTACTCGGCGGCGACCAGGATCGCCACCGCGTCGCCGCGCGCCGCGGCGGCGGCCAGGTCGTGCTCCATCATCCGGCTGAGCAGTCCGCGCCGCCGGTGGGTGGCGGTCACCGTGACGTTGCTGATCGCGTCGGCGGTGAGCACGCCGCCGCCGGGCATCGTCAGTTCGGTGGCGAAGCTGCGGAAGGTGCCGACGCAGCGGTCCCCGTCGAAGGCGCCGATGGAACGGGCGGGCTCGAAGAAGGCCCGCCGGACCTCCAGCGTGCCGGGGTCGCCGGGCCGCATGAAGCCGATGTCGAGCGCCTGGCCCCAGGCGGGCAGCTCAGCCTCGGTGATCTCACGTATGTCGATGTCGCGCCGGCCGTCCGGTTCGCTGGTCTGCTTGGCCATGGGGGCACCGTACGACCGGCCGGTAGGGCAGGTCACCCGCTTTTCCGCGCCTCGCGCCGGTCCGCCACCGGGACGCCCGGGCCGTACCCCGCGCGCCCGTGTCGCGCCGGCGGCCGCCGCCGATGACGTCCCCGGCCCGGCGCGGGCCGCCACCGCCTCCGCGACCCGGCAGCTGCCGGGTCCGCGCCGGGGGCGGGACCGCCGCTACCAGCGGTGGCCGTCGCCGGCCAGCAGATCCTCGATCCTGGCCTCGCCCTCGCGGTAGCGGCGAGTGATCTCCGCACTGCAGCGGTCCACGGTGCCCTGGAGGGACTGCCGGCGGCGGGAGACCTCCCGTTCATGGGCGGAGAGCCGCTCCAGGGCGGCGGCGAGCGCCGCGTCGCCGTTGGCGGCGAGGTCGGCGAGCTGCACATCGCCCATCAGCCGGTCGGCCTCGTCGCCGTACCGCTCGCCGCGTGGGGTGCCGAGGGTGACATGGCGGGCGCTGCGGAAGCGGGCCGGGCCGTCGGCGAGGATCTGCGGCAGGCGGTCCAGGAGGTTCTCCGCCGGGGCCGGCTGCTGTGCGCCGCCGGAGCGGCGGGCCAGCTCGGCGCGGATGATGTCGATCCGGCCCTGGAGCAGGCGGCGGAGGTAGGAGAGGTCGGCCTCGTCCTCCTGGGCGGAGCGGCGCAGCGCCCGCAGTTCGTCGAGTCCCAGGCCGGAGGGCGCCCGCACGCCGGGCGGGACCGCCGGCGGCACCTCGCGCGGGGAGGGGCCGGAGGCACCGTCCGACCCGTTGTGCTCATCCATCAGCCACCTGCTGTCCTTCGGTCGGTCCCCGGCTCTGTCCCCCGCCCCGGGTCACGCCGGTCCGGGGCCCTGCGGTTCCCCGCCGGAGCGGTCGGCACCCGTCCGGGGGAACGGTGCTCGGTACGGGCTTACGGCCGCTGCCCGCATGGTGGCATCCGGGACACGCCCGATGCACTGCCGGTCCACCCGATCGGAGCCCTGGCGAATACCCCTGGCTAATACGACCAGCGCACTGCCCTGCGCGGACGGCTGCCCACCGGGCGCGTCCGATCGCGGCACGGGCGTGAACGTGGCCCACGCGCCCTCTTCCACGCCGGTCCGCGCCCTGCTCGGCGGCTGCCCCCGAACTCCGGGCACCGGACGGTCCCACCGCGCGCCCCCCGGAGGCGGGCGGGCCCGGGATGACGCCCCCACCCTCCCGCGGTGCCGGCCGCCCTCGCACTGCCGCCACAATGGGTCCATGCGAGCAGTGGTGCAGCGGGTGACCGAGGCGAGTGTGACCGTGGCCGGTGAGACGGTGGGCTCCATCCTGGGGCCGGGCCTGTGCGTCCTGGTGGGGGTGACCCATGAGGACACCCCGGCGCAGGCCGCCCAACTGGCCCGCAAACTCTGGTCACTGCGCATCCTGGAGGGCGAGAAGTCCTGCTCCGACCTCTCCGCCCCGCTGCTGGTGGTCAGCCAGTTCACCCTCTACGGGGACGCCCGCAAGGGCCGTCGCCCGACCTGGAACGCCGCCGCCCCGGGGCCGGTCGCCGAGCCGCTGGTGGACGAGGTTGTGGCGCAGCTGCGCGGGCTGGGCGCCACGGTGGCCACCGGCAGGTTCGGTGCCGAGATGAAGGTCTCCCTCGTCAACGACGGACCCTTCACGGTGCTGCTGGAGATGTGAGACCGCCGGGCGGCCACCCGGCCCGGAGCCCCTGGAGAGAGGACGCCCATGACATCCCCACCGCCGACCGTGGCCGTGCGCGGCGAGGCCGAGCTGGAGGTCGACCCCGAGCTGGCCCGGCTGCTGGTCACCGTCTCCGCACGCGACCGCGACCGCGGCCGCACCCTGGCCCGGCTCACCGAACGGCTGGACGCGGTGCGCCACCGGGTGGCCTCCTTCGGGGCGGCGGTGGAACGGGCGGACACCGGCTCGCTCTGGGTGCAGCCCGAGTACCAGGACTCCAGGCGGGCTGGGGAGCGTGTCGCCGGCTACCTGGGCAGTGCCGAACTCCGGGTCACCGTGGTCGACTTCAGCGTGCTGGGGGAACTGCTGCTGAGCGTCGCCGACCAGGAGATGACAGTGGTGGCCGGCCCCTCGTGGGGGCTGCGCAGCGACAGTCCCGTCCATCGGGAGGCCCGCGAACAGGCGGTCCACGCCTCCCTGGAGCGGGCCCGGCAGTACGCCGCCGCCCTGGGTGCCACCCTCACCGGGCTGGTGGAGCTGGCCGACCAGGGCCTCGGCTCCGGCGGCGGCGGCCGGGTGGGCGGCGGCTACGACGGTCCGCCGCCGGGTGCCCTACGGGCCGCCGCGGCACCCGGAGGCGCCTCGCCGCTGCCCCAGCTGGAGCTGGAGCCGGTGAAGCAGCGGGTACGGGCCACGGTGGAGGCCCGCTGGACGATGAGCCCGCCCACCGGCCTCTGAGCCCACCCTGCTCTGCCTTGGGGTCTCCCCCCGAGGGGGGCGGGCGGCCGCTACTGCGGGACGACGACCTCCTGGCCGGCCGGCACCGGCCCGGCCAGCAGCACCGCGTCCACCGGGACATTGCGCTTGACCAGGGCGAGCGCCACCGGGCCCAGCTCGAAGTGGCGGGCCGAGGAGGTGACGAAGCCGACCGGGCGGCCGTCCTGGCCCTCGGCGGCGATCCGCACCTCGGCGCCGTGCGGGGGCAGTACCTCCTCGGTCCCGTCCAGGTGGAGCAGCACGAGCCGGCGCGGCGGACGGCCCAGATTGTGCACCCTGGCGACGGTCTCCTGTCCCCGGTAGCAGCCCTTCTGCAGATGCACGGCGGTGCTCAGCCAGTCCACCTCGTGCGGGATGGTGCGGTGGTCGGTCTCGAAGCCCAGCCGTGGCCGGTGGCCCTCGATGCGCAGCGCCTCGTAGGCCCAGCTGCCCGCCGGTTCGCCCCAGCCCGCCGCCTGCTTCTCCAGTTCGGCGCGGGGCACGAAGAGGTCCCTGCCGTACGGGGTCTCGCGGACCGCCGCGGCGCCGGAGGCGTCGGCGACGGAGCCCGCCGGGAGGTGGACCACGGCGTAGTCGGCGGTCGCGTCGGCGATCTCCACCCGGTAGAAGAACTTCATGGACTCCAGATAGGCGATCAGCGCCTGCTGGGTGCCGGGCTCCACATGGGCCCAGGTGGTGACGCCGTCGTCGACCAGGTAGAGGGCGTGCTCCACATGGCCGTGCGGGGAGAGGATCAGCGCCTCGGTGGCCTGCTGCGGCGGCAGTTCGCTGACGTGCTGGGTGAGCAGCAGGTGCAGCCAGCTCAGCCGGTCCTCGCCGGTGACGGTGACCACGCCCCGGTGGGAGAGGTCGACGAAGCCCTCGCCTGCGGCGAGCCTGCGCTGCTCACGGAAGATGTCGCCGTAGTGGGCGGCGACGCCCTCATCGGCCCCCTCGGCGGGGACGGCACCGGGCAGGGACAGCAGCGGGCTCCTCATGTCCCCCAGCCTAGGCCTTCGGCGATTGCCGCGGTCCGCCGCCCCGGACCGGGGGTCAGCCGTGCCCGGCCGGCCCGGAGGGCGCGGAGCCGGGCGCGGCCCCGGTGCCGGACGAGGGCGCGGAGCCGGACGAGCCGGACGAGGCCGTGCAGTCGGCGCAGCGGCCGAAGATCGCGAAGTGCTTCATGTCGGTGTCGAAGCCGTACTCCGCGCGCAGCCGGTCCACCAGCGGGGCGGCCACGGAGGTGTCGGTCTCGGCGATCCTGCCGCAGTCCCGGCAGACCAGGTGCATGTGGTGGTGCCGGTCGGCGAGGTGGTACGTGGGCGCGCCGTGGCCGAGGTGCGTGTGGGAGACCAGACCCAGCTCCTCCAGCAGCTCCAGGGTGCGGTAGACGGTGGAGATGTTGACGCCGCTGGCGGTGTGCCGGACCTTGGTGAGGATGTCGTCGGGGGTGGCGTGGTCCAGGGCGTCCACGGCCTCCAGGACGAGCTGGCGCTGCGGGGTGAGCCGGTAACCGCGGGTGCGCAGCTCGGTCTTCCAGTCGGTGGAGCTGGTCTCGGTGCTGGTCCTTGCCACGGCTCTCAATCCCTCGCGCTCGGGCGTCCCGCCGGTCCCCAGTCTAGGTGCGGCCAGTCTAGGGACCGGAGGCTCGAACGCGTCAGCGGAAGAATGCGATGCCGTCGTCGGGGAGGTCCGCGATGTCCTCGATCAGCTTGGCCGGGTTGAGGACCTTCTTGAGCTGGGCGGACATGTAGGGGCGCAGCGGCACCTCGGGGGCGGCCTTCTCGCCGACCCACATCAGCTCGCCGTTGACCAGTCCGTAGAGCCGCTTGCCGCCGCTGTAGGGGGCGGCGGAGGCGGTGCGCGCGACGGCGTCGGTGGCGATGTCGATCTGCGGCCGGCCGTCGGCCATCTCGCCGTACCAGATCTCGACGACGCCCTCGTCCCGGACCATGGAGGCCTCGATGCCGCGGGTCCCGCCGGCACCCCCGGCGTTGCTGGTGATGCGCCAGAAGCCGAACTCGTTCTCCAGCGGGCGGACCTTGTTGCCCTCGTGGTCCAGGACCCAGCTGCGGGAGCGGTACTCCAGGAAGGCCCGGCCGTCGTGGCGGAAGATCACTTCCTGGCCGAAGTTGCACTTCTCGCTGCCGGGGAAGTCGAAGACCCCGGCGCCCTCCCAGGTACCGAGGAGGAAGGCCAGCGGGACGACGTCCTTGTGGAGGTCGGAAGGAATCTCGATCATGGTCTGGGTGACGCCTCGGTGATCGCGGGTACGGGGGTCTGAGGGGGCCCTGCGGGCCACCCTCCACCGTACCCCGATGTCAGCGCTGGCCCTGGTACAGCTTCAGAACGGCGAAGACCGCGAACCAGACGATGGCCACGGCCACCACGGCAAGCAGGACGGTGTAGGCGGTCTCAAGCACCTCTGTGCTCCTCATTGCTCGGACGGGTGAGCTGATGGCTGCAGGACGCAGTCTAGTGGCCGGGCGTCCACCGTCACCGTGAGGCCCACCACGTAGGCTGACGCCGGTCGCCGTACGACACGAGGAGCAGGCAGTGGCGAAGAGGCTGGTCATCAAGGTCACCGCGGGCGCGGACGCACCCGAGCGCTGCTCCCAGGCGTTCACGGTGGCGGCGGTGGCCGTCGCCAGCGGGGTGGAGGTGTCGCTCTGGCTGACCGGGGAGTCGGCGTGGTTCGCGCTGCCCGGACGGGCGGCGGAGTTCGAGCTGCCGCACGCGGCGCCGCTGCCGGATCTGCTGGAGTCGGTGCTGGCCGGCGGTTCGGTGACGCTCTGCAGCCAGTGCGCCGCCCGGCGGGAGATCACCCAGGCGGACGTGATCGACGGGGTGCGGATCGCCGGTGCGCAGATCTTCGTCACCGAGGCCGTGGCCGACGACGTGCAGGCCCTGGTGTACTGACCGGCCGGGCCGCTACTTCTCGTCCCACCAGCGGTCGTCGGGACCGCGCCGGTTGGCGACGATCGCCGCGCACGGCGGGATGACCATGGCCACCACGCACATGGCTATCGCGGCCGGGACCGACCAGAGCCGCACCACGCTCCAGGCCAGCACGAAGAGCCCCACACAGCTGCCCATGAGGGCGAAGTAGGCATGCCGCCGGCGTGACTGCATGGCTCCACGGTACGTCCGCCGGGCACGCCGGAGCCCGGCCGCGGGAGGATCTCCGCGGCCGGGCTCCGGGTGGCGCCGTCCGGACGGTCAGACGGCGATGGCGACCTCGGTGAAGGCGCCCTGCTGGGCGACGACCTTGCGGTCCACGGTCGCGCCGGGGACAAGGGCGCGCAGCGTCCAGGTGCCGGGCGCCGCGAAGAAGCGGAACTGCCCGGTCGCCGAGGTGGGAACCTCGGCGGTGAACTCGCCGCCCTCGTCGAGCAGACGCACATAGCCGTTGACCGGCTCGCCGTCGCGGGTCACCGAACCCTGGATGATGGTCTCGCTCGCCACGTCAACTCCTGCCAGATCGGGGCCGCCGGCCTTCGCACCGCACATAGCGCTGGTTCTCCTCGGGGTGGAACGGTCGGTTGGGGATTACTTGCCGGCGCCGAGCTCGATCGGCACGCCGACCAGGCTGCCGTACTCGGTCCAGGAGCCGTCGTAGTTCTTGACGTTGGACTGGCCGAGCAGCTCGTGCAGCACGAACCAGGTGAGCGCGGAGCGCTCGCCGATCCGGCAGTACGCGATGGTGTCCTTGGCCAGGTCCACGTTCTCGTCGGTGTAGAGCCGGGTGAGCTCCTCGTCCGACTTGAAGGTGCCGTCGTCGTTGGCGTTCTTGGACCAGGGGATGTTGCGCGCGCTCGGGACGTGGCCCGGACGCTGCGACTGCTCCTGCGGCAGGTGGGCGGGGGCCAGCAGCTTGCCGGAGAACTCGTCGGGCGAGCGGACGTCCACCAGGTTGAGGTTGCCGATGGCGGCGACCACGTCGTCGCGGAAGGCACGGATGGAGGTGTCCTGGGCCTTGGCCTTGTACTGGGTGGCGGCGCGCTCGGGCACCTCGGCCACCAGGTCGCGGGAGTCCAGCTCCCACTTCTTGCGGCCGCCGTCGAGGAGCTTCACGGACTCGTGGCCGTAGAGCTTGAAGTACCAGTAGGCGTAGGACGCGAACCAGTTGTTGTTGCCGCCGTAGAGGACGACGGTGTCGTCGTTGCCGATGCCCTTGGCGGACAGCAGCTTCTCGAAGCCCTCCTGGTCCACGAAGTCACGGCGGACCGGGTCCTGGAGGTCCTTCCTCCAGTCGATCCGGACGGCGTTGCGGATGTGGTTCTTGTCGTACGCAGAGGTGTCCTCGTCGACCTCCACGATGACGACCTTGGGGTCGTCCAGGTGGGCCTGGACCCAGTCTGCGTCGACCAGGACGTCGCTGCGACTCATGGTGTGTTCTCCTCCGGGGCAGTTGCGGAAGGTGGGCGCGCGGGCCGCTCCCGTCGCTGCGGTGTCCGGCGACGTGTCCGGATCCCGGGACGGGTGCGATCTGAGCAGAGGTTGCGTTCGATGGTGCGGCATGCCTGACGAGTTCGGGGCTCGGCACACCGGGTCAGGCCCGGTCACCGGCTCGGACGGCATGTCGGAGAGTCCGGGAAGTGCCGTCCAGTCAGGACATTCGACACAGGCAGGCGGACACGCGGCACAGGTCGACCGCCCGCCGCTTGGTGAGATCCGCCTGTCGCTTCATGCCGACGATGCTAGGGACTGGCACCGCCGCATGTCATCGCCAGATCAAATGGTGAGACATTCTTATCCGGATATTGAGATTTCCGGGTCTCAGCGCCGCCTCGGGCACCGCACGGGACGGTCCGGGGCGCCCGGCGGCCGCCACCGCCCCGGACCAGCGCCGCTGCGCCCGCCGTACTGGACACGGCGTCTCGCGGAGCGGAACGGCCGGGCCACGCGACAGGGGACAGGCGACGCGCGTGGTCAGCCCGCCAGATCGAGGTTGTGCCCGGTGAAGCCGATGGCGACACCGTTCGGCTGCGGGTCGACCGACTTCACGCTGAGGCCGACCGGCAGCCCGCTGAGCTTCTGCGAGGTGGCGAAGAGCGAGCTGAACGCCGTGTCCAGGCCGGGGATGGAACCCAGGTCGATGCCGCTGCCCAGCGCACTCACCGAGACGTCCCCCACCGTGACGGTGTCACCGCCCTGAACCGCCAGCCGGGCGGTGGCACTGCCGTCCACCTGGCCCAGCGGGGTGTCCACCTTCCCGGAGATCTTGATCTTGCCGTTGCCGCCGTAGGAGATGGCCGCGTCCTTGTTGCCGATCAGCGAGGTGATGTCGGCGTACGAGATGAGCGCCGTGCCGTCCGCGCTGTCCGCGGTCGCGGAGGAGAAGCTGCTGTTCACCCGGACCCCGCTGATCCGCGCGGAGAAGGTCTGCAGCGTCGCCGTCTTCCCGCCGCCGCTGATCTGCAGGCCGTCGGCGGAGAGCCTGACGTCGTCCAGCTTCTTGGCCGCCACCTGGGTGAGGAACGGAAAGCCCTCGATGCTGACCTTGGGCCGGGTGTTCAGCCCCTTCTCGGACTGGATCTTCTCCGCCACCTTGTCGTCCGCCACCCCGACGGCGATCCGGTCGGCCGCGACGAAGAGGCCGGCCAGGATCACGAGCGCGATCGTCAGTTTGTGCCAGGCGCGCATGGGACTCCCTCGGAGGCTGGTTCCGTCGTCGGCATCAGACGCCCCGCCGGGAGGAGCGGTTCCGCCGAGCGGCCCATCATGCCCTACGAGCGCGCCCGCCCCGGCTCTCAGCCGCCGGCGAACGGCGGCAGCACCTCCACCGTGCCACCCTCCGCCAGCAGCACAGACGCATGGTCGCGCCCGCCCACCGGATCCCCGTCCACCAGGAAGGAGCAGTGCCCCAGCACCCGGGAGAACCGCGGCCGGTCGGCATGCCGGGCCCGTGCCTGCTCCAGCGCCTCGGCCAGGGTCGCCGCCCGATAGGGCTCCTCGGCGACACCGGCCTCGGCCTTCGCCGCCGCCCAGTAGCGGATCGTGCCGCTGCTCACGGTCCCTTCGGCCCCGCCGGCCACCGCCATGGCCCCTCCTCCTGGTCGTACCGTCGGCGTCCATCATCACCCCCTCCGCCCCCGGCCCGGCACACCCGGGCTCCGGCGGTCACCCTTCGGCGGGGCGGCCGTACCCCGTCGTCCAGCGGGTCAGCCTCGCCCCGATCCGGTCCAGCAGTTCCTCCCCGGCGGCATTCTCCGCATGGCCGAAGCCGGGCTCGATCCAGAGCTCGGACTCCGTTCCCGCCTCCCGGGCCGAGCGGTGCAGCGACAGCGGGTGGTCCAGCGGGAAGTACGGGTCCCGGTCGCCGTGCACCACCAGCAGCGGGGTGGCCCCCAGCCGTCCCGCCGCCTCCACCGGCGGCATCGGCACCTGCACCCAGTCCCGCGGGTCGATACGGGTCCGCAGGCCGTGCCGGGCGACCGCCCTGCCCAGCGGATGCATCACCAGCCGGTGCACCCGCCGCATCGGCACCGTGCCCTGGTAGTACCAGCGCGCCGGGGCGCTCACCGCCGCCACGGCCGCCACCCCGCCGTGCAGCGCCGCATGCCGTACGACCACCGCGCCGCCCATGGAGAAACCCACCGTGGCAATCCTGCGGTGCCCCAGCGACCGGGCCCAGGAGACGGCCGCCTCCAGATCCAGCACCTCGCGGTCGCCGACCGTGGAGCGGCCACCCGAACGGCCGTGCCCGCGGAACGAGAGCACGACCACCGCCCCGTGGCGCGAGAACACCCGGGCGGCGCGTCGCACCGCCGGGCGCTCCACCGCTCCGGTGAATCCGTGCGCGATCACCACGGCGGTGCCGGAGGCCGCCTCACCGGGGTGGTAGACGGCGTGCACACGGGTGGCGTCGGCGGCGGTCAACAGCGCCTCGGCAGGCGCGTCCCAGGGCTGCGCACGCCCTGACCCCGTGCTCCGGACCTTAACGGTGGGTCTCATGTGGGCTATTCTCCTGAGGTGAGGGATCCGGGCAGAGTCGCCCCCGGGTCCCTTTGTGTTTGGAGCACGGTGTGCTCCGGGCACAGCGTGCTGGAGCACAGTGAGCTCCGAGGACACCAGCACGGCCGTCCAGCCGCCAGGCACCCACTCGTGCCGGGCCGACCGGACGGACCCGGCCGCCACCGCACGACGGAGTGCACCCGGCGGACGGGAACCGAGTCGATCCCGCGACGGGCCGCCGCCCGCGCGGGGCGCCCCGGCCGCCCGCACGGGCAGGCCGGGACGCGGCAACGGAAGGGCTTGACCGTGGGAAGAGCGGGTACGGAAGGCCGAGGGTCACGGGACCCCCGACGCCCTCTCGTCCTCGCCGCCATGCCTCGCCCCCGACCGCCGGCCGCCGCCTTGCGCGCCCTCACCTCCCAGTCCACCGCCTGCGGCGGCAGCGGACCGGAAGCCACCGCGACGACCCGGAAAGGGGACTACCGGGTATGAGTTCACTGCTGCTGCTGACCAACGCCCTCCAGCCGTCCGCCGAGGTGCTGCCCGCACTCGGCCTGCTGCTGCACAGCGTGCGGGTGGCGCCCGCCGAGGGTGCGGCGCTTGTCGACACCCCGGGCGCCGACGTGATCCTGATCGACGGGCGGCGCGACCTCCCGCAGATCCGCAGTCTGTGCCAGCTGCTCCGCTCCACCGGCCCCGGCTGTCCGCTGGTCCTGGTGGTCACCGAGGGCGGCCTGGCCGCGGTCACCGCCGAGTGGGGCATCGACGACGTCCTGCTGGACACCGCCGGGCCCGCCGAGGTCGAGGCCCGGCTGCGGCTGGCCATGGGCCGGATGCAGGTCGTCTCCGACGACAGCCCCATGGAGATCCGCAACGGCGACCTCTCGGTGGACGAGGCCACCTACTCGGCCAAGCTCAAGGGCCGGGTGCTGGACCTCACCTTCAAGGAGTTCGAGCTGCTGAAGTACCTCGCGCAGCACCCCGGCCGGGTCTTCACCCGCGCCCAGCTGCTGCAGGAGGTCTGGGGCTACGACTACTTCGGCGGCACCCGCACCGTGGACGTCCATGTGCGGCGGCTGCGCGCCAAGCTCGGCCCGGAGCACGAGCAGCTGATCGGCACCGTGCGCAACGTCGGGTACCGCTTTGTGATCCCCGAGAAGGGCGACAAGAGCGGTGCCCAGGCCGACCGTCCCGCCCAGGCCGCCGCGCCGGACGAGTCCAGCGCGGTGAGCAGGTCCTGACGCCCTGCCGCACCGACGGGGCGCCGGGGCCGGCGCCCCGTCGGTGCGGCCAAGGAACGGACACTCGGGCACCTCCTCCTGCCACCCGCGTAGAATCCCCCTGTGCCCAAGGTGACGCGTGACGATGTGGCCAGGCTGGCAGGAACCTCGACCGCGGTCGTCAGCTACGTCATCAACAACGGTCCGCGGCCCGTCGCGCCCGCGACCAAGGAGCGGGTGCTGGCCGCCATCGAGCAGCTCGGCTACCGGCCCAACAGCGTGGCCCAGGCGATGGCCAGCCGCCGCACCAACCTCATCGGCATGGTGGTGCCAGACGCCCGCCAGCCGTTCTTCGCCGAACTGGCGCACGCCGTCGAGCGGGTCGCCTCCGAGCGCGGCAAGCTGGTGCTGATCGGCAACTCCGACTACGTCGACGACCGCGAGGTCCACTATGTCCGCGCCTTCCTCGGCATGCGGGTCTCCGGACTGATCCTGGTGAGCCAGGGCCCGTCCGAGCGGGCCGCGGAGGAGTTCGCCGCCATCGAGGGCGCCCGGGTGGTGCTGCTGCACCGCCGGCCCGAGGCCATCGACGACGTGGCGGTGGTCACCGACGACGTCGGCGGTGCCGAGACCGCCGTACGCCACCTGCTGGAGGTCCACGGGCACCCGTACGTCGCCTGCTTCGGCGGACCGGTGGCCTCCCCGGCCCCCGGCGACCCGGTGGTCGACCACATCGAGGGCTGGATGCGGGCCATGGACGCCCATGGCGTCCCCACCGGGCAGCACCTGGTGGAGGCGCCCTTCGACCGCTACGGCGCCTACCGGGTCGCGCTCGACCTGCTGCGCTCCCCCGACCGGCCGCCGGCGGTCTTCTGCTCCACCGACGACCAGGCCATCGGCGTGCTGAGGGCCGCCCGCGAGGCCGGGCTCCGGGTACCGCAGGACCTGGCTGTGGCCGGCTTCGACGACATCCCCGAGGCCGCCTTCTGCGACCCGCCGCTGACCACCGTCGCCTCCGACCGGGACGCCATGGCGCGCGCCGCGGTGGACCTGGTCCTGGACGACTCCCTCCTGGTCCCGGGCTCCGAGACCGAGCGGGTCCGCCAGTTCCCCAACCGCCTGGTGCTGCGCCGCTCCTGCGGCTGCGGCTGACGGCCGTACGCACCGCGGCCGCGAGCGGCACCCCGGCGCGCCCAGCGCCGCGCCGGTGCGAAGCACCGCTCCGCACACCCCGGACGTGCAGCGTCGCCGAACCGCGGAAACACCGGGCCGACCAGGCCTTATGAGAAACTGACGGGCTTCTCGGGGCCTTCTGAGGCCGCTCTCATCGAAATCTCATCGAGCAGGCGGACCTTGGGTGACATGAGCGAACAGCACCCCGAGCCGCACAGCCCGGCAGACGCCCCCACCACCCCGCCGCAGGTGCTGGAGGGCACCGTCGTCGGGCACCCCTTCGACCATGTCTACCGGGAGGACTTCGGCGCCGCCACCGCAGCCGCCACCGCCCCCGAGCCGGAGCCCGCCCCCTCGCGCGGCCACCGCGCCCGCAGGTCCGGACTGCGCGGGCGGCTGGTGCTGGCCGCCGCCGCGGCGGTACTGGCCGCGACCGCGGGCGGAGCAGCCGGCGCGCTGGTCGCCTCCGGACACGACGGCGGCTCCGCCGTCGCCTCGTCCACCGTGGCCCGCACCGTGGCCGACAGGACCTCCGCCGGCGCCCCCACCGTCGCGGCGATCGCCCAGGCGGTCACCCCCAGCACGGTGGAGATCTCGGTGCGGTCGGACAGCGGTTCCGCCACCGGCACCGGGGTGATCCTCACCTCCACGGGCCAGATCCTCACCAACTACCACGTGATCTCCACCGCGGTGGACAGCGGGGCCGCCATCACGGTGACCTTCTCCGACGGCTCCACCGCCACCGCCACCCTGACCGGCACCGACAAGGCGCTGGACGTCGCCGTGATCAAGGCCTCGGGGGTCAGCGGCCTGACCCCCGCCACCCTGGGCGACTCCGACGCGGTGGCGGTCGGCGACGCCGTGGTGGCCATCGGCTCGCCCGAGGGCCTCACCGGCACCGTCACCTCCGGCATCATCAGCGCCAAGAACCGCAAGGTCACCGTGCAGGTCGACGAGGAGTCCACGCGCGGCAACGGCGGCTTCGGCTACCCCCGGCTGCCCGGCGCCGACGGCTCCTCCGGCCCGTCCGGCTCGTCGTCCGCCACGGCCACCTACAAGGCGCTGCAGACCGACGCCGCGCTCAACCCCGGCAACTCCGGCGGACCGCTGATCAATGCGTCCGGGCAGGTCGTCGGGATCAACTCGGCGATGTACTCCTCCTCCGGATCCAGCTCCGCCGGTGGCCAGTCCGGCTCCATCGGACTGGGCTTCGCCATCCCGATCAACGCGGTGCGCCAGGTTCTGCCGCAGCTCCAGGCCGGCCAGACCCTGTCGGCCTGAGCCGGGCACCGCGGCGCCTCCGCCCTTTACCGCGGCCTCACCCGCCCGGGCGGACAATGGCCGCAGCGGCCGATGCGCAGAACATGTCACTTCCAGCTCCAGCCCCGACCTCACGCACCCGAAGAGGCAGCCCCCATGACTCCCCCCGCCGCCGAACGCTCCCAGCCCGATGCGACCGGCTCCACCGCCCGCATCCTGGTGGTCGACGACGAGCCCGCCCTGCGCGACGCCCTGGAGAGCAGCCTGGCCTTCGAGGGTTATGAGGTCTGCACCGCCACCGACGGCCTGGAGGCCCTGGACGCCGTCCAGCGGGAGCAGCCCGAGCTGGTGCTGCTGGACATCATGATGCCGCGGATGGACGGCCTCACCGCCGTCCGCCGGATGCGGTCGCGCGGCGACACCGTGCCGGTGCTGATGCTCACCGCGCGGGACGCCGTCGGCGACCGGGTCACCGGCCTGGACGTGGGCGCCGACGACTACCTCGCCAAGCCCTTCGAGCTGGACGAGCTGTTCGCCCGGGTGCGGGCGCTGCTGCGCCGCTCCGCACTCGCCGCCGAGGCGGCCCGGCTGGAGGAGGCGGAGGACGACGAACTGCTCTCCTTCGAGGGCCTGCGGATGAACACCGCCACCCGCGACGTCAGCCGCGACGGGCGGCCGGTGGAGCTGACGCGCACCGAGTTCATGCTGCTGGAGATGTTCCTGTCGCACCCCCGGCAGGTCCTCACCCGGGAACAGATCCTCAAGGCGGTGTGGGGCTTCGACTTCGAGCCGTCCTCCAACTCGCTGGACGTGTACGTGATGTACCTGCGCCGCAAGACGGAGGCCGGCGGCAGGCCCCGGCTGATCCAGACCGTCCGCGGGGTCGGTTACGCCCTCCGCCCCGCAGCCAGAGCCGCCTGAACGTGATGTCCCAGCGCGTCCCCCGTGCCACCACCGGGTGGTTCCGCCGCATCCCGATGCGCCGCCGGCTGGCCCTGCTGACCGCCCTGGCGGTCGCGGTGGCGGTGGCGGTCTCCGCCTTCTCCTGCTGGCTGCTGGTCCGCGGACAGCTGTCGACACAGCGCGACGACCGGCTGCAGGAGACCATCAGCCTGCCGCCGAATCACCAGATGTCCCCGGCCGAGGCGGTCCAGCAGTTCTGCATCAACCCGCGCGGCGGTCCGCCGGGGGTGCGGTCGGACAGCACGCTGACCGTGATCACCGCTGCCGGGCAGAGCTGCGTCTCCACCCGCGACTCCAGCGACGGACGCCCGTCCGTGAACCCCACGGCCGCAGATCTTGCGGTCGCCGCCCAGGCCGGCAGCGAGGTGACCCGCGACGGCACCCTGAGCGACGGCACGGAGGCCCGGGTCTACACCCGCAACGTCGGTCCCGGTGTCGCCCTCGCGGTCGCCACCCCCGCCTCGCTGGTGGACGACCAGCTCAACTCGCTCGCCGTACGCCTCGCCATCGTGGCGGCCTGCGGTGTGATCATGGCCTCCAGCGCGGGCCTGCTGGTCGCCCGCGCCTCCCTCAAGCCGGTGGACCGGCTCACCGACGTGGTGGAGCACATCGCACGCACCGAGGAGGTGGGCACCACCATCCCGGTCGAGGGCGAGGACGAGATCGCCCGGCTCAGCGAGTCCTTCAACGCCATGAGCACCGCCCTCGCCAACTCCCGCGACCGGCAGACCCGGCTGATCGCCGACGCCGGACACGAGCTGCGCACCCCGCTCACCTCGCTGCGCACCAACGTCGACCTGCTGGTCCGCAGCGACTCCACCGGCCGGGCGCTGCCCGCGGACACCCGGACCCGGCTGCTGGGCAACATGCAGGCGCAGATGGGCGAGCTGTCCACGCTGATCGGCGACCTGCTGGAGCTGTCCCGGCCCGCCGGCGGCCGCGCCGGGCAGGAGACCACGGTGGTGGCCCTGCACGACATCGCCGCCCGCGCGGTGGACCGGGGCCGGCTGCGCGGTCCCGGTCTGCACTTCGACGTACGCCTGAAGCCCTGGTACGTGCGGGGCAGTGCGCACGCCCTGGAGCGGGCGGTGATCAATCTGCTGGACAACGCGGTGAAGTACAGCCCACCCGGCGGCACCGTCGACGTCTTCCTCGCCGGCGGCCGGCTGACCGTCCGCGACCGCGGACCGGGCATCGCCCCGGACGAGCTGCCCTATGTCTTCGACCGCTTCTGGCGGTCGCCGTCCTCACGGCAGCTGCCGGGCTCGGGGCTGGGTCTGTCGATCGTGGCGCAGACCGTCCGCGACTGCGGCGGCGAGGTGACCCTGGGGGCGGATCCCGACGGGGGCCCCGGCGCCCTGGCGATGCTCCGCCTGCCGGGCTCGCCGACCCCGCCGCCTGCGGCGGCACCGCTGAGCGGCTCGTCCTGAGCTGCGCCGCGCAGGGGGAGGCCCGCAGCACCGGGTGCTGCGGGCCTCCCCCGGGTCGCTGCCGGCGGGGTCAGTCCTGGGCCCCGGCGGTGCCGACGACGGTGACGCGGTCCTCGGCCGGCGGGGCCAGCGGGGCCGCCGCAGTGGAGTGGGCCGTCAGATAGGCGGTGAACACATCCAGGTCGGAGGCGCCCACCAGCTTGTTGGTGCCACCGGCGAAGGCCGCGAAGCCGTCGCCGCCGCCCGCGAGGAACTCGTTCATCGCCACGCGGTAGGTCCTGGCGGGGTCGATCGGCTCACCGTTGAGCTTGATCGTGTCGGCCACCACCCGGTCGGCGCCCGACTTGGTGAGGTCCAGGGTGTAGGTGAGGCCCTTGGACACCTGGAGGATCTTGGGTGCCGCCTCGTTGGCTCCGCTGACCTGCTGCTGCAGCGCGGTGACGATCTGGGCGCCGGTCAGGTCGATCACGTTCATCATGTTGGTGAACGGCTGCACGGTGAACGCCTCGGCGTAGGTCACCACACCGTCGCCCTCACCGCCGGACGCCTGGTACACCAGGTCCGCCCGGATTCCGCCCGGGTTCATGAAGGCGATCTGCGCCCCGCCCTTGTCCGCCGGGGCCAGGCCCTCCAGCTGGGCGTCCGCGATCAGCTCGCCCAGCGGCGTCTCCGGGTCGGTGCTGCCCCGGCCGTTGATGTCCGCGGAGACATAGCCGACGGTGCGGCCGGCGATCGGCGCGGCGATCTTCTGGTAGTAGGCGATCAGGTCGGTGATGTCGCCGGCCTTGGGGACGGTCCGGCGGACCACGTGGTTGGCGGACGTCACCGAGCTGCGGATCACATCGCCGGTGGCACGGTCGATCGGCAGGTCGATCTCGGTGTAGAGCCGGCCGAAGGAGGCGGCGCTGGTCACCCGGCGGGGCTGCCCGGCCGGGTCCGGGATGGTGCAGTTGTACGAGTTGTGGGTGTGGCCGGTGACGATGGCGTCCACCGCCGGGTCGATGTTCTTGGCGATGTCCACGATCGGCCCGGAGATCCCGGCGCCGGCGCTCGGGGAGTCGCAGTTGGCGTCATAGGTGTTGCCGGCCGGGTAGCCGCCCTCGTGGACCAGCGCCACGATGGTCCTGACGCCCTGCTTCTTCAGCTCGGCGGTGTACTTGTTGATCGTCTCGACCTCGTCGCCGAACTTCAGGCCCTTGACCCCGGCCGCGGTGACGATGTTCGGGGTGCCCTTGAGGGTCACTCCGATGAAACCGACCTTGATGCCGTGCACGTTCTTGACCCAGTACGGGGCCAGGATCGGCTTGCCGGTCTTCTCGCTGGTGACATTGGCCGCCAGGTACGGGAAGTCGGCACCCTTGAACGTCCGGCCGTCGGCGTAGCAGCCGTCGGTGGGGTGGCAGCCGCCGTTCTGCAGCCGCAGCAGCTCCGCCGAACCCTCGTCGAACTCGTGGTTGCCCACGCTGGTGACATCGAGGCCGATCTTGTTCATCGCCTCGATGGTCGGCTCGTCGTGGAAGAGCCCGGACAGCAGCGGGCTGGCGCCCACCACGTCGCCGGCCGCCACGGTGAGCGAGTCACGGTGGCCCTTGCGGGCGTCGCGCAGCGCGGTGGCGAGGTACTCGGCGCCGCCGGCCGGGGTGGAGACCACCGCTCCGGTGGCGTCCGTCTCCTTGATGGTGCCCGACGACCCCGACGGGGGTTCGAGGTTGCCGTGGAAGTCGTTGATCGCCAGCAGCTGCAGATTCTCGACGTGCACCTTGGCGGGGTGGTGCGCCGGGCCGTGCCCGTGCTCTGCGGCGGAGGCCGCGGCCCCTGGGATCGCCAGGGCGACGATGCCCGCCGTGGCCGCGCCGGCCAGCAGCAGACGGCGCCGGCGGGTGCCGGTTCTGATGGTCTCGGGCAAGGAAATCCCCTTCAGCGTACGGAGCGTGGCTTGCGCGTGCGGGGGAAGCCTAGAGTCAACGCGCGTAGCTGTCAGGGCCTTACGGGTAACGGGGCGGTTTCAGGTGACACCGCCGGGACCGGGCCGGCCCCCGAAGGAGCCGGCCCGGTGTCACCGGGCGGACCTCAGCCGCAGCGGCGGCCGCTGTTGATGCAGCGGACGACCTGGTTCATCAGCGCCGGTGACATCACATTGACGAAGTCCCCGTGGTCGGTGATGGCCTTGTGCAGTTCCTCGGGGAAGCTGTCCAGGGCGAATTTGCTGCCCTGCGGAATGGCGTAACTGAGCGTCATCCGCAGTTGGGGGATGGCCTTGAAGCCGTTCTGGCAGGTGCCGTCGGCGGCCGGGAAGACCACATGGGTGCGGTGGTTGGCGCTGTCCGTGTTCCGTCCGTCCCAGCAGCTGGGGAAGTCCAGGATGCGTACGGTCCGGGCGCTGCCGCACAGCGGGTACTTGTCCGTCAGCCGGCGGTTGAGCGCGTTGGAGCAGGTCCACTGGGCCCTGGCGTTGGCCGGGCCGTTGGTGACCGCCGCCTTGGCGTCGCCGGTGATGATCCGGAGGAACTGCGGCATCGCGGTGACCCGGGACCTGGCGTTGCCCCGGAACTCCAGCCGGACGCTGCTCGCCTTGATCCTGGTACCGATGTTGTTGTCCGCCTGCCCGCCGAGCTCGCCCGCGTCGCCCTGGTCGCCGGCCCGGGTGATCCGCAGCACCGGCCAGTAGTACGCCGACTTGTCGCCCTGGTTGGCGCAGGTGGTGCCACCCGCGGCCAGGCTGTCGTTGGTGGAGAAGCCGTCGCTGGTCCTGTTGCCCACGTAGTCGTGCACATGGTGGGCGCCGTTCTCGACACCGGGGGCGACGATGAAGTTGGCGGGGTTGTTGTGGTCGCTCACCCCGCAGCGCGAGGTGAAGGTGCCGCTGCGGCCCACGCGGGGGTCGTTGGCGTTGGGCTGGACGGTGCCGATGGCGACGAAGTCCGCGGCGGAGAGCCCGTTGGCGAAGCCGTCGGCGCCCAGCGGGCCACCGGGGTTCTGCTGGCCGCCGGGGTTCTGCTGGCCGCTGCCGGTGCCGCTCTGGCCGCCCTGGCCGCCCTGGCCGCCCTGCGGATTGCCGCTCTGACCGCCCTGCTGGTTGCCGCTCTGGCCGCCCTGCTGGTTGCCACCGCCCGCCTGCCAGCCGCCGGGAGGGCTGCTCTGGCCGCCACCCGCCTGGGCTCCGCCCCCTCCGTTCTGCAGGGAGCACGCCGCCATGCCGGCGAGGTTCTGCGGACGCTGCCCGCCGGTCCGCTCCATCACGATGCCGATCCGGTCGAACAGCGCCACCCGCTGGTCCCGCAGCGGCCCGAGGATCGCGTTCTGCACGAAGTCGGGCCCGCCCTGGCCGTGCGCCGCGCGCAGCCGGGCGTTGGCGTCCTGGGTCAGTGCGTCCACCTGCACCAGGTCCCGGTCCACCTCGGCCCTGGCCTGGCCCGGGACGCTGCCGAGGAGTTCGTTCACTCTCGGGCATGCGATGGTCGCCGCCGCGACGTCGTCGTCCGCGCTGGCGCTCGCGGTGAAGGCGGCATAGCCTCCGCCGCCCAGCGCCAGAGCGGCGGCCACGCCGATGGCCACCGCACGGCCCCTGCGCTCTCCGCGCTGGTGTTGGCTCATGGTGCTCTGCCCTCCGTCGGGGGTGTGTAGGCAATGGCCCGTCGCGAGAGGCGGTCCGTCGGGCGCTGCCGTCCTCTACGCGGGGACTCCGCGGCCGGTTCAGCGGCGCCGCCGCGGGACAGCCGTAAGGTCATGACCATGGACGCTGCTGCCGCGGGGACCAGCCCCGCCGAGGACCGCATCGAGACCGTCTCCGTACCCGTACCGGAGGACGCCCGGCTGATCGCCGCGCTGCTGGAGACCGCCGCCCGGGAGGACGGCCGGGCCGCCGTCTCCGAGCAGGGCCGGCTGCATCTGAGGGCCGAGCGGGCCGGGGTGCGGCACCTGCTCCAGCACGACGGTTACGGCACCCTCGTCGGCTATGCCCAGCTGGACGGCTCGGCCGCGGGCGAGGCCCCCACCGCGGAGCTGGTGGTGGACCCGGCGCACCGCGGGCGCGGGCACGGCCGGCTGCTGGCCGAGGCCGCGCTGAAGGAGGCCGGCGGGTCGCTGCGGGCCTGGGCGCACGGCGGCCACCCGGCGGCCCGCCGGCTCGCCGAGGTGCTGGGTCTGGAGCTCTTCCGGGAGCTGCGGCAGCTGCGCCGGCCGCTGCCGGCCACCCCGGAGGAGCTGGACGCCGAGCTGCCGCAGCCGTCCCTGCCGGACGGGGTGGCGGTGCGCGCCTTCCGGGTCGGCGACGACGAGGGGGCGTGGCTGACGCTGAACGCCACCGCCTTCGCCCACCACCCGGAGCAGGGCGCCTGGACGGAGCGCGACCTGGCGGAGCGGATCGGCGAGCCGTGGTTCGACCCGAACGGGTTCTTCCTGGCGGTGCGGGAGACCCCCGCCGGGGAGGCCCCGGTGGGCTTCCACTGGACCAAGGTGCATCCTCGTACGCCCGGCCAGGACCAGGTCGGCGAGGTGTACGTGCTGGGGGTGGACCCGGCCGAGCAGGGCGGCGGCCTGGGCCGGGCGCTGACCGCGGTGGGGTTGCGGCATCTGGCCGCCGACCGGGGGCTGCGGACGGCGATCCTGTATGTGGACGCCGACAACCCGGCCGCGCTGCGGGTGTACGAGCGGATGGGCTTCACCGTCCACGAGGTGGATCTGATGTACCGCACCAGGAGTGCGTGACCGAAGGATCACTGCTGGTGGCGGCGGCGAAGACGGCGCGACCGACTCAGCTTTCCTGCCCGCCACGCGGTGTTTACCGTGGATTCAACCGCTGTTGCCAAGATCGCGGAATGAAGTCAGCAGTGCCGTCTCCGCGTCGCAGCCGCCATCTGCGCCCGGCCTCGCCGTCGACTGCGGTTCCCATCGCCGCCGTCGCCGTCGCCGGGCGCCCGGCGGGGTATGCGACGGATGAGGAGCCGGCCGTGCCGGACATCACCGTGCAGGAGGAGCTGGAGACCATGGGCAGCACCCCTCGTCCCGTTCGCGCCGTGGAGCAGCCGCCTGCGGGCGGGGCGACCGCGACGCTCGGCATCCCGCTGGTGTCCGGTAACGCCCTGGTGGCGGACGAGCACCCGGCCGAGGTCTTCCCGGAGTTCGAGGAGGAGCTGCCGCAGGGCCGCTTCCTGGACCGGGAGCGCAGCTGGCTGGCGTTCAACGAGCGGGTGCTGGAGCTCGCCGAGGACCCGGAGACCCCGCTGCTGGAGCGGGCCAAGTTCCTGGCGATCTTCGCCAGCAACATGGACGAGTTCTTCATGGTGCGGGTGGCCGGGCTCAAGCGCCGGATCGCCACCGGGGTCGCCACCCGCTCCGCCTCCGGCCTGCAGCCGCGCGAGGTGCTGGAGCAGATCTGGACCCGCTCCCGGGAGCTGATGGCCCGTCAGGCCGCAGACTTCCAGCAGGACGTGCTGCCGGAGCTGGCCGCCGAGGGCATCGAGCTGGTGCGCTGGGACGACCTCACGGACAAGGAGCAGTCCCGGCTGCACACCCTCTTCCGGCAGCGGATCTACCCCGTGCTGACCCCGCTGGCGGTGGACCCGGCACACCCGTTCCCGTACATATCGGGACTCTCCCTCAACCTGGCGGTGGTGGTCCGCAACCCGCTGTCGGGCCACAAGCACTTCGCCCGGGTGAAGGTCCCCCAGTCGCTGAACCGCTTCCTGGAGGCGTCCCCGCAGCGCTACGTCCCGCTGGAGGACGTGATGGGGGCGCACCTGGAGGAGCTCTTCCCGGGCATGGAGGTGCTGGCGCACCACGCCTTCCGGGTGACCCGCAACGAGGACCTCGAGGTCGAGGAGGACGACGCCGAGAACATCCTCAAGGCGCTGGAGAAGGAGCTGATGCGGCGGCGCTTCGGGCCGCCGGTGCGCCTGGAGGTCGAGGAGTCCATCGACCCCTACGTGCTGGACCTGCTGGTCCGCGAGCTCAACATCAGCGAGGCCGAGGTCTACCCGCTGCCCGGCCCGCTGGACCTCACCGGCCTCTTCGGGCTGGCCGAGCAGGACCGGCCCGAGCTGCGCTACCCCAAGTTCGTGGCGGGCACCGCGCGCGGCCTCACCGACGTGGAGTCGGCCTCCGCACCGGACATCTTCGCCGCGATGCGCGAGCGGGACGTGCTGCTGCACCATCCGTACGACTCCTTCTCCACCTCGGTGCAGGCCTTCCTGGAGCAGGCCGCGGCCGACCCGGACGTGCTGGCCATCAAGCAGACGCTCTACCGCACCAGCGGCGACTCCCCGATCGTGGACGCCCTGATCGACGCCGCGGAGTCCGGCAAGCAGGTGCTGGTGCTGGTGGAGATCAAGGCCCGATTCGACGAGCAGGCCAACATCAAGTGGGCCCGCAAGCTGGAGGAGGCCGGCTGCCATGTGGTGTACGGCCTGATCGGGCTGAAGACGCACTGCAAGCTCTCCCTGGTGGTCCGCCAGGAGGGGGAGTCGCTGCGCCGCTACTCGCACGTCGGCACCGGCAACTACCACCCCAAGACGGCCCGCCTCTACGAGGACCTGGGGCTGCTGACCTCGGACCCCCAGGTGGGCGCGGACCTCTCGGACCTGTTCAACCGGCTGTCCGGGTACTCGCGCCGCGAGTCCTACCGGCGGCTGCTGGTGGCGCCGCGCGGACTGCGTGACGGCCTGGTCTCCCGGATCCACGAGGAGATCGCCCACCACCGGGCGGGCCGCCCCGCCCGGGTGCAGATCAAGGTCAACTCGATCGTCGACGAGACCCTGGTGGACGCCCTCTACCGGGCCTCCCAGGCGGGGGTCCCGGTGGATGTGTGGGTGCGCGGCATCTGCGCGGTGCGGCCCGGCGTGGCCGGGCTGTCGGAGAACATCCGGGTGCGCAGCGTACTGGGGCGCTTCCTGGAGCACTCACGGATCTTCGTCTTCGGCAACGGAGGCGATCCCGAGGTGTGGATCGGCAGCGCCGACATGATGCACCGCAACCTCGACCGCCGCATCGAGGCGCTGGTACGGGTGGCCGACCCGGCCCAGCGCGCCGAACTTGCCGGCCTGGTGGAACTGGGCATGTCCGACGAGACGGCCTCCTGGCACCTGGGCCCGGACGGCACCTGGACCCGCCACTGGCACGACGGGGACGGGCGGCGGCTGCGGCACGTCCAGGAACTCCTCATCGAGTCGCGCAGGCGCCGGCGCGGGTCGGCCAACCGCTAGGCCGTACGCGGCCGCCGCCCACCGCTTACGGGGGAACGGGGACCTCTTCCAGATGACCGACGCGCTCTCGCCTGCCTCGCAGTCCACGGCTCCCCCGACGGTTGCCACCGCCGGGGACCCGACTGCCGGGGAGGTGCTCACCGCCCATCTCACCGCCCAGGCGACAGCCTTCCTGCGCGCCCTGCCCACGCTGCGCGGCGAACCCGGCGGCAGATCCGACGAGCAGGGCGAGGAGCTGCTGCGCGCCGTACGGCGGGTCGGCGGGGCCCTGCACACCTTCGCCGGAGCCATGGAGCCGGGCTGGGCACAGGATCTCCGCGACGAACTGCGCTGGCTGCTCGACATGCTGGCCCAGGAGCCGTCCCACAACCGGCGCCTCGCCCGGCTGCTGACCACCCTGGACTCGCTCACCAGGGCGGCCGCCCCGGACCGGCTGCCGGCGCAGCGCGGCGGGGAACCGTCGGCCACCGGGATGCTGGCCGGCCACCCGGGCGCCGCCAAGGCGCGGGCGCTGCTGGAGCGGCAGCTGTCGGTGGCCCGCGCCCGGATCCACACCTCGTCGCTGCAGGAGCTGCGCTCGGCCCGGCTGCATGCGCTGGCCGACCGGATGACCCTGCTCACCGGCGAGGTGCCGCTGGCCGCGTCCTCCAGTGCCCCGGCGAGAGAGGTGCTGCTGCCGCAGGCCGCCGCCGCGCTGGGCGCCCTGGCCCACGCGGCGGAGGAGCTGCCGCTGCTGCGGGCGGGCGCCGCCTACAACGGGGACGCGCGGCACCGGCTGCGCACCGGGGCGCCGCTGCCGGACGCCGACGCCGCCCTGGGCACCGATGACGCGCCGTGGCTGCGGGTACGGATTCTGGTCAAGCGGGCCCGTTATGCCCTCGAGGTGTGCCGGCCGCTGCTGGGCGGGCAGGCGTCGGGGACGGCGGCCCGGCTGGAGTCGCTGAGCCGGGTACTGGACCGCCACCAGGAGGCGGCGGACGCGGCCTCCACCGCCGCCGCGGCGGCCCGGACCCCGCGGATCACCCCGGCGACGGCCTATGTGCTGGGTGTGGTCCATGCGGACCAGCGGCTGGAGGTGGAGGCCGCCCGCTACTCCTTCGGCTGCCAGTGGCCGGAGCTGCGCGGCTCCGACTGGCCCGACTGGCCGGTCCGCTGACTGCTGGCAGCAGGTCGCCGGGCAGGCGCGGAAAGGAGGCCCGGATGCGGACCACCGTACTGGCGGCGGGGGCCGTGCTCTGGCTGCCCGGGGTGTCCGGCGGCGCTGCGCGGCACCCCGCCGAGCTGCGGTTCTGCTGGTTCGAGCCGCTGCTGGCGCTGATCCACCGGCCCAAGTACGACGACTGGTCGATGCCCAAGGGCAAGCTGAAGCCGGGCGAGGACGCCATGGCGGGCGCCCTGCGCGAGGTGCGCGAGGAGACCGGGTTCAGCTGTGTGCTGGGCGCCGCGTTGCCCACCCTGCACTACTCCGCGCAGGGCCGGCCCAAGCAGGTCCGCTACTGGGCGGCGGTGCCGGTGGGCGGCCGCTTCACCGCCAACCGCGAGGTGGACCGTATGGAGTGGCTGCCCGCCGCGGCCGCCCGGGCCCGGCTGACACGGGACCTCGACCGGCTGCTGGTGGACGCCCTGCTGGAGGCGCTGCGGCATGGCGAACATGACATGGTACCGACATTTTCTTGATCCCACCGTGTCCCGTCCGTGAGGAAACCGTTACTACCGACCGCGGTCTCCTTGCGTCCCTCCGAGGTTCACCCTCCGTTCATTCACGCCCGCCTGACGCTTCACCTCTCCGGCCTAACGTCATCTTCATCGACGCCCGTCACGGTCGTCACGACACCGAGAAGCCCCAGGTCAGGACAGTCGGGGCTGCCAGAAAGGGACACACAGTGAAGCTCCAGCGGAACGGCCGCTCCAAGGCCCTCGCAATCGGCGCCCTGGCGGTCGTCAGCTCGCTGTCGCTCGCAGCGTGCGGCTCTGACGACAACAACAAGACCTCCAGCTCGGCCGCTCCCAGCGTCTCCTCCTCGGCCGGCGGCAGCACCAGCGCCGCCGCCGACTGCGGCAAGGGCGGCCAGCTGCTCGGTGCGGGCTCCACCGCCCAGGCCAACGCGATCGAGGTCTGGAAGGCCGCCTTCCAGGCCCAGTGCTCCGGCACCGTGATCAACTACAACGGCAACGGCTCCGGCGCCGGCGTCGCCAACTTCAACCAGGGCAAGGTCGCCTTCGCCGGCTCCGACGCCGCCCTGAAGCCCGAGGAGGTCACCGCCTCCAAGACGGTCTGCACCGGCGGCCAGGGCATCGACCTCCCGATGGTCGGCGGCGCGGTCGCGATCGCCTACAACGTCGACGGCGTCGACAACCTGGTGCTGGACGGCCCCACGCTGGCCAAGATCTTCGACAGCAAGATCACCAAGTGGAACGACCCGGCCATCGCCAAGCTCAACCCGGGCGCCAAGCTGCCGGACGCCAACATCCAGGCCTTCCACCGCGCTGACGACTCCGGCACCACCAAGAACGTCACCGCCTACTTCGCGGCCGCCGGCGGCAAGGACGCGTGGCCCTACGAGCCCGACAAGAAGTGGGCCGGCAAGGGCGGCCAGGCCGCGACCGGCAGCGCCGGCCTCGCGGGCCAGGTCAAGCAGCAGAAGAACTCGATCACCTATGTCGAGCTCTCCTACGCGCAGACCAACAGCCTGAAGACCGCCAAGATCGCCACCGGTGCCGCGCAGCCCGTGGACGCGACCGCCGAGGCCGCTGCCAAGACCATCGGCCTCGCCAAGGTCGTCGGCACCGGCAACGACCTGGCCCTCTCCCTCGACTACGCCACCAAGGCCGACGGCGCCTACCCGATCGTCCTGGTGACCTACGAGATCGTCTGCGACAAGGGCAACAAGGCCGACACCCTCCCCGGCGTCAAGGCCTTCCTGAACTACACCATCAGCGACGCGGCCCAGCAGGCCATCGCCGACAAGGGCTACGTCCCGCTGCCGGCCGAGGTCGCCACCAAGGTGAAGGCGATCATCCCGACCCTCGCCTGATCCATCGGGTCCCCCATGTGACACGTGTGGCCGGCCCCGGAGGAGGGGGTGGGGCCGGCCACACGCACCCGCCTCCCTCCTCCCGCCGACGCAACCGACAGTCCGGTGCACCGCCGCCAGGCGCCGCCCACCACAGGGGCAGGCGCCTTCAGACCGGAGACGACCATGGACACACCCTCGCCGACCGTCCCCCAGGACCGGGACGACGGCCGCAACCACCCGCCGCACGACACCGTCGACCTCCCCGCGCAGCTGCCCTCCGCCCTTGCGCAGGCCACCGGACAGAGCGGGGTCAGCTCCCCGCCCAAGGCCGGGAACCGCATCGGGGACACTCTCTTCCTCGCCGCCTCCCGGGGCTCGGGCATCCTGCTGCTCTGCATCATGGCCGCGATCGCGATCTTCCTCGGCTGGCAGGCCAGCAAGTCGATCGGCTCCAACCACGGCAACTTCTTCACCACCTTCGAGTGGAACGCCGACGCCACACCGCCGGTCTTCGGCATCGCCGTCCTACTCTTCGGCACCGTGGTCAGCTCGGTCATCGCCATGGCCGTCGCCGTACCGGTCGCCATGGGCATCGCCCTGTTCATCTCGCACTACGCACCGCGCCGCCTGGCCCAGCCGATCGCCTACCTGGTCGACCTGCTCGCCGCGGTGCCCAGCATCGTCTACGGCCTCTGGGGCGCCCTCTTCCTGGTGCCGCACATGAACGGCCTGACCTCCTGGATGAACGACTACCTCGGCTGGACGTACGTCTTCGGCCAGAGCGACAGCGTCGCCGGCAGCGCGCCGCGCAACCTGTTCACCGTCGGGGTGCTGCTCGCCATCATGATCCTGCCGATCATCACCGCGGTCAGCCGCGAGGTCTTCCGGCAGGTTCCGCGGATGCACGAGGAGGCCGCACTGGCCCTCGGCGCCACCCGCTGGGAGATGATCCGCACCGCCGTGCTGCCCTTCGGCCGCCCCGGCGTGATCAGCGCCTCCATGCTGGGCCTGGGCCGCGCCCTCGGCGAGACCATGGCGGTCGCCACCGTGCTCTCCCCCTCGGACAAGCTCAATCTGCACATCATGGACCCGGGCGGCGGCACCTTCGCCCAGAACATCGCCGCCAAGTTCGGCGAGGCCTTCGACAACGGCCGCAGTGCCCTGATCGCCTCGGGCCTGATGCTGTTCGTGATCACCCTGCTGGTCAACGCGGGGGCGCGGATGATCATCGCCCGCCGCAAGGAGTTCTCGGGGGCCAACGCATGAGCGCGCAAGCCAACCACCGCGCCACCTCCCCGCTGGCCGGCCGGACCCTCACCAGCGGCCGGCTGCCCACGTGGGCGCCCGCCGCCACCGCCGTCGCCGCCATCGCGGTCGGCTGCGCCATCGGCGCCGGCGCCGGCCTCTCCAGCCACATCCAGTGGGGCCTGATCGCCGCGCTGCTCTTCGTGGCGGGCAACTACGCCGTGGCCGCCCGGGTCGAGGGGCCCCGGCAGGCCAAGGACCGGCTGGCCACCAGCCTGGTCTGGGTCTGCTTCATCCTCGCGGTGATCCCGCTGGTCTCGCTGACCGTCTACACCATCCAGAAGGGCGCCGGCGTCATCAGCGGCACCTTCCTCACCCACTCCATGAACGGCGTGATCAGCTCCGAGCCCGGCGGCGGCATCTACCACGCCATCATGGGCACCCTGGAGCAGGTCGGCCTGGCCACCCTGATCGCCGCACCGATCGGCCTGCTGACCGCCGTCTACCTGGTGGAGTACGGCAGGGGCAGGCTCGCCCGCACCGTCACCTTCTTCGTGGACGTGATGACCGGCGTCCCCTCGATCGTGGCCGGACTCTTCGTCCTCTCCTTCTGGATCATCATCCTGGGCTTCAGCTTCTCCGGCTTCGCCGGCAGCATGGCGCTCTCCATCCTGATGATGCCGGTGGTCGTCCGCTCCACGGAGGAGATGCTCAAGCTCGTCCCCAACGAGCTGCGCGAGGCCTCCTACGCGCTGGGCGTCCCCAAGTGGAAAACCATCGTGCGGATCGTCATCCCCACCGCCATCGGCGGCATCACCACCGGCATCATGCTGGCCATCGCCCGCATCACCGGTGAGACCGCCCCCGTGCTGCTGCTCTGCTTCACCACGGACGTCATCAACACCAACCCGTTCCAGGACGCACAGGAGTCACTGCCGCTCTACATCTGGCACCAGTACTCGCTGGGCAACGACCAGACCTACGCCCGCGCCTGGGGCGCGGCGCTGGTACTGATCGCCATTGTGATGGGCCTGAACCTCATCGCGCGGGGCATCGCGCGCTGGCGTTCGCCCAAGGCCGGCCACTGACACCCCCTGACGACGGAACGAGAGAAGAAACATCATGGCCAAGCGCATCGACGTCAGCGGACTGTCGGCCTACTACGGATCCTTCAAGGGCATCGAGGACATCTCGATGACCATCGAGCCCCGCTCGGTGACGGCCTTCATCGGCCCCTCCGGCTGCGGCAAGTCCACCTTCCTGCGCACCCTCAACCGGATGCACGAGGTGATCCCCGGCGCCCGCGTCGAGGGCAAGGTGATGCTGGACGACGAGAACCTCTACGGCGCGGGCGTCGACCCGGTCGCCGTACGCCGCACCGTCGGCATGGTCTTCCAGCGGCCCAACCCGTTCCCCACCATGTCCATCTACGACAACGTGGTGGCCGGCCTGCGGCTCGCCGGGGTACGCAAGAAGTCCCTGCTGGACGCCGTGGTGGAGAAGTCCCTCAAGGGCGCCAACCTCTGGAACGAGGTCAAGGACCGGCTGAACAAGCCCGGCGCCGGCCTCTCCGGCGGCCAGCAGCAGCGGCTCTGCATCGCCCGCGCCATCGCGGTCGAGCCCCAGGTGCTGCTGATGGACGAGCCCTGCTCCGCACTGGACCCGATCTCCACCCTCGCCGTCGAGGACCTGATCGGTGAGCTGAAGTCCCAGTTCACCATCGTGATCGTGACCCACAACATGCAGCAGGCCGCCCGGGTCAGCGACCGCACCGCCTTCTTCAACCTGGCCGGCGTCGGCCAGCCCGGCCGGCTGGTGGAGATCGACGACACCCAGCGGATCTTCTCCAACCCCTCCGTCCAGGCCACCGAGGACTACATCTCGGGCCGCTTCGGCTGAGCCCCCGGACTGTCCCGCGGTGCTGCATGGCGGTGCCGCCGCGGGACATGCAGAAGGGCCCGCCCCCTCTCGGGGGGCGGGCCCTTTTCGTCCGCGGACGTCAGTTGACGGCCAGCACGAAACCGTGGGCGATCCAGTAGACGACGGCCGCCACGACCGCCGCTGCGGGCATGGTGATGAACCAGCCCATCACGATGTTCTGCGCCACACCCCAGCGCACCGCCCGGACCCGTTTGGTGGCCCCCACGCCCATGATCGCCGAGGTGATCACATGGGTGGTGGAGATCGGCGCCATGAAGACATAGGCCGTGGTGTAGAGGATGCCGGCCGCGGTGGTCTCCGCGGCGAAGCCCTGCGGCGGATCCAGCTCGATGATCTTGCGACCCAGGGTGCGCATGATCCGCCAGCCGCCCGCGTAGGTGCCCAGCGACAGCATCAGCGCGCAGGAGATCTTGACCCAGACCGGGATGCCGTTGCCCTCCTGCGCCCCCGAGATGGTCAGCGCCAGCACCACCACACCCATGGTCTTCTGGGCGTCCTGCAGACCGTGGCCCAGCGCCATGGCCGCCGCCGAACCGGTCTGGGCGATCCGGAAACCACGCTTGGCCTTGTGCGGGTTCACCCGGCGGAACAGCCAGAGGATCAGCAGCATCATCAGATAACCGCAGATCAGACCCACCACGGGGGAGAGGAACATCGGAATGATGATCTTCTGCACCACCCCGCTCCAGATCACATCCGTCCCCCCGGCCAGCGCCGCCCCCACCATGCCGCCGAAGAGCGCATGCGAGGAGGACGACGGCAGACCGAAGTACCAGGTGGCGAGGTTCCAGGCGATGGCTCCGACCAGGGAGGCGAAGAGGATGGTCATCCCCTGGCTGCCGGTCGGGGTCTCGATGATCCCCTTGGAGACGGTGTGGGCCACGCCGGTCCCCAGGAAGGCTCCGGCCAGGTTCATCACCGCTGCCATGGCCAGGGCGGCCCTGGGGGTGAGCGCCCTGGTGGAGACCGAGGTGGCGATGGCGTTGGCGGAGTCGTGGAAGCCGTTCGTGTACGTGAAGAAGAAGGCGACGCCGACGACGACGACGAGTGCGGCGGTGTCCACCTGGTTCAGGACTCCTTGACGGCGATGGTCTCGACCGTGTTCGCCACGTGCTCGAAGGCGTCGGCCGCCTCCTCAAGGACATCCACGATCTGCTTCAGCTTCAGCACCTCGATGGCCTCGTACTGGCCGCTGAAGAGATGGGCGAGCAGCTTGCGGTGGATCTGGTCGGCCTGGTTCTCCAGCCGGTTGATCTCGATCCAGTACTCGGTCAGGTTCGACATGGTGCGCAGGTTGGGCATCGCCTCGGCGGTGAGCTCGGCGGCCCGGGCGAGGACCTCGATCTGCTGCTCGATCCCCTGCGGAAGCTGCTGGACGTCATAGAGGACGACCAGGTCGACGGCCTCCTCCATGAAGTCCATGATGTCGTCCAGCGAGGACGCCAGGGAGTAGATGTCCTCCCGGTCGAAGGGCGTGATGAACGAGGAGTTCAGCTGGTGGAAGATGGCGTGGGTACTGTCGTCACCCGCGTGCTCGGCGGCGCGCATGCGCTCGGCGATCTCTGAGCGGGCTGCGACGTCGGAGCCGAGCAGTTCGAGCAGGAGCTTGGAGCCGGTGACGAGGTTCTCCGCCGCGGCGGCGAACATGTCGTAGAAGCTCGTCTCCCTTGGGGCCAGACGAAAGCGCACAGAAATCTCCGGTGTGCAGGGTGCGGACTTGTCGATGCTAGGCGCTGTTGGCTCGAAACACGCAAACCGGGGTGGCGGGCCCATCGGACGCACCTGGGCGCCTGCCCCGCCGTCCCCCGGTGATGCGCGCCCTCAGTGTGCCGGACCACCAGCCCGAACGCTGCCCCCGTGCACCAGTGGATACCGTCGCGTGACCTGCTGACCGGGACCGCGCCCCCCTACCCTGGAGGGCATGACCGCTTTGGAGGAACTGCCCGATCCGGCCACACCGGGCGTGCACGGCTACAGCAAACAGAAGGACGAGCACCAGAAGCGGCTGCGCCGGATCGAGGGCCAGGTCCGGGGACTGCAGCGGATGGTCGAGGAGGACGTCTACTGCATCGACATCCTGACCCAGGTCTCGGCCTCCACCAAGGCGCTGCAGGCCTTCGCGCTGAACCTGCTGGAGGAGCACCTCAAGCACTGCGTGGCCGCCGCCGTGGAACAGGGCGGCCCCGAAGCGGACGCCAAGGTGGCCGAGGCCACCGCCGCCATCGCACGGCTGCTGCGCACCTGACCGGCGCCGCCGCCCGCGCTAGGAATTGCGCGGCAGCGGCACCCGGGGCGCATCGCCCTCACCAGCCCGGCCGACCTTGAGCACCTCGTCGATCCGGGCCGGCGTGAGCCGGTCCTCCCCGCTGGACGAGGCAGCGATCATCAGGTCGCCGCACATCTCGATCTCGTCGAGGGCCACGTGGTCGTGGACACCCGCTCCGCGCGGAGCCGCCACGCACACCACCTCCTCGTCGTCGAGCCCACATGCCCTTGCCATACCGGTGGTGCAGGAGCCGCCGCACACCGAGCGGAGGACGGCCCACCCCCTTCATTCCAGGGTAGGCAGCCGGCGCCCGCTCCACATGGCACGGACGGGCCATTTGCGCCCCACCCGAAGGGTCCGCACCACCCCGTACGCCCCCTGTGTCCCACACGGTCCGCAGCACGGACGACGCCCCGGTCCGCCGTCCGCTGGCGGCACGGGGCGTCCGCGCTCACCCGGAGGCGCCGTCCGCCTTCATCACGACGACATCGCGGGCGGGGGGCTCGGCCGCCTGCACCGCGCCGCCGAAGTCCGAGAGCGATGTGGTGGACGTCACCACCACGCGGTCCTTCTTGGCCGTCGAACCCGGCACCGAGGAGAAGGTGAAGACCTCCACGACCTTGTGCAGCCGCCCCTGCCCGTCCAGCCAGACGTCGAAGGGCACCTTCTTGACGGTGAAGGTCCCCGCGGCCATCCGCAGCCCGTCGGCCGCCGGACCGCCGGTGGCGTCCGCGGCCTTGGCCAGATCCAGAGTGCCGCGGTAGTGCTTGAGGACCACCCCGCCGACCGTTTCCGTACCCACCAGCCGGGCCGACCGGGCACCGCGCAGCGCACCGGCCGCGGTGGCCGGGTCGGTGGTGCCGCTGCTCACCAGGTTGCCGTCCGGAAGCTGCTTGACCTGCAGCTTCACCCATTTGCCCGCAGGCACCCTGGCGCCGCTGTTCTGCAGGTAGACCACGCCGGGCAGGACCACCTCCGTCATCCTGCCCTTGGTCGCCGCGCCGGGCGGGAGCAGCACCGACACGGTGCCGATGCGCTTGGCGTAGTCGTAGACCCCGGTGCCGTGGAACTCGGCCTTCTTCCCGGGGGATTTGGTGACCACATGGGTGGCGGTGCGGGCCGAGCCGGAGTGGCCGGTGATGTCGGCGGCGCTGCGGACCGCGGTGAGCGGGTCCGCCGCCAGGCGGTCCATGGAGGCGGACCGCGTCGACTGCGCGTCCGCGCCGCCCACGCCGGTGCAGCCGGCCGTACCGGCCAGCGCGGCGAGCAGGACGGCCGCCGCTCCGGCGGAACCGATCGAGCGGCGCGTCCGGAGGGTGGTCCGGACGGTGTTGCCGCAATCCCGACGCTTCATCAGCTCTGAGCCCCCTAGGGTCCTGGTGTCCGGCCGGTCACGCGGGCCTCTGCCCGTGACCGTGCTGCGTTGTGTGCCGCTCCCCGTGCCGGGGCCCACCCGCGCGCACGGGGGATTCCCCTTCCGGATAACGAGACGGCCGGCCCGGGGTTACGGCTCGAGGGGCGCACCGCCCGGTGCGCGCGTTACCGTGATGCACGTGCCCAGCGAGATGCGCCCCCGGCCGCAGGCCGGACAGGGCGCCACCGGCTGTCCCGACCGCGTCCCTCTCCCCCGGAGGGTCCACCCCCCGTC
>NZ_LIQR01000085.1:0-681 GCF_001418575.1 Peterkaempfera griseoplana
GCCCCGCGCCACTCCCGGCGCGCCGGCGTCTTTCCGGGCGGTCCCACCGGCGCCGGGGCACTGACGCGCGGGCCCAACTCCCCACGGCGGCAGGCGAGAGCGCCCCTCCGCCCGCCCCGCCATCACCGTCGGCCACCCGCTCGCGGCGGCCATGGGTTAGCACTCTGGTTGACTGAGTGCTAGTCGCGCCCTAAGGTCGTCCTTGGCACTCTCCCCGGGAGGGTGCTAACGCGACTGGGCTGGTCCGGCACCCGCGACGACGGGCCCGCCAGGTCGCCACCTACCTTTAGACAACCCCGGATCTCCGAAGGGGGAGGTCGGACGTGACGACCGCCAGCACCAAGGTTGCCATCAAGCCGCTCGAGGACCGCATTGTGGTCCAGCCGCTCGACGCCGAGACCACCACGGCCTCCGGCCTGGTCATCCCGGACACCGCGAAGGAGAAGCCCCAGGAGGGCGTCGTCCTCGCGGTGGGCCCGGGTCGCTTCGAGGACGGCCAGCGTCTCCCGCTGGACGTCGCCGTGGGCGATGTCGTGCTGTACAGCAAGTACGGCGGCACCGAGGTCAAGTACAACGGCGAGGAGTACCTCGTCCTCTCGGCTCGCGACGTCCTCGCGATCATCGAGAAGTAATCCGACGCTGACCGCAGAGTCGTGACCCGCCCCGGGATCCGTGTCCTTA
>NZ_LIQR01000085.1:789-9082 GCF_001418575.1 Peterkaempfera griseoplana
GACGGCACCACCACCGCCACCGTGCTGGCCCAGGCCCTGGTCAACGAGGGTCTGCGCAACGTCGCGGCGGGCGCCGGCCCGGCCGGTCTCAAGAAGGGCATCGACGCCGCCGTGGCGGCCGTCTCCGAGCACCTGCTCGGCATCGCCCGTGAGATCGAGGGCAAGGACGACATCGCCGCCGTGGCCGCGCTGTCCGCCCAGGACCCGCAGGTCGGCGAGCTGATCGCCGAGGCGATGGACAAGGTCGGCAAGGACGGTGTGATCACCGTCGAGGAGTCCAACACCTTCGGCCTGGAGCTGGACTTCACCGAGGGCATGCAGTTCGACAAGGGCTACCTGTCCCCGTACATGGTGACCGACCAGGAGCGTATGGAGGCCGTCCTCGACGACCCGTACATCCTGATCCACCAGGGCAAGATCTCCTCGATCCAGGACCTGCTGCCGCTGCTGGAGAAGATCCTGCAGGGCGGCGCCAGCCGGCCGCTGCTGATCATCGCCGAGGACGTCGAGGGCGAGGCCCTCTCCACCCTCGTGGTCAACAAGATCCGTGGCACCTTCAACGCCGTCGCGGTGAAGGCCCCGGGCTTCGGCGACCGCCGCAAGGCCATGCTGGGCGACATCGCCACCCTCACCGGCGCCACCGTGATCGCCGAGGAGGTCGGCCTCAAGCTCGACCAGGCCGGTCTGGACGTGCTGGGCAGCGCCCGCCGGGTGACCGTCACCAAGGACAACACCACCGTCGTCGACGGCTCGGGCTCCTCGGAGGAGGTCGCCGGCCGGGTCGCCCAGATCAAGGCCGAGATCGAGACCACCGACTCCGACTGGGACCGCGAGAAGCTGCAGGAGCGCCTGGCCAAGCTGGCCGGCGGCGTCTGCGTGATCCGGGTCGGCGCCGCCACGGAGGTGGAGCTCAAGGAGAAGAAGCACCGCCTCGAGGACGCCATCTCGGCGACCCGCGCCGCGGTCGAGGAGGGCATCGTCGCCGGCGGCGGCGCCTCCCTGGTCCACTCCGCCAAGGTGCTGGAGAACGGCCTCGGCCTCTCCGGCGACGAGGCCACCGGTGTCGCGGTCGTCCGCCGCGCCCTGGTCGAGCCGCTGCGCTGGATCGCCCAGAACGCCGGCCTCGAGGGCTATGTGATCACCTCCAAGGTCTCCGAGCTGGACGCCGGCCACGGCTACAACGCCGCCACCGGCGAGTACGGCGACCTGGTGAAGGCCGGCGTCATCGACCCGGTCAAGGTCACCCGCTCCGCCCTGGAGAACGCCGCCTCCATCGCCTCCCTGCTGCTCACCACCGAGACCCTGGTGGTGGAGAAGAAGGAGGAGGAGGAGGAGGTCGCCGCGGGCCACTCGCACGGTGGCCACGGCCACTCGCACTGAGCCTCCCAGTACTCACCCTCGGCCCGGACCTTCCCAGGAAGGCCCGGGCCGAGGGCGTTTTCCCAAAGGACTGCTTATGCTTGGCGGGTGATCGAGGCACGTCATCTGAGGGTCCTGCGGGCCGTGTCACGGACCGGCTCCTACTCCGCGGCGGCCCGCGAACTGGGCTGCACCCAGCCCGCCGTCAGCCAGCAGATGAAGGCGCTGGAGAAGTCGGTGGAGACCCCGCTGGTGGTGCGCTCCGGCCGCGGGATGCAGCTCACCGACGCCGGACGGGCTCTGCTGAGGCACGCCAACGGCATCCTCGCCGGGCTCACCGCCGCCGAGGAGGAGGTCGCGGCAATCGCCGGGCTGCGGGCCGGCCGGGTACGCCTGGTCTCCTTCCCCACCGCCAGTTCCACCCTGGTGCCCAGGGCGGTCGCCGAGATGCGCGCCTCCCGCCCCGGGGTGCAGGTCTCGCTGGTCGAGGCGGAGCCCCCGGAGTCGCTGGCGATGCTGCGCGGCGGCGAGTGCGAGGTGGCGCTGGCCTTCCGTTACCCGGAGGCGGCGCAGGGCGCCCGTCCTCCCGTGACGGCCGCCCCGGTCGCGGGCGTGGAGACCGCAGGCCATGGATCACGGCGGGAGGCACGGGCCGAGGCCGCTCTGGAGGCCGCCGCCTCGGCCGCCGCCAACGACTGGTCCGACCTGGTGGTGCGCCCGCTGCTGGACGACCCCCTGGTCGGCCTGGTGCCGTCCGGGCACCCGCTGGCCGGGCGCGGCCCCGACGACCCGGTGGAGCTGTCGGAGCTGGCGGGGGAGCAGTGGATCGCCGGCTGTCCGCAGTGCCGGGGGCATCTGGTGGAGCTCTGCGCCGGGGCAGGTTTTGAACCGCGCATCGACTTCGCCACCGACGACTACCCGGCGGTGGTCGGCCTGGTCGCGGCGGGGGTGGGGGTGGCGGTACTGCCCGGACTGGCGCTGGAGCCGGTACGGCAGACCGGGGTCGCCCTGGTACCGCTGGCCCCGCGGGCGGCGCGTGAGGTGGTGGCGCTGACGCTGCCCGACCTGGGGGAGGTGCCGGCCGTGGAGCTGATGCTGGACCGGTTGGCGGGGGCGGCCGCCCAGCGCCGGGGCTGACGCCGGGCCGCGGCCCGGCGGGACCGCTCACGCAGGAGCGGTCCTGCGGTGGATCCCGGCGCCGGGCCGGACCGCCGCCGGTCGCCGGCCCCCGGCCGCGCTGCGACTGCGGCCACCGGGCGCCTCCCACCAGGTCCTGCCCGCGGACGGGCAGGGGAGCGGGTGGCTCAGTGCGGCCCGTGCGACGGGCCGATCAGCGGTACCTCCACCAGCCGGTGGCGGGCCCGGCCCTGGAGCTCCTCGCGCTCGTCCTCGGTCAGCCCGCCCCACACGCCGTAGGGCTCCCGGACGGTGAGTGCGTGCGCCGCACACTGCGCCCTGACCGGACAGCGCATGCACACCTCCTTGGCCGCCTGCTCCCGGGAGGAGCGGGCCGCGCCGCGCTCGCCCTCGGGATGGAAGAACAGGGAGCTGTCCACGCCGCGGCAGGCCGCCGAGAGCTGCCAGTCCCACAGGTCTGCGTTGGGGCCGGGAAGGCGGGAGAAGTCGGCCATGGCTCATCCCCTCAAAGGATTTGGGGCTTAGATGCCGGTGCGTCGACCGTCGAGGCGAGGCTCCGGGGCGTCAGTGCGGACACCTGGAATAAGACCTACAGAGAGATCTATAGGACAAGATGCCCATTGGGTTGCACAACAGACCTCCCCCTAACAAATGCCGCGAAAACGGACCAATGCCGCGCAGTGTGCGGCGGCGTGCCTGTGGCGTGTCCTGGGGGCGGGTGCACTCGTTGGGACTACGCCGGGTCCCGGACCGCCGTCGTGCGGCACGCGGGCCGGGCGGCGGGCGGCGATCGGTAACGGGTCGACCACGTAGAGTGGTGGAGGTGGCCGCCATCCCCGTAACTCATTCGAGTGACGGTCGTTGGGAGTGCGGAGGCGGTTAGCGGGCGCCGGGCGTCGGGAACGATCGCGTGCAAGTGCGAGCGATCAGAACCACAGCCTGTCGTCATTGGCCGTGTCGGTGACGATTCGTACCAGCCAGGAGGCTCAACGTGACGCGGATCAGCTGCGGAGGACGGTCATGACATCCGTTCTCGTGTGCGACGATTCCCCGCTTGCCCGGGAGGCGCTCCGCCGAGCGGTGGCGACCGTGCCCGGTGTCGACCGGGTGACCACGGCCACCAACGGCGAGGAGGTTCTCCGCCGCTGGGTGGCGGACCGCTCCGACCTCGTCCTGATGGACGTCCGGATGCCCGGTCTCGGGGGGGTCGAAACGGTACGGCGGCTGCTGTCAGCCGATCCGGGGGCCCGGATCATCATGCTGACCGTCGCCGAGGACCTCGACGGGGTGGCGCTGGCCGTCGCCGCCGGCGCCCGCGGCTATCTGCACAAGGACGCGTCGCGCGCCGAACTGCGGGCCACCGTGACCCAGGCGCTGGCCGACCCCACCTGGCGACTGGCCCCCCGCCGGCTGCGCTCCCCGGACATGGGCGCGGCTCCCACCCTCACCGCACGGGAGATCCAGGTGCTGGAGGGCATGAGCCACGGGCGGAGCAACGCCGAGATCGGCCGGGAGCTGTTCCTCTCCGAGGACACCGTGAAGACCCATGCGCGCCGCCTCTTCAAGAAGCTCGGGGCGTCGGACCGGGCGCATGCAGTGGCGCTCGGCTTTCGCTGGGGCCTGGTCCGCTGAGAGTCGGGCCGACGGCGCCGGCTCCCGGCGGAACGGCGCAGGTCGTGAGGGGCCGGCCGCACCCCGGAAGGGGTCCCCGCACCGCCTTCCGGCGGACCGGTCGTCCGCTCTACGGTGCGATGTGGGCGGCGGCATGGTGTCAGCGGCGGGCCGAGGACGCACCATAGGAGTATGGAGCACCTCGGGGACCCGCCGCCGGACACCGCACCGCAGGCCGCGACCACGGAGCACGGGGCAGCACATAACGTTCCGGTGCACAAGTCCGGAGCCGGTGCCGCGTTTTCTCGAACGACCAGGCACCATGGACCGATGCGCGACGACGAGGTAGCCGCCCCCGGCGAGGCAGACTTCGGCGGCGCCACGCTCGCAGGAGCGGGCGCCGTGGAGACGCGTCAAGCCAGAGTCGCCGGTCGCCAAGGGGGCGTCGCGGTGCGGAGGGTGGCGGAGAGAGTGCCCGAGCCGACGGTGGTGGGCGACCTGGTCGGCCGCGCCGTCCAGGGCGACGGCCGGGCCACCGATGCGCTGCTCGCCCATGTGCATCCGCTGGTGCTGCGGTACTGCCGGGCGCGGCTGACCAGGCTGCCCGGCGGAGCCAGGCACCATGTCGACGACGTGGCGCAGGACGTCTGCCTGGCCGTGCTGTGCGCACTGCCGCGCTACCGGGACGAGGGCCGGCCCTTCGAGGCGTTCGTCTACGGCATCGCGGCCCACAAGATCGCGGATCTGCAGCGGGCCGCCATGCGCGGCCCCGCCTCCACGGCGGTGCCCGCCGACGTCCTGCCGGAGACGGCGGACGAGTCGCTCGGCCCCGAGGAGCGGGCGCTGCTCAGCAGCGACGCCGCCTGGGCCCGCGAACTGCTGGCCTGCCTGCCGCCCCGGCAGCGGGAGTTGGTGCTGCTGCGGGTCGCGGCCGGCCTCACCGCGGAGGAGACCGGGGAGGTCCTCGGGATGTCCGCGGGCGCCGTACGGGTCGCCCAGCACCGCGCCCTCAGCAGGCTGCGGGCGCTGGCCGAGGAGGCCGAAGGCGCGACCGGCCTCAGCGCCTGATCCGCCCGTCCCCCGCCAGGACCGGTGCGTTCCGCCGCCGGCACCCCGCGCCGCGGGGAGCCGCGCGACGCCTCTCCCGCTCCGCTCGTGGCTGTCAACGCCGCCGCCCGCCCGGGCCCCCGACGGCCCGGGCGCTCGGCCACCCCCGTCCGCCGGGGTGCGTGCCGGGCGGTCGCCCACGGCCGTCAGGCGAGAGGCGGGCCCTGCCGCCCCCGGGGGCGCCGCTGCCCGTGCCGACCGGAGACCGCCCGGTGCTGTGTCAAGGGGGCGGGACGGAAACACTTCGCATCCCAGTAACATGGAGTTCCGGTACCCGGGCGGAGCCTCGGCGTCCCCCGCAGTGTCTCGGTGCCCCCGAGCAGCCCCGTGCAGGTGCCGGTGCGAGCGCGCGGGCGGGCGGAGGCCGGACGACCTCCCTTCCCTCCGCCACATCCGAAGAGATCGCGTCCACCTCCGCACATCGGATCGGTCCGGCCCACCACGGGAAGGTATTCATGTCCTCCAACGCCGCCGGCGTACCCGAGAAGTTCGCCATGCTCGGGCTCACCTACGACGACGTCCTGCTGCTCCCTGGTGCCTCCGAGGTGCTGCCCAACCAGGTGGACACCTCGTCCCGGGTCAGCCGGAACGTCTCGGTCAACATCCCGCTGCTCTCCGCAGCCATGGACAAGGTCACCGAGGCCCGGATGGCCATCGCCATGGCCCGCCAGGGCGGCGTCGGCGTGCTGCACCGCAATCTCTCGGTCGAGGACCAGGTCAACCAGGTCGACCTGGTGAAACGCTCCGAGTCCGGCATGGTGACCGACCCCATCACGGTCCGCCCGGACGCCACCCTGCTCGACGCGGACGCCCTCTGCGCCAAGTTCCGGATCAGCGGTGTCCCGGTCACCGACGCGGCCGGCAAGCTGCTCGGCATCGTCACCAACCGCGACATGGCCTTCGAGTCGGACCGCAGCCGCGAGGTCCGCGAGGTCATGACCCCCATGCCGCTGATCACCGGCAAGGTCGGCATCTCCGGCGAGGACGCCATCGGGCTGCTGCGCCGCCACAAGATCGAGAAGCTTCCGCTGGTCGACGACGAGGGCCGGCTCAAGGGCCTGATCACGGTCAAGGACTTCGTCAAGGCCGAGCAGTACCCCAATGCCGCCAAGGACGCCGAGGGCCGGCTGATCGTCGGCGCCGCGGTCGGCGTCGGCGACGCCGCGTACGACCGGGCGCTGGCCCTGGTCGAGGCCGGGGTGGACTTCCTGGTGATCGACAGCGCCCACGGCCACAGCCGCGGCATCCTGGACATGGTCGCCAAGGTCAAGGCCAACATCCGGGTCGACGTGGTGGCAGGCAACGTCGCCACCCGCGACGGCGCCCAGGCGCTGATCGACGCCGGTGCCGACGGCATCAAGGTCGGTGTGGGCCCCGGCTCCATCTGCACCACCCGCGTGGTCGCCGGTGTCGGCGTCCCGCAGGTCACCGCGATCTACGAGGCCGCCCAGGCGGCCATCGCGGCCGGTGTGCCGGTGATCGGCGACGGCGGCCTGCAGTACTCCGGCGACATCGCCAAGGCCATCGCGGCCGGCGCCGACACGGTGATGCTGGGCAGCCTGCTGGCGGGCTGCGAGGAGTCGCCGGGCGAGCTGCTCTTCATCAACGGCAAGCAGTTCAAGTCCTACCGCGGCATGGGCTCGCTGGGCGCCATGCAGGGACGCGGCCAGGGCAGGTCCTTCTCCAAGGACCGCTACTTCCAGGACAACGTGCTCTCCGAGGACAAGCTCGTCCCCGAGGGCATCGAGGGCCAGGTCCCCTACCGCGGCCCGCTGGCCTCGGTCGTCCACCAGCTCATCGGCGGCCTGCGCTCCTCCATGGGGTACGCGGGCTCGGCCGACATCCAGGAGCTCAAGGACAAGGGCCGGTTCGTCCGGATCACCGCGGCGGGGCTCAAGGAGAGCCACCCGCACGACATCCAGATGACCATCGAGGCGCCCAACTACCACGGCCGCTGACCCGCACGGTCCGCCCGCCCGCCGCACCTCCTGCGGCGGGCGGGCGCCGTTCCGGGATACTGGTGTACGGCTGCGGGTGCGGAACCCCGGCCGGTTCGGACGAAGACAGCGGAAGGGCTCGAAGTGACCGAGATCGAGATCGGGCGGGGAAAGCGCGGCCGGCGGGCATACGCCTTCGACGACATCGCCGTCGTCCCGAGCCGGCGTACCCGCGACCCCAAGGAGGTCTCGATCGCCTGGCAGATCGACGCCTACCGCTTTGAACTGCCCTTCCTGGCCGCCCCCATGGACAGCGTGGTCTCCCCCGCGCAGGCCATCGCCATCGGCCGGCTCGGCGGCCTGGGCGTCCTCAACCTCGAAGGTCTCTGGACCCGTTACGAGGACCCCGAGCCGCTGCTCGCCGAGGTCGCCGCACTGGCCGACGAGCGCGCCGCCACCCGGCGCCTCCAGGAGATCTACGCGGAGCCGATCAAGCCCGAGCTGATCGGGCAGCGGATCAAGGAGGTGCGGGACTCCGGTGTGGTCACCGCCGCCGCCCTCTCCCCGCAGCGCACCGCCGAGTTCTCCAAGGCGGTCGTGGACGCCGGGGTCGACGTCTTCGTGATCCGTGGGACCACGGTCTCGGCCGAGCATGTCTCCGGCGCCGCCGAGCCGCTCAACCTCAAGCAGTTCATCTACGAGCTCGACGTCCCGGTGATCGTCGGCGGCTGCGCCACCTACACCGCGGCGCTGCACCTGATGCGCACCGGCGCGGCCGGTGTGCTGGTCGGCTTCGGCGGCGGCGCCGCCCACACCACCCGGGCGGTGCTGGGCATCCAGGTGCCGATGGCCACCGCCGTCGCCGATGTCGCGGCCGCCCGCCGTGACTACATGGACGAGTCCGGCGGCCGCTATGTGCACGTCATCGCGGACGGCGGGGTCGGCTACAGCGGCGACCTGGCCAAGGCCGTGGCCTGCGGCGCGGACGCGGTGATGATCGGGGCCGCGCTGGCCCGCGCCACCGACGCCCCCGGCCGGGGCCACCACTGGGGCATGGAGGCCGTCCACGACGAGCTGCCGCGCGGCAAGCGGGTCCACCTGGGCACCGTGGGCACCACGGAGGAGATCCTGCTCGGCCCCTC
>NZ_LIQR01000085.1:9125-15319 GCF_001418575.1 Peterkaempfera griseoplana
CGGCCCCTCACGGCGTACGGTCAGCCTGCGGTGCGCTTGGCGAAGAGGAAGCCCTCGACCCCGGCGATGCCGAAGAAGAGCACGTCCATGGGGCTCAGCTGGTCCTTCCAGAGGTCGTAGATCACCCCGGCGTGGTCGGACAGGACGACGCTCACCGACATCCCGGCGTCATGCGCCGCCAGCAGTGCCAGACCGAACATCTGACCGAGGAACACTCCGAGCAGGGCCAGCGGCACCCCGAGGATCGGCAGTGTCTGGCTGCGTCCGCCGACCTTGCCGAGCGCCGCGCCCACCAGGGCGCCCACCGCGAGTGCCGCATAGCTGAACTCGTGGTTGGTGCCCCGGATGATCCCGCCGTACACCGCCGCGCCGACCAGTGCCGCCGCCACCCCGGCCAGCAGGCCGAGGGCGGCCCGGGAGGTGGTCGGCGAGGCCGCGGGGGCGGGGGCCTGCAGGTACGGCGACGGCGGGGGCAGCGGTGCGCCGAACTGGCCGGCCGGAGGCGGTACGGGTGCGCCGAACGCCCCGGCCGGGGGAGGCACCGGGGCGCCGGCGACCGGCGGCTGGACGTCCGGTTGCGGTTGCGGCTGCGGCTGCGGCGCCGGAGGGCCGAACGCCTGGGCAGGCGAAGGCGTGGTCTGGTCCACGGAGATCCCCCGAGATGAGTGGAGTGGGACACGTCGCAGCGGACGACGCGGAGCGCGGCGCACTGCGAACGTGGGAACGGGCCGGAACGCTAGCAGCGTCGGACGTCTGTTCCCAGTGGCTTTCGCGGACGAACCAGCCCCCGGCGGCCGCCGAGGACTGCGGCCCTCCAGGTGTGCCTCAGACCAGGGCGGCGGTCTCCAGCCGCAGGCCGAGTGGTGCCGGAAGATGGACCACACCGCCGAAGGTGACCTGGACACGGCTGACGTAATGGTCACCTGAAGGCTGCGCGAAGAGACTCGCCGTGCCGTCCTGGCGGTCGACCAGCAGATAGAGGGGGATGCCGGAGGCGGCGTAGCCGCGGAGCTTCTTCACGCGGTCCGTTGCGGCGTTGGAGGGCGAGGTCACCTCGCAGACGAGTTCCACACCGTCCGGAGGGAAGATCCATCCCTCCGTGAGCAGCGCCTTCTCGGGCAGCGCCAGCAGATCCGGGATGTAGCGCTCACCCGTGGCGGGCAGTTCCACGGTGAGCCCGTCCGTCACCACCAGGCCTGTGGACGCGGCAGGGCGGAGCAGGTCCCGCAGGCGCGTACAGATGTACTGGTGGCGGCCGCTGGGGCCTGGCGACACGCTGATTCCCCCGTCGATCACCTCGGCTCGGAAGCCGGCGGGCACCTCGAGCCGCTCATGCCAGGCCAGCAGATCCGCGTGGGGCGAATGCTCCGGAATCGGCATCGCCATGCGTCCTCCTGCGTGGCTGACGGGACAATCCTAGGTGCCGGGGCTGTACTGCACGGTCCCTCGAACGAATGATCCTGCACATCTCCCGTCCCGGGCATCAGCTCCTGGGCCCGATCGGGAACCGTGGCGGCCCTCCTGAGCGTCCTTGCACGTGTGCGCGCGGGGGCGCGCCGGTCCGGACGGCCGAGGCACAGGGGCCGATTGCGGGGGCGACGGGGGTTCAGGGGATGATGGACCCTTGGGCTTCCCCGGGGCGTGGGCATCACGCCGCTACCGGACCGCCCTCCCTTCGGTCCTCTGCCGTGCGGTCCTGCGGCAAGGGCCGACGCACCATCATGTCGACTGGCATACGTAGGGGATCGCATCCATGACCCAGGCCCAGGGCTCCACCGGCCGCCTCATCGCCGGCCGCTACCGGCTGGACTCGGTGCTCGGGCGTGGCGGCATGGGCACCGTCTGGCGCGCCGAGGACGAGATGCTGGGCCGCGTCGTCGCGGTGAAGGAGCTGCGCTTCCACGGCGGCGTCGACGACGAGGAGAAGCGCCGCCTGATCACCCGTACCCTGCGTGAGGCCAAGGCCACCGCCAGGATCAGGCACACCGCAGCGGTCACCGTCTTCGACGTGGTGGACGAGGACGACCGGCCGTGGATCGTGATGGAGCTGGTCGAGTCCCGTTCCCTGTCGGACGTCATCAAGCAGGACGGTCCGCTGGAGCCCGTGCGCGCCGCCGAGATCGGCCTGGACCTGCTGGGGGTGCTGCGCTCGGCGCACGGCCACGGCATCCTGCACCGCGACGTCAAGCCGTCCAACGTCCTGATCGGTGACGACGGCCGGGTGGTGCTCACCGACTTCGGCATCGCCAGCGTCGAGGGCGACCCGTCGGTCACCTCCACCGGCATGCTGGTCGGAGCCCCGTCCTACATCTCACCCGAGCGGGCCCGGGGCCAGAAGCCCGGCCCGCCCGCCGACCTGTGGTCGCTTGGCGCGACGCTGTACGCCATGGTCGAGGGCAAGCCCCCGTACGACCGGGGATCGGCGATCTCCACCCTCACCGCGGTGATGATGGAGGACCTCAAGACCCCCGCCAACGCCGGGCCGCTGCGCCCCGTGATCGAGGGACTGCTGCAGAAGGACCCCGACGAGCGGCTGGACGAGTCCACGACGCGGTCGATGCTGCGGCGGATCGTCTCCGAGGCGTCCAGGCGCTCGGAGGCCACCACCCAGCAGGCCGCGGCTGCGGCGACTCAGGTACTGCCCGCGACCCCGGCCGGGGACACGCAGCCCGAGACCAAGCAGCCCGAGACCAAGCAGCCCGAGACCAAGGCGGCCGGGGACGCCGCCCGTTCGGTGCCCCGCCAGGCGGCCCAGTCCGAGCAGGCCGCCCAGACCAAGGAGACGGCCCCGGCCAAGGAGTCGGGCAAGCCCAAGGAGACGGCGAAGCCCAAGGAGACGGCCCGGGCCGAGGACGCGGCGGAGGCCGCGGACGGCGGGCGGCGCGGCGCCGGGGTGCTGGGCGGTCTGCTCGGCACGGTGCGGGTGGGCAGCCGTACGGCGCCGCTGCCCGCAGACCCGGCAGACCCGGCAGAGCCTGCGGCAGCCGCAGCGCCCGTGACTCCCACGGCTCCCGCGCCGGCCGGGAAGGCCAGGCCCGCCGGTACCGCCAAGCCCGCTGCCGCCAAGCCTGCCCAGGCGGCGAAGGCGGCGAAGGCGGCCGAGCCCAAGGCCGTCGCTGTCCCCGCCCCCGCCCCTGCTCCGCAGGAGGCGCCGGCCACCGCCGTACTGCCCGCCGCAGTCGACGAGCTGAGCGAGGCGCCGTCCGGTCCCGGCGGCGGTCTCGGCCGGCGGATCCAGGAGTGGCGTGCGGCGCCGCCCGCCGAGCGCACCCCCGCTCCCCGGACGCTGCTGGTCTACGGCGTGGTGCTGGCGCTGCTGGTGACCGCAGTGGTACTGGGCGTCCGGGCCATGTCGGACACCGGCGACTCCTCCGGCGGGCAGGCCTCCGGCGGCGGTGCGGGCAGCCACAGCCCGGCCCCGAGGACATCCACGTCGCCGACCGGTTCGGCGCCGGCCCAGTCCTCCCCGGCGACCGGACCCGCAGCCCCGGGCGGCGGCGACCCGGCCGGTGACGACAAGGGCGGCAAGGGCGGCAACGGCGGCGACGGGAACGACGGCAGCAAGAGCGGCAGCAAGAACGCGGGCGGCGGCGCCAAGGACGCGGTCCCGGACGGCTTCACCACCTACACCAACGACCGGGAGCACCTCTCCGTCGTGGTGCCCGAGGGCATGACGTACGCCAAGGACAAGGACGGCGGCGTCGAACTGCACTACAAGGACTGGGTGCTGATCCTGGACCACCGGTCCGACGCCACCGAGGACGTCCTGGCGGACTGGCGCGACCGCGCGAGCCAGGCCAGCAGCGGCTACCCCGACTACCAGCAGATCGGCGACATCCACCAGCTGAGCTACCGCGGCTGGGACGCCGCGGACTGGACGTTCACGTACAACAGTCCGCCCGCCGTCAAGCACGCCGTCAGCCGGGCGTTCATCATCGGCAAGGACACCGACAAGGCGTACATCATCCAGTGGATGATGCCGCAGGACCAGTGGGACAGCGCCGAGGCAGCGAAGGCGCGCCAGGTGTCCTACGACAGCTTCAAGCCCCTGGGCTGAGGACCCGGGGGATCGGCGTCCCGCCGCGGGGCAGGCGCAGCCGGTGACGCCGCCGGCGGCCCGTACGCTGGGCCGCGAAGGGAGGGCCATGCCACCGGTGTACGGACGGCTGCTGGCCGGGCGGTACCAGCTGATGGACCGCCCGGAGGACCTCGCCGCGCCCCGCCGCCGTGCGGCGGTGGACTCCGCGAGCGGGCTGCGGGTCGTCCTGGAGGCCGTACCGCTGCCCGAGGTGGTCAGCGCCGAGGTGCTGGACGACGGCCTGGACACCGTCTACGGCCTCGCCCCCGAGGAGGCCGCGCCCACCGCCGGGGCCGCCGCGCGCGCCGTCGACCGGGCTGCCCGGGCCGTCGCCGCGGTGCCCGTGCACCCCCGGCTGCTCCAGGACTTCGAGGTGTTCCACCAGGACGGGTACCTCTGGGTGGCCGGCGAGTACCTGCCCGGGGTGCCGCTGGCCCGGCTGCTGGAGCGCGGCCCGCTGCCGGTCCACCGGGCGGCGGAGATCGCCGGGGATCTGCTGGGCGCCCTGCAGGCCGTCCATGCGGCGGGGCTGGTGCACGGCAACATCACCCCGGAGACGGTGCTGGTCTGCGAGGACGGTGCCGCGATGCTGGGCGGGCTGGGCAGCGGGGCCGCGCAGGAGGCGCTCTCCGAGGGGCTGGACGCCGACCCCTCCGGGGTGGCGCTCCCCCTGGGCACCGACTGGACCCTGGCCCGCCGGCGGGCCCGTGACAGCCGTGCGGCCCTCGCCGGGCCGAGGGCGGAGCGCTGGGCACCCGAGCAGGTCGGCCCGCCCGGGGGTGACCGCGGCCCGCAGCTGCAGCTGCAGCGGCCGTTGCCCGGTGAGCCGGTGGGTCCGGCGGCGGACTGCTGGGCGCTCGGGGTGCTGCTCTTCCGCCTCCTCACCGGGCGCCCGCCGTTCCCGGAGGAGGACACCGGTGTGCTCTTCGACGCGGTACGGGCCGGGCGCCGGGCGCCGGGCGCCTCCTGCGGGGCGCTCCGGCCGCTGGTGGAGGAGCTGCTGCATCCCGACCCGGCCGCCCGCCCCGCCCCGGCGCAGGTGCGCCGGCGGCTCTCCGAGCTGCTGACGCGGGCGCCGGAGCCGTACGACCCGGACACGGCGGGGGTCGCCGCGCTGCTGCCCGCGGTGCGGCCGGCCGGGACGGTGGAGCGCCGGCGACGCCGCGGGGGGCTGCCGCAGCCGCACCCCGACCATCCGCACGGCCCGCCGCGCCATGCCCGCCGGGGCCTGCGCCCCGGGTCGCTGGGGCCGCTGCTGGTCGGCGGGATCGTGCTGGTGCTGCTGCTGGTGCTGGGGGTGACGGCGCTGCTCGCCGGGTGAGCGCCCGGCGCGCCCGGCGCCCGGGCGAGTCACGACCGGGTCACACGCGCGGGGGCGGGATGTGCGGCGCCGGTAGGGACGCCTAACCTGTCTCCTGTACATGTTCGAGTGGTGAGCAGTGGCGTGCGCCGGGACCGGAACCCGGGGCGATGGACGGCGGGGGTCGTCGTGCGGGCCGCACCACCTGCCGGTGCGGCGGACTGCAGACGAGGGGGAGCACGGATGGGGACGCAGGACGGATCCGTACCGGGCGCGGCCGCGACTGCGGACGGTGCCGGCCGGGGAACCGGCGCGACACCGTTCCAGGGGCCGAGGGACGGACGGCTGCTGGCCGGCCGCTATCTGCTGGGCGAGCGGCTGGGCCGTGGCGGCATGGGCACGGTGTGGCGGGCCGAGGACCGGATGCTGGACCGCGAGGTCGCCGTCAAGGAGCTCAGCGTCAGCCACCTCCCGGAGGAGGACCTGCAGATCCTGCAGTCGCGGATGAAGCAGGAGGCCCGCGCCGCGGCCCGGATCAAGCACCCCGGTGTGATCACCATCCATGACGTCCTGGAGCAGGACGGCCGCCCGTGGATCGTGATGGAGCTGATCGACGGCCGTTCGCTGGCCGACGTCATCTCCCAGGAGGGCACCCTGCTGCCCCGGGACGCCGCCGGGGTCGGCGCCCAGGTGCTGGCCGCGCTGCACCGCGGTCACCAGGTCGGTGTGCTGCACCGGGACGTCAAGCCGGCCAACGTGCTGCTGGAGCGCGGCACCGGGCGGGTGGTGCTCACCGACTTCGGCATCGCCACCTTC
>NZ_LIQR01000086.1 GCF_001418575.1 Peterkaempfera griseoplana
GCGGACCCGCGGCGGCCGACCGGTCCGGGAGGTCGGCCAGCGCGGGTCCGCGCCACAGCCCCAGCGCGCTGCGCAGCAGCTCAGCGGCCTGCTCGGCGCGGCCGCCGGCCGTTGCCTGCTCGGCCTGCGCCGTCAGCTGCTGGAAGCGGCCCAGGTCGATGTCGTCGGCGGCGGCGCACAGCCGGTAACCCTCGGGGCCGGACCCGATCGCGTCACGGCCGAGTGCCCTGCGCAGCCTTCCCACCAGGGTCTGCAGCGCGCCGGGGCCGTCCGCCGGCGGTTCGCCGTCCCAGACCTCGTCCACCAGGGTGCCGACGGGCACCGGGCGGCCCTGCCGCAGGGCCAGCGCGGCCAGCAGAGCGCGCAGCCGGGCACCGCCGAGCGGGACCGGGGTGCCGTCGTCGTGGTGGGCCTGAGTGGTGCCGAGGATGCCGTAGCGCACGGGTCCATTGTGATCGAGGCCGGCCGGGCGCGGGGCGGCGGGCCGGAACGGGGGCCGCCCCACGCACGTTGTCGGAAGGCCGCCGCTTGTGGGCCCGCTCCGCAGCCAGGCATGATCGGGGCTTCTGCCCGCCTCCTCGACCTCGGAGCCGTTCCGTCATGACGTTCGCCCGCACCCAGCAGCAGCGCAGCGAGGACCGCCGCATCAGTCCGGTGTTCTGGGTGCTGCTCGCCGTCCTCGGCACCTCCTCCTGGGCGGTGTGGACCGGCTACGGGGAGAACTCCCGCTTCGGCGTCTTCCTCTTCGTGGTCTCCGGCTGGGTGGTCTCGCTCTCCCTCCACGAGTACGCCCACGCCCGCACGGCGCTGCACGGCGGTGACCTGACGGTGGGCGCCAAGGGCTATCTGACGCTGAACCCCTTCAAGTACGCCAATGCGCTGCTGAGCGTGGTCCTGCCGGTGGTCTTCGTGATCCTGGGCGGCATCGGCCTGCCCGGCGGCGCGGTCTTCATCGAGCGGCACCGGATCAGCGGTCGCTGGAAGCACAGCCTGATCTCGGCGGCCGGGCCGCTGGTCAACGTGGTGATCGCGGTGGCCCTGCTGGCGCCGATCGGTGCGGGGCTGCTGGACGGCGCCCCGTCCACGTTCGTGGCGGGGATGGCCTTCCTGGCGCTGCTCCAGATCACCGCGGCGGTGCTCAACCTGATACCCGTCCCCGGCTTCGACGGCTACGGGATCATCGAGCCCTGGCTCTCGCTGAAGGCCCGGCGCGCGGTGGAGCCGTTCGCGCCGTTCGGCATGCTGGCGGTCTTCGCCCTGCTGTGGCAGACCTCGGTCGGCGACTGGTTCTGGCGGCTGGCCTACAAGGTCATGGAGCTGTTCGACGTGCCCCCGTACCTGGCCGCGCTCGGCTACCAGGCCTTCCGCTTCTGGGAGAACTGATCCCGGGAGAGCTGATTCCGGGGACGCTGTTCCGGGCGAGCCGGGCTCAGCCCCGGGCGGCCCGCTCACGGCGGATGTAGTACCAGGCCATGTTGCTGGTGACGCCCGCCAGCAGGACCCAGACCACGCCCAGCCAGTTGCCCTCCACAAAGGAGACCACGGCGGCCGCGACCGCCAGCAGGCAGGCGACGAGGGCGAGAACGGCGTTGCGGGGCATGGCTGCGGACTCCAGGCGTGCGGTGGCGGGGGCGTACGGTCGGCTCCCATTCTCCCCGATGTCCGTCCCGCTCCCGCGTCAGGGCCGTCCGCTGCGCCCGGCCGCCCGGGGAGCGGGGAGCCCGGCGGCCGTACGTCCCGGCGGCGCGGGCACCGGCCGGGGGTGCCGCCCCGCCGCCCGTTACGCCCCTGGTCCGGCGCACGGCGGGGCGCTCCCGTGGCGCCGGACGGTCAGACGTCGGTGATGCGCAGACCGGCGTGGGCCTTGTAGCGGCGGTTGACCGAGATGAGATTGGCCACCAGGGACTCCACCTGGTGGGCGTTGCGGAGCCGCCCGGCGTAGACACCGCGCATCCCGGGGATGCGCGCCGCCAGGGCCTGGACGGTGTCGGTGGCGGCGCGGTCGTCGCCCAGCACCATCACATCGGTGTCGATCTGCTCGATCTCCGGGTCCTGGAGCAGGACCGCGGAGAGATGGTGGAAGGCGGCGGTGACGGTGGAGTCCGGCAGCAGGGCGGCGGCCTGCTGGGCGGCGCTGCCCTCCTCCGGCCGCAGCGCGTAGGCGCCCTGCTTGTCGAAACCGAGCGGGTTGACGCAGTCGACGACGATCTTGCCGGCCAGTTCGGCGCGCAGCGACTCCAGGGTGGCGCCGTGGCCGTCCCACGGCACCGCCACGATGACGATGTCGCTCTGCGCGGCCGCGGCGGCGTTGTCGGCGCCGCGGATGCCGAGGCCGAGCTCGGCGGCGGCGGCCTCGGCGCGTTCGGCCGCACGGGAGCCGATGACGACCTGCTGGCCGGCCCGGGCGAGCCGGTAGGCGAGGCCCTTGCCCTGCGGCCCGGTGCCGCCGAGGACGCCGACGACCAGCCCGGAGACGTCGGCGGCGGCGGGGGATGTCACTGCATCGGGTGTAGTCATGCCGTGATCCTCCCAAAGCGGGCGGCGGCTCGGGCAGCATGGGGTCGCATGGATGCGGTCCGGGTGTCGCAGATGCGCGAGGTCCTCACGGGTACGGGCTGGCTGGAGTCGACCAGGGAGTTCGGCTGGGCGCTGCGCTCCTGTGTGTCGCGCCGGCCGGGCGGCGCGTCGGGCGGGCTGCTGCTGGTGGGCAGCGAGAGCGACGAGCCCTGGCACATGGCGGCTCACCTGGATGACGAGGCCGCATGGTCGGGGCTGCCGCAGCTCTCCCCCACACTGGTCCGCTGGCGGGTCCCGCCGGGCGCGCCCGGGCATCTCGCGGTGGATCTGCGGCGGCTGGAGCGGCTGGGCCGGGGTGGGACGCTGCTGGTGGTGGCCGCGGAGGCGGCCGGCGCGCCGCTGCTGGAGCGGGTACAGGACGCCCGCCGCGCCGGCGCGGCGGTGCTGGCCCTGGACACCGGGGACGCCGAGTTGCAGGGGCTGGCGCACGAGACGCTGACGGTGCCGCGCCCGGCGTCCGGGGAGGGGCAGGCGGCGGCCTTCGATGTGGTGCAGCACCTGGTGACGGCCGCGGCGGGCGAGGAGCCCCCGCAGGGGCGGCGGCGGGTGCTGGACCGGATGGCGCGGCTGGCGGAGCGGTTGACGGCCCCGCCTCCCATCCGCTGGTAAGGCCACCTGAGCACATCGCTTGCGCGCTGCCGGGGTCGGGCCCGCATGATGCCGCCCCGCCCGCAAGGTCCGCCCGGACCTCTCCCCCGGGCGCCCCTCACGCGGCTTGCGGCCGCTGCGGAGCGGCGGACCGGTCACCACCACCCGCGACGCGCGGTGCGGGACCGGGGGCCCTGGGCGCAGGTCGTCCGGCGCGGCCGTGCCGTGCGGGGCTCCGGGCGGGGTCAGGACTTGCGGGCCGCGCAGTAGAGGGTCAGCGGGTCGCCCTCCGCCCGGCCGCAGTCCACCCGGGTGAAGCCGGCGTCGGTGAGCATCCGGCGCATCGTCCGCCCACTGGGGGAGGCCTCCGCACAGAAGACCGCCCGGCCGTGGAAGAGCGCGAGGCCGTACGGCAACGGGCCCGCCGGGTCGCCGCCCTCCTCCTCCCGGCGGCCGGCGACGAGGTCCCCCGTCAGGAACACCCCGTCGTCGTGCAGGGCGTCCCGGACGGCGAGCAGGGTGCGGGCGGGGTCCGCCAAGTCGCCCAGGGCGTCGAAAGCGGTGATCAGGTCGTAGTGGCCGTCCAGGTCCGCGGAGTCGGCCACGTCGAAGGTGGTGTTGGCCAGGCCCAGCCGCGCGGCCTCCTCCCGGGCCGCGGCGATGTCCTCCTCGCGGAGGTCCAGACCGCGGAAGCGGGAGGCGGGAAAGGCCCGTGCCAGCACGGCGACGGCGCGGCCCCGGCCGCAGTGGACGTCCAGCACCTCGATCCCCTCGCGCAGCCGCCCGGGCAGACCGGGGACCAGCGGGAGGACGCCGCTCACCAGTGCCCCGTCGGCGATGCGGCCGCTCTCCTCGGCCCGCAGCTCCGAGAGCCGCCGGCCGGCCGGCCGCGCCGCCCCGTCGCCCGTGCGGAAGGCCGCCACCAGCTGCTGCTCCACCTCGCCCATCGCCGCCGGGTACCGCGCGAGCCCGGCCAGGTTGCCGGGCCCGGCGGCCCTGGTGAGGCATGCGGCGTGGTCCGGGGGGAGGGTGTAGCCGCCCTCGTCCGGATCGTGCCGGACGATGCCGCCGGCCACCATGCCGCCGAGCCACTCCCGGACCAGCTCCTCCTGGAGGCCCGCAGCCCCGGCGATCTCCGCGCAGCCGGCGCCCGGCAGGGCGGCCATGGCGTCGAACAGCCCGGTCTGGTGGCCGACACCGATCAGCAGCGCCAGACAGGAGTCGTTGAGGATCCCGGCCATGCGGTCGGCGAAGGCCTCGGACGCGGACATCGCGGCTCCTCGGACGGTGGCGGCGCCCCCGTTCCTCACGCTACGCCGGGAGCCCCGGGGCCACCTCTCAGGCGGGACCGCCCGCTCAGGCGCCGCGCTCCTCGGGGCGGTCGTGCCAGCGCGGGTCGGTGTCCCACTCCTCGTTGCGCTCGGCGGCGGTCTGCAGGGCGTGCTCCGCGTCGGCACGGCTCCCGTACGGGCCCAGGCGGTCGCGGGCCGGGCACTCCGGGCCCTCCTCCACCTTGTGGTGCTGCACGCAGTAGTACCACTCGCCCGGCTTGCCCTGCGGCTTGCGTCCGAACCTCATCCGGCGGCCTCCTCGTCGAGGGGCTGGTGCCCCATGCCCCGCGGGTTGCGGGCACCGTAGCTCATGCCCGTCCGGGGCCGCGCCCACTCCGCCCGTCCGCGGCGGCCGGGCAGGGCCGGGCTCACAGCGGGTCCCCGAGCGGCCCGTGCTCCTCCTCCAGGGCGTCGGCCCAGTGGGCCGCCCAGTCCGGCCGGGTGCCGTCCGCGTCGGTGAAGCCGTACTCCTTGTACAGGTCCCAGGTGGCCAGCGCCCGTCCCGTCCTGGCCATGACGCCGGGGTCGGCGGCCAGCGCTGCGACGGCCCGCCCCAGATAGGCGGGGGTCTCGGAGTGGGCGAAGTGCGGGTCCCGCGCGGCACCGTCGCGCCAGTCGGCCTCGGTGACGCCGAAGTGCTCCAGCATGGCCTCCGAGCGCAGGAAACCGGGCGTGACGGCGACCGCCGCGACGCCGTGCGGCCTCAGCTCCGCGGCCTGGGCGACGGCGAGCCGGATCACCGCGGACTTCGCCAGGTCGTAGAAGAAGGAGCCCCGGTAGCGGGCGGTGTTGCCGTCGGTGACCTCCACCACCAGGCCGCTTCGGCGGGCGACCATCAGCGGCAGCGCGAACCGGCTGGTGATGACATGGGTCTCGACGGCCTGCCGCAGCAGGCGCAGTCCGGTGTCCAGGTCCTGCTCCCACAGGGGGTGCTCCCAGTCGGTCAGCGGATCGCCGCCCCAGACGGAGTTGACCAGGATGTCGAGCCGGCCGTCCTGCTCCGCGGCGATCCTGGCCACCAGGGCTTCGACCTCCGCCGGGCGGCTGTGGTCGGTGCGTACGGCGATGCCGGTCCCGCCTGCGGCGTCGACCCGCCGCGCGGTCTCCTCCACGGTCTCGGGGCGGTCCAGGTCGGAACGTCCGGCCGCGCTGCTGCGGCCGGTCACGTACACCGTGGCACCGGCGGCGCCGAGTTCCACGGCGATGCCCCTTCCGCCGCCCCGGGTGCCTCCCGCGACCAGGGCGACGCTGCCCCTCAGCGGCTTCTCGACAGCGGTCATGAATCCTCCGTACCGGGGAGATGGGGCCGCAGTACGGCGGCGACGGCCTGCCGCAGCCGCTGCGGCAGGGTGCCGTGCCGGTCCAGGGCCCAGGTCAGACCGGTGCCCGCGGTGATCGCCTGGATGGTCCCGGTCAGCGCCGCGGTGTCCGTTCCGGCGCGCAGCTCGCCCTCGGCCACCGCCCGGCCGAGCAGGTGCCGCACCGCTTCACCGCGGGACCGGTGGATCGCCAGGGCGTGCTCGTGGAGCTGGGGGTCGGTGAGGTCCATGCAGAGGAACGCCAGGTGGTTGGCGAACCTCTCCGGGGTGTCCATCAGCGCCGTGGACTCCACCAGCAGCGCCGTCAGCGCCGCCAGGGCGGAGGTGTGGCGCTGCGCCGGCTGCCGGTGCAGGGCGTCGGCGTCCTGCGCGGACTGCCTGGCCAGCGCCACCAGCAGGCCGTGTTTGGAGCCGAAGCGCTGCACCAGGGTGGCGGGCACCAGCCCCACCTCGGCGGCCACCGCGCCGAGCGTCAGCCCTGCGGGGCCCACCCGGCCGATCACCTCGGCGGTCGCGCGCAGGATCACCGCGTCGTCGACCGCCCTGGGCCGTCCCGCCATCGCCGCCTCCAATAATAAATGACTGTTCATTTATTCAAACAGCCCCGGCCGCGCAGGGCAACCCGGCGGTGCACACCGCAGCGGAGCTGACGCCTGGTCAGCGCGCGTACGGCCGACCGCACCCGGACACAGGTGTCACGGCCGATAGAATCCGGGCATGGCTCCTCTGGTTCCCGGCAGGCTCTCCCCCACCCGCAGCGTCCCGGCGCACATCGCCCGGCCCGAGTACGTGGGCAAGCGCGCCCCCGCGCCGTACACCGGTCCGGAGGTGCAGACGGCGGAGACCGTCGAGAAGATGCGGATCGCGGGCGCCATCGCGGCCCGCGCCATGGACGAGGCCGCCAAGCACATCGCGCCGGGGGTCACCACCGACGAGCTGGACCGCGTCGCCCACGACTACATGTGCGACCACGGCGCCTACCCGTCGGACCTCGGCTACCGGGGCTTCCCCAAGTCCATCTGCACCTCGGTCAACGAGGTGATCTGCCACGGCATCCCGGACTCCACCGTCCTGCAGGACGG